>CAZSRX010000034.1:27701-40263 GCA_964609675.1 uncultured Bacteroidota bacterium | reverse complement strand
AGGCACTTCGCACATGCCCGCCGCCTTTCGAATTTTAGTGGCGGCGGTCACGTCGGCTACCCGCGGAACGTTAGGCGAAATGCTGTGCTTTTTTTATTCAAAAAGTGTTTTTTGGGCAGTATATTAAAACCAAAGAGGTTATCATATGAAATTAATTAAACAGGAAAAGATTAGTCTTAAAAATCATTCTGAATTTAATGAAAAATGGGTTCAACAAGTAATTGCCGATGACCCAACCGTTTTAGGACTTGGTGATTTAATCTTGAAAGACATTGAAAGAAGGCAGCCTCACGCTGGTAGATTAGACCTTCTTTTATATGATTCAGAGACAAATCAAAGATACGAAGTTGAAATTCAATTGGGTTCAACAGATGAAAGTCATATCATTAGAACAATTGAATATTGGGATATTGAACGTAAACGATATCCTCAATATGAACATATCGCTGTTATTATTGCAGAAGATATAACCGCAAGATTTTTAAATGTTATTTCACTTTTTAATGGTTTTATACCATTGATAGCTTTGCAAATGAATGCCTATGTATATGAGGATAATATTTCATTATTATTCACAAAAGTCCTTGACCAAGTATATTTAGGAACCGAAGAAGAGGAGGATGATGATAAACAAGTCGCAGATCGTTCATTGTGGGAGCGAAAGGCTTCACCAGAAATGCTTAAGATTGCAGATGATATTATGAATACCTTAAAAAATATTGATAAAAAGATAGAGCCCAAATATAATAAATATTATATTGGAATATCACAAAACGGTATCACAAATAATTTTCTCACACTTCATCCTAAACGGCAAAGAATTAATATAAAATTATATATCAACAAATCTGAAGAAATAGAAAAGCTATTTGACGAAGAAAATATTGAATATCAACAAAATCTAAGATGCTACAGACTTAATATTACTGCGATTGAATATGAGAGTTACAAAAATACCTTTAAGGATATTTTAAAACGCGTATATGATGAAAACCAGTAATACTGCCCAAAAAATTATTATTGAAAAGCACCGCAATTCGCCTAACAGGCGGTTAGGCGTTCGGTCGCCACACATGAGTAATTATGAAAAGAAAAACGATAAATTTGAAATTAACTTTTAACAAAGTTTCCGTTGTGCGTGGCTCCCACATGCCCGCCGCCTTTCTAAGTCTATGGCGGCGGTCACGTCGCCTACCTGCGGAACGTTAGGCGCAATCTGGCTGTGAGTTATACCATATGGCACCATCATTAATTCTTGACAAATCAGCAATAGAAAGTTTATCTTTTCGTGAGGTGTTTTTTTTAAATAAATATTTTCATGTTGTCGTTGTGCCAACGTTGTGTTATGAAATAATAGCTGATCTTGAGAAAAATGATAAATCAAAGCCGCCTGATGAAAGAGTTAAGAATATTGCTTCAAAATTAATGCATTTTAATTCCTTTATGTCAGTATATTACAAAGATCTCATTATAGCTGAAATATGTGGATATCAAAAAATTGAAATGGCTGGTAGGCCTCATGTTTTTTCTAATTATGTAAAACGTGGAGATGAAACACGATTAGTAATTAATGAAACTACTTTGGAAGAAATGACAAGAAGATGGAAAGACGGTGTTTTTAGCGATGACGATTGGAATTTAGCTCGCATCTGGAGATCAAATTATGAGAAAATTGATTTTGAGGCTTTTCGAAAAAACATTCAACAACAAGCACCAATTAAAATTAAACTTGAAGATTTGGGTGTGTTTTTTGCTGAATCCGTTGCTAGATTAGATCAATTTCAATTATTTAAATCTTTCTTAACCGATTTTAATATTAACCAATTTTTTCAAGATAAAGCAATATATAGATGGGAAAAAGAACATCCTGAATCGTTTGTAAATTTTGCGCCTTATTCATTTTTTTGCGTAAAAACTCTTGCTATATTTCAGTTAGCAGTTTCCTGTTCTTATATAGGTCCACGAAGTTCAGATGCAGTAGATGTGCAGTATTTATATTATTTACCCTTTTGTAATGGTTTTGTATCAGGTGATTCTCTCCACCGAACCTTGGTACCATTTCTTGTTTTCTCATTTCAAGACTATATTAACGCTTCCGATTTAAAAAAAGATTTAAAGACTCTAGTCGTTAAAAGTGGTTCAATTAATATTCCTGATACAGGTCTGCCAGAAGAAACAAATGTAATCAGGCGGCTTTGGAAACTTTATTACGAAAACACTTCCATTTCAGATAATGTGTTTGACAATGTTACTAAAATTGAATTTATACGACACCTCACTGGAAGAGATTATTGTCCGTGCCAAAGCGGATTGTTATTTACAGAATGTCATGGCCTATCTCAGCCAGACTGCGCCTAACAGGCGGTTAGGCGTTCGTTCAGCACCGTTATTGAGTTTTTAGAAAGTATTGATAAACAATGATAGATTTAGGTAATAAATTAGTAACGTTTTACGGTGCTTCACACATAGCGGTCGCGCTAAAAGAGCTATTGTCATATTTTATTAGATTTCGCGCGCCCGCCACGTCGTCTACCCGCGGAACGTTGGTTGCAATGCTTGCGGCATAAGACAGTGCGCCCCAAAACAAACCGTTACCGTCCATGGTAACGGGGAAGAAAGGAATCAATATGTGGATGGTCAGAGCAGGTGAAGGCGGATTTCTATTTGAAGAATTTAGAAGCAAAGGAATAATTGCAATTGGATGGAATGAAATAGGTGATCTATCAAAGATATCAAATTCTGAAGAGATTAGAAATCTATTGAGCAAAACATACAAATATTCTGGTGGAAAATTGATAAATGCGACAGGCCAAATTAGTCGATTCAGGTTTGATTTCAAAGTGAATGATTTTACCATTACGTACAATCCTGCTGAACGGAAATACATAGTGGGCAAAATCAAATCTGATTATGTGTTTGATGATAAGTTATCTGAATATTTTCACTCACGGAAGACTGAATGGATTGGTGAGTTATCCAGAGATTCCCTATCAACATCAACTCGGAATTCGCTTGGTTCCACTTTGACTATTTTTTCTCTTTCAGGAGATACAGAAAAGGAAATTCTTGGCTTAATAAAGGAATCAACAAATAGTGATAATGATGTTCCACCACCACCAAAACTTGATGAAAGCCTTGACATAATCAAAAATGATTTTGTCGAGAAAGCGCATGAATTTATTAAAGACAAATTACTGTTGCTTGATTGGGAGGAAATGCAGGAGTTAGTTGCAGGTCTTCTTCGATCTATGGGATATAAAACAAGTATTTCAACCAAAGGACCTGATAGAGGAAGAGATATTATTGCTTCGCCAGATGGGTTAGGTCTTGAAGAACCCAGAATAGTAGTTGAGGTGAAGCATCGAACAGGTCAAATGGGCGCAGATAAAATCAGAAGCTTTGTTGGAGGGTTACGGTCAGGAGACAAGGGACTATATGTTTCATCGGGTGGTTTTGCAAAAGAAGCCAAATATGAAGCTGAAAGATCCAATATTCCAATTAATTTAGTTGACTTAGACAAATTAGTTAGTCTAATAACACAATACTATGACAATTTTGATTCGGATGCAAAGAGTTTGATACCATTACGAAAAGTCTATTGGCCTTCATAGCAAAAGCCATCCAGCGTCGTGCTGGCTGGCTAAAGAGGGGCGCACAAAGGCAATGCCGCAAGCACAGACAACCAACAGCGGCAGTATGCCATGCCCGCTTTGACAAGGGGTAGCAGTTTGCGTGTCCCTAACAGCAGGCACGCAAACTGATTATTGATAGGCGGGCACAGCATACGTGCCGCAAACGTTATGCGCCAAAAAACTGGCTAATGTAGAATTAAGTGAAATAAGTTTTAGAAAATAATATTGAAATATCTTTGTACAAATATATAAAAGAAGGTTTAGGAATGAATAAAAATATCATTTCTGTTTATAGTTTTCCTCAAAAAAATTGTGTTTTTAAAGATGAAGAAAAAGGTGTATCCTTGTATCAAATGAGTTGCATTGATTTGATGGATATTTTGATGGTGAAACATCCTAATGGAATTTTTGATATGATTTTTGCAGATCCGCCTTATTTCTTGTCTAACGGAGGTATAACTTGTCATGCTGGTAAAATGACAAAGGTAGACAAAGGCAGATGGGATAAATCTAAAGGTGTTAATGAGAATCATGAATTTAATCTTTCTTGGCTTTCCAGATGTCAAAAATTGCTAAAACCCAATGGTACTATCTGGGTATCAGGCACTAATCATGTAATTTATTCTGTAGGGTTTGCTATGCAACAACTTGGCATGAAAATACTTAACGATATTGCTTGGGAAAAACCAAACCCACCACCAAATCTTTCATGTAGATATTTTACCCATTCAACCGAAACAATCATTTGGGCCGCTAAAAATAAAAATTCAAAACATTTTTTTAATTATGAAGAAATGCGAAGAATAAATAAAGGTAAACAGATGAAAACAGTATGGACTATCCCAGCCCCAAATGGTAATGAAAAAATATTTGGGAAACATCCAACTCAAAAACCACTACAACTTCTTGAAAGAATACTTTTAGCAAGTACTAAAGAAGGAGATTTAATTTTTGATCCCTTTTCTGGAAGCACAACTACTGGCATAGCTGCTATTAAATTGAATAGATTTTTTATTGGTTGTGAGCTTGAAGAAGAGTTTATATCGTTATCAATAAAAAGATTAAAAAAATGCATTGAAGACAATAAAAATAATCTTAATCTTTTTGAGGTGTCATTATGAAAAAAGGCGGAATAGGAGGAGCAAACACATTAACAGGATTAAATTTTGAAGAAAAAGTTGATCTTTATAAATTATTAGAAAAAATCCCTGGGTACAATTTAAAAAGATCAAAAAAACAAGCAGGAATTGAAGTCTATTTTGAGAATAAATTAGTAGCACGATGTTTTAGAAAACATGAGTTTTACAAGTTTCTTGATGAAAACAATATTGACTGGAAAAAAATAATTTCGAGAAAAATTTTGCCTGATGATGCAATGCTCGTAATAGTTCGCGATACATTATTCATTATAGAAGTTAAATATCAGCAGGTAGCAGGCTCGGTTGATGAAAAATTACAGACCTGTGATTTTAAAAGAAAACAATACTTGAAGCTAGTTACACCATTGGGATTAAGAGTAGAATACGTATATGTTCTAAGCGATTGGTTTAAAAAGAAAGAATATAAAGATGTACTTGATTATATCCAAAGTGTTAACTGTCATTATAAGTTTAATGAATTACCTTTAACATGGTTAGGATTACCATTAAAAAAGACAAATTAGCCAGTTTTCAGCGCCTAACAGCGGCTATACGCCATTAAAACGGCGCCTACCCGCGGAACGTTAGGCGAAAGCATAAAACGACAATCGAATGACGGACAAAAATGAAAATTGCATTTTTAATCATTGTACTACTCCACGGATTCATCCACTTGTTTGGATTTGTCAAAGGCTTTGAATTAAGAGAAGTAAAAGCGCTGACGCTTCCGATTTCAAAAACAATGGGAGTTTTCTGGTTGACTGCAACAATCCTGTTTTTAACATATGGTGTGTTACACTTATTGGATTCCCAATATGCCTGGCTAATAGGATTTAATGCCATAATACTTTCACAAGTTCTTATTGTATTGTTTTGGAAAGACGCAAAGTTTGGGACTATACCCAATATTATCATTTTGACTGTTTCAGTAGTTTCATTTGGCTATTATCACTTTCAAAAAATCATTGAGCATGAGACGGTACAGTTGCTTAATAAAAATTTAAACATCGAAAACAGAACTTTAAATGAAAGTAATTTAAGCAATTTGCCTGATCCTGTAAAAAAATGGTTAAAAAATTCAGGTGTAATAGGAAAGCCCTTTATAAGTTACGGCAAAGTCTCTCAAATCGCAGAAATGCAAATGAAACCAGAGCAAGATAATTGGATGACTGCAAAAGCCATACAATATACTACCATTGACAATCCTGCATTTATTTGGTCAGTAGATGTTAAAATGAATAGCTTATTGAGTTTTCAGGGACGCGATAAGTTTGACGATGGTAAGGGTGAAATGTTGATCAAAATGAATTCCTTATTCGAAATTGTAAATGAACGTGGTGAAAAATTGGATGAAGGCACGTTGCAACGTTATCTGGGTGAAATGGTTTGGTTTCCTTCATTGGCATTGAGTCCGTACATTATTTGGGAACAAATAGACGCGAATACAGCAAAGGCAACAATGACTTACAAAGGTACTACGGGGAGTGGAACATTTTATTTCAATTCAAATGGTGACGTTACGGAATTTTCAGCATTACGTTACTTAGGCAACGAAAAAGACTCTAAAAGATATAATTGGGAAATGAATATATTGGATTACAAGACATTTGAAGGAATCAAAGTTCCTGCAAAAATGACCTCCACCTGGAAACTTGATGATAAAGACTGGACCTGGTTAAAACTGGAAGTTACGGACATAAAATATAACGAAAATGCCGGCCACTAACAGCGCCTACACGTAAGCAGGGGGTTCGGGCTACGTAAGACAGGAAAAAAGTTAAATTTGTAATTCATTTTTTTACAGGATGTTCAGCGGTAAACATCCCTGCCGGCATGTAGCCCGGAACGTTGGGCGCCTATCCAGCTGTATTAAACTACATTTGATAGATTTTTAAACAACTGATTGCAGACAATTCGCGTCCGGACCAGATTGGTTGGTAAAAAAAAAATTCGTATTGCAAAACGTACAGCGGATAATTATGAAATTACCGATAGGATGATTTTAATGAAGAATGCCCATAAGATATCATCCAATTGGGAAAAGGCTGTGGAGTACGGCCTTTTTTTATTCTAAAAATATCTTGAAGCGTAATTTTTAATAAAGTACATTATATGGCCATTCAACCAATTATGGATATATGAGGAATACCGTTTATGAAAGATTCCGAGCGGATCGATCAACTGGAGAAACGGCTGAATCACATGACGCAGACGCTGATTCATATCCAGATGGAGTTGCAGAAACTGAAGGATACCGTTAATGAAAAAGCCGTTTCGAAAATGCCGGCGGTTACGTCGGAAGCAATCAAACCGGCGGAAGCGGCTGTGATTCCCGAAACCGCTGGGATTCCTGAGGCAGCGGCTGTAAAGGAACCGACGGCCATTCCGGAGACGAAGCCCGTCCCCGTAGCTCCTGCGGGTGGGGTTCGCAAAACGTCCGGTGGGATTGAAGCTTTTATCGGCGGCAAGCTGATTACGATCATCGGGATTGCCATACTCGTGCTCGGCCTGGGGTTCTTTGTCAAGTATGCCATTGACCGCGATATGATCGGTCCCATCGGCCGTGTCGCACTCGGATTGCTGTCCGGCGCGGTACTGCTGGGCATCGCGTTCAGACTGAAAGCGAAATACCACGCGTTCAGCGCGGTGCTGCTCAGCGGTGGCATGGCGACGCTGTATTTCTCCGTATTTGCGGCGTTTAGTTTTTATCAATTGATACCGCGCGAGGCCGCGTTTGTGCTGATGGTCCTTTTGACCGCGTTCACGGTGTTTGCGGCGGTGATGTATGACCTGCAAGTCATCGGCATTATCGGTCTGGTGGGTGCGTACGCCGTGCCAGGCCTGCTGAGCGACCAATCGGGGCGGGTGCTGATTTTGCTTTCCTACATGACCATCATTAACATCGGGATACTCGTTTTATCCTTCCGTAAAAACTGGCGACTCCTGTACCAGTTCGCCATGTACCTGTCGTGGCTGATGTTCTGGGGTTGGTACAGCGCGAAATATGAACCGGACAAGCATCTGGCGATCGCGCTTACGTTCAGCACGATATTCTTTGTCATCTTTTACCTGATGGTCGTCGCTTTTAAATTAGTGAAGAAAGAAAAATTCAACTATAACGACGTGGTCATGCTGACCATCAACAGTTTTATGTTTTACGGCATCGGCTATGATATTTTTGACGGCATTCTGGGCGGAATGTTTATCGGCCTGTTTACGCTCGCGAACGCTGTATTTCATTTTATCTTCAGCCTTATCACGTACCGGATGCGCATGGCCGACCGCCGGTTTTTCTTCCTGCAGATCGGGCTGGTGATAACATTCCTGGTTATAGCCGTACCTGTCCAACTGGAAGGCAGCTGGGTTACGCTGTTGTGGGCGCTCGGCGCGTTCCTGCTTTTCTGGATCGGGCGTACCCAGCAGGTAGCGTTCTACGAGCGTTTGTCGTACGCGCTGATTCTGATGGCGTGCATCAGCCTGATACACGACTGGGGTAATTTTTACGATATCCGATGGGATACCGACCTTTCCATACTGCCCGTGATCAATATCATGTTCTTAACTTCGGTTATTTATCTGGGAAGCCTTACGGGTATGCTGTGGCTGGGATACCGGCCTCAGTATTTCTACGAGAATATCGAGAAACAGTGGTTGAGCGCCGCTATGCGGTACATTCTGATTGGCCTTCTGATTCTCCTGGCCTATATTGCGTGTTTCCTGGAAATCGATTACTATTTCTACCGCCTTTTCCAGGCCAGCTACATCAAACTTGATTACGGCCTTTACGATTATGACATCAATTCGTTCAAAGCGCTGTGGCTGTTTAATTACACGGCGCTGTACCTGTCGGTTTTAAGCCTGTTGATCACCTATAAGTGGAAAGCCAAATGGCTGTTCTGGATTTTGTTTGGCCTGAATTTATTTTTTATGCTCATCTTTTTGCCGGCGTGTTTTGGGATATTCGATGACCTGCGGACGAAGTATTTATGGGGTTCTCCGAATGAAGCGTATTATCACGTAACCGTATGGTACATTCTCATACGATATATCGGGATTGCGTTTTTCCTGCTGCTGATCCATCGGTTCCGGGCAATGGTCAGGAACTATTATCCCGTACTGATGCGGCCGCTGGAAATTTTCAACCACTTTATCGTCCTCATTCTGCTCAGCGCGGAATTGTCAAACCTCATCATCCTGTTAAAGTTCGATTCCGAGTGGGCTTATCGCGTGGGCTACAGTATTTTATGGGGGTTGTACTCGGTGATGTTAATCGTTATCGGCATCTGGAAGCGCAAGCCCTTGTGGCGGTACGCGTCGATGGCGCTGGTGGGCATCACGCTTTTCAAGGTGGTGTTGTACGATCTGGCCGACATCAGCACGGGCGGAAAAATTATTATGTTTATCAGTCTTGGCATACTATTATTAATCGTCGCGTTTTTATACCAGAAATTTAAACATGTGTTGTTTGATGATGAAGAAACCAAAACTCTTTAGCGGTCTGGCGCTGTTATGGCTTCTGGCAGGCTTCGGCCATGCACAGATGCCGTCATACCAGTACAAACGCAGCATCGAAAACATTTCGGAAAAAGGATGGTACGCGATCCATCTGCCGCCCGCCGTAATCGCAAAAACCAGCCTTCCGCTGAACGATCTGCGGATTTATGACTTGTCCGGGAAAGATACCGCTGAGGTACCGTATATGCTGGAAATCCTGGAAATGAAGACCGAGCGAAAAGAACAGCCCATCACGATACTGAACCAGAGTCATAAACAATCGGACACCTATGTGACGCTCAAGGCCGAGGACCGGCCGGAAGTCAACCGCATTCATCTGGAACTGAGCGACCGGAATTTTGACGGGCTCGTCACCCTGGAAGGGAGTATGGACCAGACCGACTGGTTTATGATCAAGGAGAACCACCGCATTGTCCGGATTCATAATGATTATATCAGCTACGATTATACCGACATCCACTTCAGCCGGAGCAATTACGGTTTTTACCGGTTGACCATCCGCCCGAATTACTTTTCACGAAAAATCAAAGTTCGCGGCGCGAGTATCTACAAAGACCTCACTGACCAGGGAGCGTATGACGAGCTAATGGTTCTCCGGAAGGACCTAAAGCAGGACAAAGAATTAAAACAAACAGAAATTCTTGTTCAACTATCCCAGCGGTTCCTGATATCACGCATGGATCTGGCGCTGACCCATGAGAAGGATTATTACCGCCGTTTTGATGCCTATTACCGGTCGGGTATTGTCACGGCACCCAAAGGCGAGGTGGAACAATGGGTGTCTTTTTATAACGGCGTTCTTTCATCCGTGGAGGAAAACCGTTTTGAACATTTTCGCATCCAGAGCGACAAAATAAAAATCGTGATTCACAACCGGGACGATCAACCGCTGACCATTCAGGATGTCAAGCTATGGGGCGAACAGGTCGTGATGAAAGCGGAACTCGCACCGGACCGCGATTACGCGCTGGCCTACGGCAAGCCAAACGATCGGGCTCCGCAGTATGATGTCATTTATTTTGAAGAAAAAATCCCCGCCGAGTTAAAACCAGCCATCCTGGGACCGGAAATGATATGTGCCCAGCCGGTTGACGACACCGTTCAGCCGTGGTTTGTCAGTACATGGTGGATATGGAGCATTATGGCATTGGTGATAATCATCCTTGGATATTTTTCTTACCAGATGATTCGGGGAGCCAAAAAAATGTAAAAGGTCAACGCTATACTGCAATCAGTGCGGTGGGCCATTACCGGCGGTGCCCGTCCAGGAACGGGAAAGTACCGCGCCGTCTTTCGCACGCGCTATTGCGTTTATCGTAACTATGACCACAGTAGTCCTTGCAGGAGCGGTGATCGATTTATTCACGGCGATTTGTTACTGAATAACGAATTTTAAAAAAAATGAGAAACGCCCAGCGGATATACTGGGCGTTAAGCGTAAGTTCCGGGTCAAAAGATTTATTTCATCATCGGTATTTTCACATTTTTCGCTTTAGCCACTTTGATGGCTTCATCATATCCTGCGTCGCTGTGGCGGACCACGCCCATGCCGGGATCGCTGATAAGGACGCGCTGGAGGCGCCTGGCTGCGGCGTCTGTGCCGTCGGCAACAATCACCATGCCGGCGTGCAGGGAATATCCGATGCCCACACCGCCGCCGTGATGCAGGGATACCCACGAGGCGCCATTGACGGCGTTGATGGCAAAATTCAGGAGCGGCCAGTCGGCGATGGCATCGCTGCCGTCTTTCATGGATTCGGTTTCACGATTTGGCGAGGCCACAGAGCCGCAGTCCAGATGATCACGGCCGATCACGATCGGCGCTTTGACTTTTCCCGTTTTGACCAGATCATTGAATATCAGCCCGGCCTTGTCGCGTTCGCCATAGCCCAGCCAACAGATGCGGGACGGCAGTCCTTGAAAATGAATTTTGGATTTTGCATTGGTCAGCCAGCGAATCATATGTTCTTTATGCGGAAAGGCTTCAATCAAAGCTCTGTCGGTGGTATATATATCTTCCGGGTCGCCGGACAGGGCTACCCAGCGGAACGGTCCCTGGCCCTCGCAGAACAGCGGACGAATGAACGCCGGCACGAATCCGGGGAAATCAAACGCCTTTTGGACGCCCTGCTTCAGCGCCTGCTGGCGGATGTTGTTGCCGTAATCGAACGTGACGGCGCCGCGCTTCTGAAATTCCAGCATGGCCTCCACATGAATGGCCATGGATTCCATGGCTCGTTTGATATAATCTTCCGGCTTATCTTTTCGATATTGAACAAGTTCTTCGACTTTAATGCCGACCGGTACATAGCCGTGCAGGGCGTCGTGGGCTGAGGTTTGATCGGTCAGTACGTCGGGCTGGTAATTTTTTTTAAGCATTTCCGGCAGCACTTCGGCGGCGTTACCGAGAAGGCCGATGGATTTGGCCACGCCTTTCTTTTTGAAATCCTGGGCCATATTCCAGGCCTCATCCACGCCGGTAGCCATGACATCGCAATATTTTGTGTCTAAGCGGCGTTTGATGCGCACCGGGTCCACTTCCACCACGATAGCTACGCCGTCATTCATTGTGACGGCCAACGGCTGGGCGCCACCCATGCCGCCCAGGCCGGCGGTCAGTGTAATGGTGCCCTTTAACGATCCTTTGAAATGCCTTTGAGCCAGCGCGCCGAAGGTTTCATAAGTGCCCTGCAGAATACCCTGTGTGCCGATATAAATCCAGCTTCCGGCGGTCATCTGCCCGTACATGGTCAGTCCCATACGCTCCAGCTCGCGGAATTTTTCCCAGGTGGCCCAATACGGAACTAAGTTGGAATTGGCAATAATCACGCGCGGCGCATCGGTATGTGATTTAAAAACCGCAACCGGTTTGCCGGACTGCACCAACATCGTTTCGTCGTTTTCAAGGTTCTGCAGTGTTCTGATTAACGCGTCATAACATTCCCAATTCCGTGCCGCTTTGCCGGATCCGCCGTAAACAACAAGTTCCTGCGGATTCTCGGCGACTTCCGGATCGAGGTTGTTCATCAGCATGCGCATGGCGGCTTCCTGTATCCAGCCTTTGCAAGTTATTTGATTGCCACGGGGAGCGTGTATAGTTCTCATGATAAATATTCCTTTATGAAATTTTTATAGGTTGATTCAATAGGCAAAAATAATAAAAAAAAATCTAAAATGAAATTTTATTGATAAAATATTTTGTGATTATATGAGCGAAAGACCCACCCTCCCGCCTGTAGTCGGGACTACGGGCGCAAAATGTTGCGGGCTGATGAT
>CAZSRX010000034.1:0-27601 GCA_964609675.1 uncultured Bacteroidota bacterium | reverse complement strand
CGTCCAAAAAAAAACAGTGACTGATACCGTCTCTGTTTTTTGTGCGCCCGGCGGGTCCGCCTCAGGCGGAGAACCCACAATCCCGACATGGGTCGGGACTCCGGAGGCCACCCTCCCGCCTGTAGTCGGGACTACGGGCGCAAAATGTTGCGGGCTGATGATGTTATTAGAACAGAGGGTTGGGGCAATCCGTATTGCAGGTTTCGTCCAAAAAAAAACAGTGACTGATACCGTCTCTGTTTTTTGTGCGCCCGGCGGGGGTCGAACCCACAACCTTTGGCTCCGGAGGCCAACACTCTATCCATTGAGCTACGGGCGCATTATGGCATTAATGGTAATAAAAAAAAATTCTATAATCAAGCTTTAGCTGTGAATTAAATCTGTTGACAAATTAAGCGCTATCCATTATGTTTTGCGGTCATAAAAAACCTGACGGGTCCTTGTGTGGTATCAATAAAGACAATATGCATTTACGCTTCTTCCAGCGATACTATCCATGATGCGTATCACAATGCCGCGCATGAACTGGGTAAGGCGCTGAGCCGGAGAAATTTTAATATAATTTTTGGCGGCGGACGTATCGGACTTATGGGAACGGTGGCACGAGCCTGCCAATCGGGGAAAGGAAAAATTATTGCCGTCATTCCGGAGCGATTGCATAAAATGAATGTTGTTTATGAAGAAGCGGATGAAATCATCATTACTCAGGATTTACGGGAAAGAAAAGCCATCATGGAAAATCGTTCGGATGCGTTTATTGCGCTTCCGGGGGGGTTCGGTACGCTTGAGGAACTCCTTGAGGTTATCACACTGAAGCAACTGAAGTTTCACCAAAAACCTATTATTTTGTTCAATACCAGACATTTTTTTGAACCGTTACTGCAAGTGTTTGAAGCCATCTATTCGGAAAAATTTGCTCATCCGGATTTTAAAGATTTATATTATTGTACCGAATATGTTGATTCCGTGATGGCCTATCTGGACCATTATCATCCGGCGCCGATTCCCGACAAATTGATTTCCAGCCGACCCCGTAAATACATGCCATGAAAATCATTACCCGCACGGTCATTTTACTTTCACTGGTCAGTCTTTTTACCGACATAGCCAGCGAGATGCTGTATCCGGTAATGCCGCTGTACCTTCAGTCGATCGGTTTCAGCGTTTTGCTTATCGGTGTGCTGGAAGGCATCGCTGAGGCGGTGGCCGGGCTGAGCAAAGGATATTTCGGAAGATGGTCCGATCTGTCAGGCCGGCGCGCGCCGTTCATTCAAATCGGATACGCATTAAGCGCCGTATCCAAGCCGATGATGGCTGTATTGGTGTATCCCATCTGGATTTTCACGGCCCGCACGCTGGACCGTTTTGGTAAAGGCATACGAACGGCCGCGCGGGATGCTCTGCTGTCCGACGAGACGACACCGGAGCATAAAGGTAGGGTTTTCGGTTTCCACCGGGGCGCCGATACGCTCGGCGCGGCAATCGGGCCGGCGCTGGCATTGATTTACCTTATCGCATATCCCGGCGATTACAGAACGCTGTTTATTCTCGCGGCATTACCGGGTTTAGTGGCGGTAATTTTTTCTATGATGGTCAGGGACAAATCGGCCGATCGGAAAAAAAACCTGCCGACCGGATTTTTCAGCTATCTGACATACTGGAAAACGTCGGCGCCGGCCTATCGCCGTCTGGTGATTGGCCTGCTGGCGTTTGCCCTGATGAACAGTTCCGACGCCTTTTTATTGTTGATTCTGAAACATCGGGGCATAGGCGACGCGCACGTCATCGGTGTTTACATTTTTTATAATCTGGTCTATGCGCTGCTCTCTTACCCGCTGGGCCATCTCGGCGACCGGATCGGCCTGAAGCCTACGCTGTTGGCCGGCCTTTTAATTTTTGTTGTCGTTTACGCGGGCATCGCTTTTATCGGCAATATATACTGGATTTACGGATTATTTTTTTTATACGGGGCGTATGCCGCGGCCACGGAAGGCATTTCCAAGGCATGGATTACCAATCTGTGCCCGAAATCAGAAACAGCGACCGCAATTGGTTTTTTTACCAGTTTCCACAGCGTCATGATCATGCTGGCCAGTATTGCGGGCGGATGGATTTGGATCGCGCTGTCACCGCAGGCGATGTTTGTTTTTTCAGCAAGCGGAACCGCTTTGGTCATTGCGTATCTTGCGCGGTTTGTTAAATATGAAACCCATCCGAGTTATTCATTAAACGTTAAAGACCATTGAAAGACCATGCAGCGCATCCGGCTCAAAGAAGGCAAACAAAAGAAAATCCTCAACAACTATCCCTGGATTTTTCGCGATGATATAGCGACGCACCGCAAAGACCGCGAGTCCATCGAGGATGGCTCCGCCGTGTCGGTGTGCGATTCACAGAATAATTTTATCGGCGTTGGGATTTACAATTCCCGATCGCATATACCGGTGCGTATCTACTCCAGGCAAAACATTCCCATTGACGAGGACTTTTTTTACAACCGGATAAAAAAAATTCTGGAATACCGAAAAGCCATTAAAATATCATCGAATGCCATGCGGTTGGTCCACGGCGAAGCGGATTTCATACCCGGCCTGATGGTCGATCAGTATGACCGTTATTTGTCGGTACAATTCCGGACGCTTGGCGTTGATCGTTTCCGGGCGGCGATAACCAATATACTGGCCGATCTGGCAAAACCGGATGGCATCTACGAACGCAGCGACATGGAATCGCGCCAGGAAGAGGGGCTGGAATTATCATCCGGGCTGTTGTTCGGAGCCGTGCCGGAAGAAATTTTCATCCGAGAAAACGAGCTTCAATTTATTGTCGATGTCAAAAAAGGGCACAAGACAGGTTTTTATTTAGATCAAAGGGACAATCGATCGGTTGTCCGTTCGTTAATCGGGCGCGGGGAAAAAGGGCTGGATTTGTTCTGTTATTCGGGCGGTTTTTCGGTGGCCATGGCCGCGTCCGGAGCTGAGGTTACCGGTATCGACAGCGATCCCCAGGCTGTTGAGGCCGCAGCGCGCAATGCAGGACGGAACCTTATGCATGACGCCTGCCGATTTGATTGCCGCGACGTGTTTTCTTTTCTTGAACAGCGCCCGTCCCTTGCCGAGCCGCAAAAGTATCAGGTCATCGTTATGGATCCGCCCGCTATTGCAAAACGGAAGGAAGGGATACCTAAGCTGAAATGGACCTATTGGAAACTGCTTCACGATTCCATCCCGATGCTGCGGCGCGGCGGCTATATCGTTTTATCGTCCTGCGCGTATCACATGCCGGTCGATCTCATGCTGGAAGCGGCGCGCTTTGCTTCGGCCGATCACGGCGTGCGGCTGCGGGTGGAGCGGATTACCTATCAGCCGCCGGACCATCCATGGATCCTGCAGATTCCGGAAACGCTATATCTTAAGAGTCTGTATCTTCAATTGGTTTAATGAAGCGCGCCATCAATCCAAATAGGATTGGTAACGCATAAATGGTTTTTATCGGTTTCCAGAACCGCACGCACATAAGCGTTCGCGGGTAGGTTTAATTTCAGAGAAAAAGATTTTTTGTAGCCTAACGCAGTGTTGGCATTGTCGGCAACCGTCATTTCACTCGAACCAACCCGACCCTGGATAAGTTGTAACTTAGTAATCATTCCAAATTCCGCAGTGCTTTGCGCGTTGATTATTGCAGAGTAATTTCCCGGCGGGGCGATATTTCCAATGGAATATTGATTTGAATCCGGGTTTTGTAATTGGATTTCTACTGAGGGTCCCGTAGAAATCATTACCGCACCGTTGCGAATGGCATGAAAAATATTTTCCGGATTCAGCGGCCGATCGTCCAGCCGGACCAGCGTTTTTGCCCAGCCGAAAAGCTGATAATCGAGGCGTTCATGCAGGGTAATCATCGGCAGGCGGACCTGACGGAACCGGTTGAAATTACCGTGAGCGTCGTTGCCGGCATAAATACAGACCCTTCGTCCCTGCAACAGGAGTTCCTTCCAGCGTGCGAGGGCGTTCCGGAATGAGCGGTTGTCGGCGCCGTTGAGAATCTGGAATCCGTGGAGGAAAGGCTGATTCCAATCCGCGTCAGTCCAATTGCCCCGGCGAATCAGCCAGCGCTGGAGGATGGGGACTTCCTCGGCCGGATGCGCGGCGATAATCAGCGCTTCGGAAGCCGTGCGCCGGCTTACATCGGTTAACAAAAGCTCCGAACGCGTCTTTAACCATTGCTCCGCGCTGTCCCCGGAACCGGGCAGATATTCCCGGTTATTGAGCACCAAGCAGTGGATGTTCCGGCCATCGGCGTTGGCGCAGGTTACTTCCTCGCCCTGCAGGAGCACGCAACCGTCAGGATTTGCATTCAGGCGATCGATTGCATTAATTTGATCTTTCCATTTCGGTAAAAACGGGTCGCGGGTCAGATAATTGTCCCAGGCGTCATCCAGGTCGTAAGAATGATCCGTTACAGCAAAGAATTTCAGTCCTGCTGAACGGGCCATAATGCGCGTATCTTCGAGGGAAGCGCCGTATTCGACCTGGTCGGAAGTGTAATGACTATGATAATGGATATCACCGGCTATCCAACCCGGCGGCAGCGGCAGAGGCACTTCAGCGCAGAACACCCGCAGGGATTGCTGTGAAAGGCCGGTAAAATTGTCGTTACGGACGACGACTTTTTTCCCCTTTGCTTCCGCATGGATGGTGACGTCAACCAGGGCGTGTTTGCCCCTGAAGGCCGCCGGCAGATTTATTTCAAAAATCCTGCTCCAGAATGGCCGGCTGATGGCTTCTCCCATACCATATTCTTCCTGTACTTGGTCCCGGGCATGCCGGACAAGAATTTCAACCCTGGTTATATGAATAGGGAAGCGGTCCGAATCCTTGATCATGACGAGTACCGGCAGAGGTTGTCCGGGTTCTAAGCGGTAGGGGGCGTCAGCGAGTATCTCCGGTTCTTTTCTGAAATAGCGGCTAAAGGGAAAATATTTAAACCGGTAGTGGATTTCAGGATACAACAGGAAAACCGGTATCATGAGATAAAGAAGATTTTCGGGAGGGTACAGACTTAAGCCGGAAAAAACGGCGATAAGAATCATGGGCAATTTTTCTGAAAGTGGAAAACCGGGGAAATTAAAAATACTTGACCATACGCACTTCATTGCGCTGGCCGGGATGGATGTCAAAGGTGACCTCATCCATGACCTTGCGTATGAGCGCGATACCGAGACCGCCGCGGGCATGTTTTTTGATGCGTAGTTCGGGCGATTCCAGCTGGTCGGGGTTGAATCCAACGCCGCGGTCGCTGATGATGATCGTGAGTTTTCTGGAATTGGTTTGTACCGTGATATCGATATACTGCGTGCTGTCGAAGCGGTACGCATGTTTGATGACATTCGTGCAGGCCTCGTCCACGGCAAGTTCGATTTCATAAACGGCCTCTTCCGTCATGCCGAGGTTTTTTGCGATATCCGCCACGAACATGCGAATGATTTCCAGATTGTCCGTTCGGCTGGCAATCTGCATGGAAAACGTATTTAGGTTGTCGGTGTTCATGATACGGGGGGTTACGGATACCTACGTTTCGGATGGACGATTTTCGAATCGTTTCAGGGCTTCCTGATCGTCGCTCAGGATCTCGTAGAGGCTTGGGAATCCGACCAGATCAAAAACCTTAAAGACTTTGGGCGGCATGGTGCATAGTTTTATATCCCCGGAATGATCGCGCACCGTTTCGATGAAACCCATAAACACCCCGAGGCCGGCGCTGGAAATGTATGAAAGATCGCGGAAATCCACGATAATTTTGTAGCGTTTTTCATCGATCAGTTTTTGCAGTTCGGTCTCGAAACGCGGATAGGTGTGGGCATCCAGATGTCCTTTGATGAACAACGTCGATATTTCCTGATGGTCCCTTCGGGTAACTTCAAAACCATTCATACTATTTTGCCCTGTTTAATGAATATATTTTTCCGTAAAACGATTCATAGTAAAGGAATTTTATTAATATTTCAAGCTGAAAATACGCTCATTCAACCTATTGGATTTGTGGTTACGTCCCGGGCTGTGGCGGCAGGCAGGGACTGGGTGTTTACGACTGAAACGGCGTTAACTTTGAATACGACGCAGGTCAGGTCATCGTGGCTTTTCATTGTGCCCACGAAGGCCGAAACATCGGCGATAATTGTGTCCTTGATAGATTCCGCGGACAGATGCCGATTCCGCAGAACGATTTCGGATAACCGCTGTTCACCGTATTCGTCGCCCATGGCATTACGCGCTTCCATGAGTCCATCGGAATAGAGAACGAATACATCCTCGGGCTGGAGCGGCAGGCAAAGCTCCGTGATGCTTTTGCGGAAGATTGGTCCGGGATCCAGGCCCAGACCGATGCCGTCGGAGAGCAGGAATTCCGCCTGATTACCGTGCAGGTATAACAACGGGCAGTGGCCGGCGCGGGCGATGCGGACCTCCTGACGGTCGATATCAATGTCAGCCCATATCAGGGTGATAAAGGTTTTGCGGTCGATGCTATGATAAAGTACTTGATTAACCGCGCCCAGCAGTTCCTTTGGCGAGGTGTACTGCGCGCCGAGGGCCTGAATGATCCCTTTGATTTCAGCCATGTAAAACGCCGCCGAAGTGCCTTTACCGGAAACGTCCGCAACGACAATACCGGTATGATTGCCGGGGAGTTTCAGAAAATCGTAGTAATCGCCTCCCACTTCCAGCGCCGGTACGGTTACGGCGCCGATACCGACGGAAAAGGTCTTCTCCGCATTCATCACGGCGGGCACCGTCTGGGGAATGAGGCGCATCTGTACTTCGTGGGCGATGCGCAGTTCCTCAGCCAAACGTTCCCTTTCGAGGGACTCCTTTACGAGCCGGGTATTTTCGATGGCCACCGTGGCCTGATTCGCCAGGGCCGAAACGATCGCCACGTCTTCCTGGTCAAATCCGAAAGGAATGGCTTTTGCGACATATATGATACCGATGACTTCCTCGTAAGAAAGCATGGGTACAACCATCAGGGATTCAATGCCGGTCTTTTTCAGATGCCGGCTCAGTTTTTCTCGGCGCGCCTGATTGATGACCAGCGGTTTTTTATTTTTAAGAATCTCATCCATGATGGCGCTCAGCGTGGCCTCGACTACGTCGCGGTCGGTCGCTTCCGGATAACTTTCGGTCTGGCCGCGGTTTTCCAGTTTGCGCTCGAGGTAGGGTATTTTCAGCGGCGGTTTAATCTTCAGCGCCGATAATTGCATCGGCCGGGAAAGCGCCGGCGATTTGGAAGTTGCCGTGTCAATCCAGCAGGCCTGCGCGTTGGTGGCATCGGCCGCGAGTTCCGTTACGGAACGCGCGATCCGGTCAAAATCAAATACCGTCGTGATGGCGCGGCTCAGGCTGTAAATGGAATTGATTTCCCGGACCTTTTTGTCGTAAATGGCGGCCGTTGGCAGATGCATCAGCACATTGATGGTGGTGGCGAGGCTGTAAAGCAACATAAAAATGGTCATCAGCATCAGAAACGAACCAGCCAGAATGCTGTAGGAATTGACCATATCGGCGTAGGTTAATCCGCCGCCGACTTCCGCGCCGAAAAGTCCGGCCGCCACCAAAACAAATACAATGCCTCCGATAAACGTAAAGAACTTCTGTTTCCGGTTTAGCGCCGTGACCCAACCCACACGGAAAACATTCGGGATCATGAACAGCGTGGTTACCATCAGGCCTACCGAAGTCAGTATGAAATTATAACCCAGGTCATATTTCAGCGGTTTGCCGGAAAGCGTGGCTAAGATGATGGTTACCGCGCCGCTCAGCACCATGAACAGAAAATAAAAATGCGTGTTTTTTTTCTGACGGTAGTAGATCAGGCTCCGAATCAGGTGAAAACAAAGTGTCAGGCTGATGATCGCTACCGCTCCGATGATATTGGCGGTAACCATGGCCGACCAGGAATTGGGTTTGAAAACATAACCGCCGGCGTAACGCGGCGTGATAAATTCCGGCTGTACCGCCGAAACCAGCGCCAGGCTGACCAGGTAGATCATCAGGATTAATATCAGGATTAGCCGGAGCTTCTGCGTGATGCCGATGCTGTCCAGACGGGCCGAACGGAAAATCGTATGCAGCGAAAGTATCAGAATCGACAATAGGATCAGATCGTTAATCCATGTGTTCAGCGCAAAAACGACTTTGGCGTAATACGCAAAGGAATTAAACAACAACCCGATAAAAAAAAGTACCGGAACGAGTATATAGGCGATACGGTTCATGGGGAGAAGGTCGTTAGCATGTTCTTATCGGTCTTTTTAGATTAAATATACGAGCCGCATGTGGAATTGTTTCTTAAAATCGGATAGCATTCCATCAGACGCGCGGATCCAATTCAATCACCGGGAGGATCATTTCTTCCATGGAAATACCGCCATGCTGGAAGCTGTCTTTGTAATAATTTAAATAATAATGATAATTGGTCGGATACACAAAATAATAATCTTCTTTGGCAATGATGTAAGAAGTATTAACGCCCCGCATCGGCAGTTTAAAATCAGACGGTTTTTTCACGTGCAGGGCATGTTTCGGATTGGCCTTGATGTTCTTGCCGTATTTATAGCGCAGGCTGGTGGAGGTTTCCTTATCGCCGATTACCTGCGTGCCATGGAGACTGCGGATGCTCCCGTGATCGGAAGTGATGAGTATGGTCACCGGCAGCCGCGACAGCATTTTCAGCACCTCGAAGAACGGCGAGTGCGTGAACCAGGAATTCGAAAGCGAACGATAAGCCGGCTCGTTCGGTGCGATTTCCTTAATAACGGTAGAATCGCTGCGGCTGTGGGCCAGCACGTCAAGAAAATTGATGACAATGGCCGTAAACTGCGTGGACTCGACGATGCTGAGGATGTTCTGCCCGAGATTTTTGGCGGCGTCAATGTTCAGGACTTTAATGTACCGGGGTTCCGAATCCATCGGGACACGGTTGACCTTCAGCTGATATTCGAGCAGTTCTTTTTCGAAACGGTTGCGGCTGGAGTCGTCCTCCTCGCCTTTTGCCCAGATGTCCGGAAATTTTTTCTCGATGTCAATCGGATACAGCCCGCTGAATATGGCGTTTCGCGCGTAGGGTGTGGCGGTCGGCAGAATCGAAAAGTAATAATCCTTCTGCACCGAATAGTACGGATATAAAAGGGGCTCAAAATTCAGCCACTGGTCCAGGCGCAGGCAATCAATGACAATGAACACGACTTTTTTCTTGGCGGCAATTTTCGGAAACACGTAATGCGGCACTACTTCGGGAGACAGCAGCGGGCGTTCTTTGGCGGATGCCTCCAGCCAGTCCCGGTAATGCTTTTCGATGTATTTTCCGAACTCGACGTTGCAGGTGTGCTTCTGGTCATTGAGCGTTTGCTGGAGGCCGAGTTCCGGATGCGCGTCGAGTTCGATGTCCCACTGAGAGAGCGACCGATGTATGTCCATCCAGTCTCGGTAATTCAGCGGTTCCATCAGTTTGCGCGTAATGGCGTTAAATTCCTGAATATAATCTCTCGAAAGGCGCTGTTCCGTGATCTGCTTGGTATCAAGGATTTTTTTCAGCGCCAGAAGGATTTGGCTCGGATTGACCGGTTTGGTCAGGTAGAAATCGATCTTTCTGCCGATGGCGTCTTCCATGAGTTTTTCTTCTTCACTCTTTGTGATCATAATCACCGGCAGCGAGGGGTCGATGGCTTTGATTTCCTCAAGCGTCGTAAGGCCGTCTTTCCCGGTCATCATTTCATCCAGCAGGACCATGTCAAACTGATCTTTCTGGATAAAATTAACGGCGTCTTCGCCGTTGGTGACAGGGACGACCTCATATCCCCGCTGCTGGAGAAACAGAATGTGCGGCCTGAGCAGTTCGATCTCGTCGTCCGCCCAGATGATTTTGTGCTTGCGCATGTGATTCCTTAAATAAAAAAATAGTATCTGAAGGTTCAGGAAACGTCCGTAATGTCGGACAGAACTTCCTGGCCGGATTTTATCTGGTCAAAATGTTTGCGTGCCGAAACCAGTTCTTCGCCAAACTTCTCGAATTCGCGCTCCAGGGAGGCCTCATCCGGGCTTTGCAGGAAGATGTCGGCGATTTTCTGCTCGAAAGTCCGGTCGGTTTCCAGGTCGCCGAGGATCATGTCTAATTCGCCGATGACCAGTTCGAACATGCGAATCTTGTGGCTGAGCAATTCCAGGACGCGCGCCTCGATAGTGCCGGTGACGGACAGGTTAAAGACGAAAACATCGCGGTCCTGTCCCAGCCGATGCACGCGGCCGATGCGCTGTTCCACGCGCATGGGATTCCACGGCAGGTCGTAGTTGATGATCTGGCGGCAGAACTGTAAATTGAGCCCTTCGCCCCCGGCCTGTGTGCT
Source organism: uncultured Bacteroidota bacterium (assembly GCA_964609675.1). Classification (GTDB taxonomy): domain Bacteria; phylum CLD3; class CLD3; order SB21; family JBBIRG01; genus CAZSRX01. The sequence goes on along the minus strand of CAZSRX010000034.1, from coordinate 17,202 downwards.
GATAAGGATTTGCTTGGATTTTCGGAACCGCTCGATGGCCTCGCGGCGGGCCTGCGTGCCGCCCAGTCCTCCGTGAAACAGTTCAACCGAATATCCCGCCTGTTCGAGCGCCGTCTGAAGCGCCTTCATGGTTTCAATAAATTCGACGAAGATAATCGTCGGGTCAGAAAATTTGTTTAAGATTTCCAAGACGGCTGTAGTTTTACGGCTGACGGGTATCGCCTCGCACAGCTTTACGAACATTTCCAGCCGCTCCCTGGTTCGCTGGGGATAAGGCCGCTGCAGAAAATTCAGTAGGGTTTGCCGTGTGGCCTGCGGGCTGCTGCACAATTCCCGCTGCAGGGTGATCAGCGAGAGTATGTGCGTCTCGTATTCCGTATCCCGGCGGAACTCGTCGCGGACATAGTCCGTAACGCCCGTATACAATGCCTGTTCGGTTTCGGACAGTTCCATGTGATAGATGGCGGCCTTGCGCGGGGGCAGGCGGATGCCAACCTTGTCGCGACGGTTGCGGATCATGACTTCCCGCAGGATGTGTTTCAACTGGTCTTCGTTGTTCGGAATGCGCGGGTCGTCTTTGAGCATGAACTTGCGCTTGAACGAGCGGATGGTTCCGAAAATGCCCGGTTTGAGTATGGTGATCAGGCTGTACAATTCCGTCAGATCGTTGTGTACGGGTGTCGCCGTCAGCAGGAGGACATATTTTTTCTTGAGGCTGTTGACGAACTTAAAGCCGATGGTGCCGCGGTGCTTGAGCCGATGCGCTTCGTCCACGATCAGCAGGTCAAAATGGCGCGCTTTCAGGATGGCTGAGGCTTCCTTGCGCTTGGCCAGATCAATGGAAGCGATAATCCGGTTTTCCCGCCAGTCGTCTTCCTTTTCCGCGATTTTGAAATGCTCGCCGAACTTGACCAGCATTTCGTCCTGCCACTGACCGACCAGCGATGCGGGCGTCAGAATCAGGATGGACCGCGCCAGATTACGCCCGATTAATTCTTTGGTGATGATGCCGGCCTCGATGGTTTTGCCGAGACCGACTTCGTCGGCGAGCAGCACCTGGCCGCGCATGCGCCGGAGCGCCTCCAGAGCGGTTTGTATCTGGTACTCGTAATGATGAATGTTCGTATCGCCGATCGCAATCAGCCGATCAAAACCCGATATAAGATGAAGCTGTTCGGCCTGCAGGCGCAGACGAAACGCTTCGGGATTATCGTATTGTTTCTGGCTCAGGATATCCTGAAACCCCATATCTACTTTGACTTCCACCGGCGGCAGTTCGATGTTTTCACGGCGGAAAAAATCCAGATGCATTTCCTCCGTCTCAAAGTCATAGCCGCACCGGAAGCACTCCGTAACGGTCTGCCGATCCAGCCAGCCGCAACGGGGACAGCGCTTGGAAGATACATCCCGGGCCTCCTTCTTAAAACGTCCGGTGTAGGCCGGCGGCTGGGGCACTTCAATCCATTCAAACCGTTCCTTGACGCGCTTCGGTTTTTCACCGGTATTTCTGGAGGCGCCGGCGCCCGCGGAAATTTCGATATGATCAAAAATCGTTTTTTTTCCGCTCATCACAGAATCCGATCGTCAATAAAAAAACCAGCGATGCAAATCGTCTGGTCTTTGGTTAAATTGGCTGAAACCATCATCATAGCAAGTTAGACCAACTATAAATAAAAATCAAGTGCTTTATCGAATGAAAAAAAAAATTAAAAAATTACGGATATTACCATCGTAAACTCATTATAAATTTTAAAAAATATTTGCAATTCGGCGCTGTTATCCATACATTCTTTTATACACACCACCAAGGGAGAAGTACAAAATTCCAGATTAAAAAAATATTGGAAGAATATGTTATTTGTTAAACAGAAGGAGTTTCTATGAAAAAGAAGTTTACCAAATTTATCTTCGCCGTGTTTCTTTTCTGGTCGGGTTTTAGTGGCGCGGGGAGCGCTCAGAACATCTTTGTATGGGACGGAAACATAAATAACCATTCCGGACCGGTTTGGAAAACTTTTCTGGAAAATAACGGTTATAATGTAACCTATCCTGCCGTGAACAGCGCATTGCCGACGGATTATTCCATGTATGATGCCATCTTTTTACATTTCGGGTTCTATGATCCGGGTTATCACGGGTTGACCATCAACGAAGCGATGAATATATACAACTATGCCTTGCAAGGCGGCAGCATCTATATCGAAGGCGGGGATATATGGGGATGGCCCAGTACAAACCCGGGATATTTAATTGCCCGTCAGCTTTGCGGCTTATCGAATGCCGATGATGGCAGCGCCATAGCCGTGAATGCCACTACACCTATGTTGGGTACAGCCGGAACGATTACCGATAATATGTCATTTACGGAATATAACGGCATAAACAGCTATCTGGATTATCTTGAGCCGGACAGTTCAACCGGCATTTTCTATAATAATTCCAATTGTCACGGCATATCCTGGAACAACGGCACGTACCGGATTGTGGCTTTGAGTTTTGAGATAGCCGGCCTGGTCAATGGTACGGGCGCCAGCAATAAAGATACATTAATGAGCCGTATTCGGGATTTTCTGATTCGGCCGACATATGTGCCCCGCAGCGTTGCCGCCAAGCCCGGCGTGGGGCAAGTCACGCTAACATGGTCCACACCACAGTTGACCAGCGGTTTTCAGCGCTACCGGATTTATTTCGGGACGTCGCCTAATCCCGTTTCGCAAATGGACAGCACGCAAACGGGCAATCTTTACGATACAACGCGGACTTACACGGGCCTGCAGGTCGGTACACGCTACTATTTCCGGCTCGCGACGGTTCATGACGGCGGCGTAAGCGGCTTTTCCAAAGAAGTCAGCGCCAAACCCTTCGCAGCGCCCCGCGGCATCGTTGTTACAACGACGGAGGACACCGGACGCGGTTCTTTACGATGGGCCATTGATTCCGCTAATACAACCACCGCACCGGATACAATTATGTTTGATCCGGCTGTTTGGAAGGGAACCATCTATTTAACAACTCTCGGCCTTCCGCCCATTACCCAACCTACGTTCATTAACGGCGATATTGACGATGATCGGACGCCGGATATTGAAGTGGACGGTAGCGCTTTAAACACCCAGGATATTATAACCATCCAATCCAGTCATAATGTCATCAAAGGATTGGTTCTTTCCGGTAGCCGTCAAACCTCCGGCGCCGGGATTAAAATGACCGACACCTCCAGTCATGACAACCTGATCATCGGCAACTACATCGGCATCCGGCTGGACGGCATCTCTCTTAATCCCAACCTGCATGGTATATATATCCAGAACGGAGCTTACCGGAATTACATCGGCGACGGTACCGAAGAGGGTCGCAACGTTATTGCCGGCAATCAGAACGCGGATTTGTATTTGTCCGGCACGCATGATAATATCATCCGCGGAAATTACTTCGGCCTCAGTTCAACGGGTGCAGGTATAACCACATTAAGAAATGATAACGGGTGCGTTTTCTTAGATTTCAGTGACCATAACCAGATTGGCGGCCCCGCACCGGGCGACCGGAATATTATTTCAGGTTCCGCTTCGTATGGTATCAATCTCAACTATTCCGAAAACAATTCGATCATCAACAACTGGGTCGGTTTCGACGGTTATGGCGGCGCGCACGGTAACCGTTTTGGCGGCATTTACGTGGGTGAGAATAGTCATTTCGCTTATATCGCCAATAATAAACTCGGTTTCAACGAGTATGAAGGCAACACCTACGGTATTTCTATTTTTAACGCCAATAACGCTCAGATATACGGCAACTACATAGGAACAACCATCAACGGCGCGGGTCCGGCTCGTAACGACGGCGGCATACAATTGTTTAACTGCCTGAGCGTTCAAATCGGGGGCTTGAACGAAGAGCAGCGTAATATAATCAGTGGTAGTAGCATTGGAATAGCAATCTCCAATTCCTCAGAAATTGATATTATTAATAATTACATCGGGACGAATGCCCAAGGGGACTCGGCTATCGGTAATCAGAATGGAGGTATCTCCATAAGAGATGACTGCTACCATATCCGGATAGGGAACGGTTCCGCGGCCGGCCGGAACGTTATATCCGGTAATTTTGGTCCCGGAATATTTTTTACGAATAGCGATGGGCGGATCAGAAATATAAAAATTCTGAATAATTATATTGGTACCGATTTTAGCGGCAATCAGATGCTTTCTAATTGGAACAGCGGCATCAGTGTTCTGGGAGAAGGCGCGCCTTTGCGGATTGATTCGATTGCCTATAACCGGATCGCTCATAACAGTCCATACGGCATTTCCCTGTATGGTAGCAGCATCGACAGCGCCATTATTTATCAAAACAGTATATATCATAATGCAAACGCCGGCATTTATATAGTAAACGGCGCGCAGAATAATATATCGCCGCCGACCATTTATGCTTTTTCCAACGACACCATCTATGGAACCGCTTCCCCATTCAGTTCGATACAAGTATATATGGATGCGGAAGATGAAGGCCGGAACTTTATCGGCATGACGGCTACCATAGGTAGCACGCCGGAATGGGCGTTCCGATTACCCGGTGGGTTGCCGCCCAACACGTTCATCACGGCCTTGCAAACGGTCACGGGCCGAACCTCGGCGTTTTCAAATGCCTATTTAACCAATCCGAATCACCTGATCGTAACTAAGGCCGCCGACGACACATCGATAGGGACCCTGAGACATGCTCTCCAATATGCCAATGCCCATCCAGGGCCCGACACCATCAAGTTTAATCTGCCGGCCGGAATGCCGATCGAGTTAAACTACACTTTGCCCGCGCTGACGGACAGCTATACGGTCATTGACGGCGACACCGACGCGGACGATGTACCGGATATCGTCATCAACGGCGCGGAAATGGGTAATGGTCTGGAAATCCCATCATCCCATAATCAGATAAACGGCCTCATCATCAATGGGTGTGGCACCTACATGAGCAATGAAGCGGCCATTCTGATTTCAGGGGCCGGGGCTTATCAAAACGCGATTACGAATTGCTATCTAGGAACCAACGCGGCCGGAACCGTTGCTGTGCCAAACGGAAACGGAATTATCATTCAAGGCGGCGCCCATGACAACCGCATCGGCTCCGCTTTCGGCGATGGTAATGTGATATCCGGTAACCTAAACAGCGGCATCCTCATTCAGGATACGGCCTCTGTCAACAATATCATTGTCGGAAACCGGATCGGCACGGATTACACCGGCAACGATACGCTGCCCAATACCACGGGCATTGGCTTGTATTACACAAGTTATAATCATATAGGTACCGGAACGACCGGCGGACGTAATATCATATCCGGCAACAGCAACTACGGCATCTATCTGTCCTACTCGGAGCATAATTCCATTGCCGGCAACATCATCGGACTGAACGCCGCCGGGCTGAACGCTTTAGGAAACGGGTGGAATGGTGTTTTCGCCGGCGTGTATTTATACATCTCAAATTACAACAATATCCAAGGCGGTAACATTGTTTCCGGAAATGGCGAGGAAGGTGGTATTGTTCTTCTCCGGTCCGATTTCAATCAGGTTACCGGTAATATTATCGGCATGGATATCAACGGAACGTATGCGATTCCCAATGGCGGTCCCGGTATTACTGTCAAATTCGGCGGCATCGGTAATATAATCGGAAACGGGACTCCCGCCGGCCGTAACATTATTTCCGGAAATGCCACCGGTATTGAATTTCTCACGCTGCCATTTGTGCTCCAACAGGGAGCCGCGGACAACGAAGCCCGTGACGGCCAGATATGGAAACGCGGTCCGATAAATGTCATTCAAAACAATATGGTTCTGGGGAATTATATCGGCACGGATTATACGGGCGCCACAGGCATTCCGGGCACTCAGTCAGGCATTACTATGAATAATCAGGATGGTAGTATAACCGATAATTTCATCGGCGGCTTAACCCCGGATTCCGGAAATGTAATCGTCAACGCCGTACACGGCATAAGTCTATCTAATGCTGATAATAATTACATATATCAAAATCAGATTGGAACCAATGAGGCCGGTGATCAGGGCTTGGGCAACCAATACGGAATATTCCTCAGCAACGGTTCCTCGATGAACCGGATTTTTTACAATCACATTGCTTATAACACGTATTACGGGATTGCCGCTCAGGATACGAATACTGCGGATAATCTATTCCGGTATAACAAAATCTACCATAATGAGCAGGGAATTTATTTTATCAACACAACCCAGCGCGGGGTGGAACCGCCCGTAATCACAGGCATTCAGAGTGACTCCACGCTGTACGGCACATCGGGTCCGTTTGCCTTTATTCATTTATATGCGGACAGCACATCGATGAATCCGCAGGGGCGGTTGTTCGCCGCGGAAACCACGGCCGACGGTAACGGGCTCTGGTCCATGAAGGTTCCGGTCATCACGGGGTGGACGATTCAAGCCTTGCAGGATGTCAATAATAACACTTCCGAATTTTCGGCGCCGTTTCTGCCCAAGATGGGTCATCTGAGCGCCGCGCCGGCCGTTCTTGATTTCGGGAATGTCGCGATCTATACAACCGCTTCCCGTGTAATCGAATTATATTCACCGGATGGTGTGGCGCAAATCAACGGTTATACCCTTCAGTCGGGTGACCGGTATACGGTGGATTCCCTTAATGGCAATTGGCTGCTTTTTCCGGGCGATACCCTTAGGATTCTTATCAGTTACCATCCGGTCGCACTTAACCTTGATCTGGATACCCTGATTCTATTCGGCAGTATGGGTTCGGATTTCCGGGTACCGATTCGCGGGAACGCCGTGCCGCCCTCGGGCAATCTGAATGTTTCGGCCTCCAGCGTGGATTTCGGCTCCTTGCTGACCGGCGACAGTCTGGCTGTACCCCTTCGGTTACAGGCCAACGGCGGCGATGTTATTCTTAGTAATATTACGTTCAGCGGCGGCAGTTATTTTTACCTGAGAACCGCCATGACGTATCCGGATACGATATTCAGCGGCGATTCCATTACCATTCAGGTTGTTTTTAAGCCCGGCGAATCAGGAATGCTGAGGGATACCATGCACATTCTGAACAACTCACCGGTTCCGGAAAAGCTGGTCAGCTTACAGGGCATCGGTATTTCCAATTCGCCGCCGAACGCGTTTAACGTTAAAGCGTTTAATGCGGCTGATTTGATCAACAACCGCACGCCAACCTTCCGCTGGGAAGGCCGGGGCGATCCCGACGGCGACGCGCTTACGTATCGTCTGCATATCGCGCATAACAGAACGTTTACAGACACGGTTCAGCTGCATGCAACGACGGACACGTTTTTCACGCCAGCCGCGCCGCTGGATTCCCTCCGGGCGTATTACTGGCGGGTGCGCGCCACCGACAGCCGGGGCGGCGAACGGTTCAGCAACACCGGCTTTGTCCGCATCGACGCCGTAAAGCCGCAACTGACACTGGGTTCTTTACTGAGCGATGTGCTCAAACAATATGTCGCCATTTACACAGCGACCGACGAAAGGGTAAACGGCATGCAGGCGGGCATCAGCGTGCGGAACAGCGTTACGTCCGCGCTCCTGGACACGCTGGATTCGGCAATGTCGCTGGTCCCCGGGCAAGATGATTTATATTACCTGCCCTATAAACTGGAAAATCCCGGACAACTGCTGGTCCGTGTCTCCGGCGCCGATTCCGCCGGCAATACGTCTGACGCGGTAAAAACGTACACCGTAGCCCAGCTGTTCCGGAATGCCGAATTGGTCGTGAGCGGCGATCAGTGGCTCGTCCGCGGCGGTAAAGCCTTATCGCAGAAAGACGGCTGGGTGATGGTCAGCCGCATCCGTGAACCCAAACCGAACGGCGAAACGCTGCTCCAGGCGATATTAAAACGCCAATCCGCAGTTCCAGCCGGCCAGCCGGAAAATTGGACCGTCATTGGCGAAGGCCTCGATATCAAAGGCTCTGTCCCGCTGCAAAAGAATCTGACGGTACAACTTCTCTATGATGAAACCGCGCTGTTGAACGCCAGGATGCGTTATCAGGATTTTGACGAGCGTAAAATAGGTTTCTACCGCGAAGATAACGGAAAATGGATTTACGCCGGCGGTGAGGGCCATGACGGCGGCGTAGAAACTACGCTCGACAACTGGGGTAAACTAATGCTCTTCTACAACCCGGATCACGTATTCCTGCCGAAACAAATCGAACTGGCGCAGAATTATCCTAATCCCTTCAATCCTGCGACCACCATCCGTTTCGGTCTGCCCGAAAACGGCCTGGTTCGTTTGAGCGTGTACAACATTCTCGGCCAGAAAGTCAAGGAACTTGTTAATGGCCGTCAAGTCGCCGGCTATCATGAAATCCTGTGGGACGGACGGAATGAAAGCGGTATGGCCGTATCGAGCGGGGTTTATATATACCGTCTGGAAACCGCAACCGGCGTTAAAGCGCGGAAAATGTTATTAGTTAAATAATATGGATGCAGCCATTGACAATTAAAAAGATAATAATTATAATAAAATACCAATCTGTCTTACAGGAGAAAAGTTATGAAAAAGTTTTTAATAGTAATCGGCTTTATCGGATGGGCCTTTTGCGTCAGTTGCGGAGAAGAAGACCCGCTGGATGCGGCGTGGACGAAATTTGAGAACGCAAAAAAAACCAATGATTATACCGAAGCCTATACCGCTTTCCGGGATCTGGTGAGTAGTAAGGGCGCGCCGGCGATGGTAGGTCTGGGATGGACTGTGTTGCGCATGGATTCCATGGCCGCGGCGGACCGCTATTTTACGCAGATCGCAGCCGACTCGCTGACGGACGGCTACGCCGGCTGGCTGTTTGCGCAATGGGCGCTGGGACAGTATGCGGCCTGTGTCAGCAAGGGCGATTTTGTGCTACGCAAGGAACCACGGTACGTCTTTGAACATGACCGAACGGTTACCGACGAAGACGTCAAACTGCACCAGGCCTATGCCTATTTTCATACCGGTAATTACAGCCAGTGCATCGCTAAAATCCAGGCGCTGGATCCTTCCTACACACCGCCCGCGCTGAGCGATCCGCAACTGGAAGAAAAATTGCTGACCAAACTGGAAAGCCTGAGAAGCACAGCCGGCTGATTTATATCCGGTACAATGATTTTTTCAAAAAAGGCGGTTCGTTACCGCCTTTTTTGTTGATTCCGAATTTATTATTTATGATATTTCTTCGGTTTATTTATATATCCATTTAAACTGCAAGAGGTATAACATGTTCGATCCCCATTACCGTTTTTCCTGTGTTGACCGATTCTTAAAATATGTAACTTACGACACCCAATCGGATGAGGAAGCGACGGCGTTTCCCAGCACCGAAAAACAAAAAGTCCTTGCCGCCGATCTTGCCGCAGAGTTGAAGGCCATGGGATTAAAAGACGCCCACATGGATGAAAACGGATATGTGATGGCAACCCTGCCGTCCAATTCCGCGAAAGACGTCCCGGCAATCGGATTCATTGCGCATATGGACACCTCGCCGGCTGTGAGCGGGGCCCATGTCAAACCGGTGGTGCATAAAAATTATCAGGGCGGCGACATCCGCCTGCCTGGCGACCCGGCCCAGGTGATTGAGGTGAAGAACAATCCGGATCTGGAAAACATGAAAGGATACGACATCATCACCTCCGACGGTACCACCCTGCTGGGCGCCGACAATAAAGCCGGCATAGCCGAGATAATGGATGCCATCCATTATCTTCTGACACATCCCGAGGTGAAACACGGTCCCGTTAAAGTTTGCTTCACGCCGGATGAAGAAGTCGGACGGGGTACGGAAAAATTCGATGTAAAAAAATTCGGCGCCGCCGTCGCGTATACCGTCGACGCTTCCAGCCGCGGCGAGGTGGAATCCGAAACGTTCAGCGCCGACGCCGTTACCATTAAATTTCACGGTAAAAACATCCATCCGGGATACGCCAAAAACAAAATGATTAACGCCGTAAAAGTGGCCGCCCGTTTCATCGAAAGCCTTCCCAAAGACCGCCTGTCGCCCGAAACCACCGAAAAACGCGAGGGCTTTGTGCACTGCACCGCCTTCAACGGCAATGAAGAACTCGCAACGGTAAAATTCATTATTCGGGATTTTATCACCGAAAAACTCAAAGAATATGAGGATTTTCTCCGGCAATTGGCGGAAAACGCCGCGGCGGCCTATCCCGGCGCTCGGATGGAATTTGAGATTAAAGAGCAGTATCGCAATATGAAGTATGTCCTTGACCGGTATCCGCAGGTAGCCGGCAACGCTATCGAAGCGATGAAACGGCTTGGCATCGAGCCGATACTGATGCCTATTCGCGGCGGTACGGACGGCTCGCGCCTGTCGTACATGGGTTTGCCGACTCCAAACATTTTTGCCGGCGAACACAGCTTCCACTCCAAACTGGAATGGATCGCTGTTCAGGATATGGAAATGGCCGTTAAAGTCATTGTAACGATCGCGCAAATCTGGGAAGAAAAAGCCTAAGCATTCAACATCATACCAACGGGAAAGCCCGCGTTTCCATGGCAGAAACGCAGGCTTTTTTTATGATACGGTTTTGGCATTTTTATTGGGAACAGCTCAGCGTCGCCACCTCAGTAAAATAGGATTTATCCGGCCTGAAGATCGATCCGCAGATATGCCGCACGGTAGGATGACCGTCAAATTTGGATGCTTCTTTAATAGCCCACAGGCCGCGGCCGTCCTGAATATCATATAAAATTAATGCCGCCAATATCCGTGTGTTCTGGTCGGGATGCGTACGAAGGACTTTCATCAGAGGCACCACGCCCTTCATAAGGGTGAAATCAGCGTACGAACGTTTAATATCAAAGAGGACTTCCACAGCGCTGGATTGCAAAGCCAGGCTGTTTGATTTTAACGCCCGAATCAGGTTTTGTTCCGCCCGCTCGAGTGTTTTGACTTTGATGAGCTTATAATCATACGATTCATCGGCGTAAACGTTTTTGCCGGCAGCTGCCAATACAGTCATGATAGCCAGCGCAGTAAGTGACATTAGAGTTTTCATGGTCAGGCCTTTCCTTTTTAATTTTTATTTTCTTAACTCATGGTATCGTCTACGTGCATCGGTTTCATAAGTTTCGATTAAGAAAAAAGTAAGTCGTGATGATATTCGGGGAGTAATGTTTTATCGGTGTTTATAGGGTATCAGCGAAATAGTTTTAGATATTTGTAATAAAACCGTAACAAATTTATTACACTGAATTCATCGCAGGAGTCAGAAAACATTAACTTCACTGGTACGCATTTTTTTGTGTAAAGATTCAGAAATAAAAAAACCGCTTAATTGGTTAAGCGGTTTTTCAGAATAATATTTAAATCGTTTTCATTCGCTTTTTCTGGCCTGCAGGCTGTCCCAGATCATATAGGCGCAAAGAACGACAAACATGATCAGCGCTAAAAGCACGGCGTAGTTAGAGCCGGTCCATTTCTCATTGATCCAGTTGAATCCGGCGTAGCGTAAAATTGCGCTGGCCACGCCCATCAGGGCGCCGCCGGCAATGAATCCGGAAGCGATCAGCGTACCCCGTTCACGACGGGCGGTGTTTAAGGCTTCATCCCGGCTGCGCGTGGATACGAAGTGCGCGATCAGGCCGCCCGCGAGGAGCGGCGTGTTGAGTTCCAGGGGGATATACATACCCAGCGCAAAGGCCAGAGCCGGCACGCCGATCATGGTCAGTATCAAAGCGATAAACGCGCCGGCCATGTAGAGCATCCATGGGGCGGGTTGCTCGGACATCAGCGGCTTGATCACGGCGGCCATTGCGTTGGCCTGCGGTGCGACGAGGGCGTTATCGCCTTTAAAACCGTAGGTTTCGTTCAACAGCATGATGACCCAGCCCACCGTCGCGGCGGATACGGCGGCTCCGACAAATTTCCATGTCTGCTGCTTGTATGGCGAGGAACCGAGCCAGTAGCCGATTTTCAAGTCGGTGATGAAGCCGCCTGCGCAGGACAGCGCCGTACAGACCACCCCGCCGATGACCAGCGCGGACACCATACCCACTTCGCCTTTCAGGCCGACCGACACCAGGATAAACGAGGACAGAATCAAGGTCATCAGCGTCATTCCGGAAACCGGGTTGGTGCCCACAATCGCCGTCGCGTTGGCGGCGACCGTCGTGAAGAGAAACGCGATAACCATTACGATACCCAAACCGACCAGCGAGCGCGTAATATCGTGAACGACACCGAATTGGAAAAACACGAAAACGGTAATCGCGGTCAGAAGAATGCCAATGGCGATGATCGACATCGGGATATCCCGTTGCGTACGGACGGCGGCGGCGGCCGAAGCATGTTTTTGCCCGAAGATTTCCTTGTAGCCGAGAACGAAAGCCGACTTGATGATCTTCGAGGAACGGATAATGCCAATGATTCCTGCCATCGCGATCGCGCCGATGCCGATATGGCGGACGTAATGGCGGAAAATTTCCTCGGCGCTCATCTCATGAATGAGCTTCGTTATGCCCGCCCCGAGCGGTACCGTTAACCCGTCGCCGATGTAAGCCACCGCCGGAATCAGCAGATACCAGGAAACGAACGACCCGGCGGCGATAATCGCCGTATATTTGAGGCCGATGATATAACCCAGTCCCATCACGGCGGCCCCCACATTGAGTCGAAATACGACTTTGACGTTATCCGCAATGGCCGCGCCGAACGGCAGGACGCGGGAAGTGAACACCTCGCTCCACCAGCCAAACGTCGCCACAATAAAATCATACAGGCCGCCGACAAGGCCGCTGATCACCAGTACAAAAGCCTGCTTGCCGCCTTTTTCCCCGGCCACCAAAACCTCCGTAGTTGCCGTCGCTTCCGGAAACGGCAGTTTACCGTGCATATCGGAGACAAAATATTTACGGAACGGAATCAGAAACAATATGCCAAGAAAACCGCCGAGCATGGAGGAAAGAAAAATTTTATAAAAATCCGCCTGCAATTCCAGGATATACAGGGCCGGAATCGTGAATATCGCGCCGGCCACGATAACGCCGGAATTGGCGCCGATGGACTGGATAATCACATTCTCGCCCAGCGCGTTTTTCCGTTTTGTGGCGGCCGATAAGCCGACCGCGATAATCGCAATCGGAATGGCGGCCTCGAAAACCTGTCCGATCTTGAGCCCTAAATACGCGGCGGCGGCCGAAAAAAGCACGGCCATCAGCAGACCCCAGAAAACTGAACGAAAATTAATTTCAGGATAAACCTGATGCGGAGACATAACCGGTACATACTCCTCACCGGGATTAAGCTCCCGATAGGCGTTTTCCGGCAGTCCTTTCACGGCGGGGGATTCATTCATAAACAATACTCCTTGTGAGTGAGATGCACATTTTAAAAAAACACCGTAATATACAATCCGATACCGCGACAAGCAAGAAAAATACTTGGCAACTTATCTGCCGAAACCACGTATATTAGATAATTCAAATTTGAAACCGGTATGATTTATTCAACAATAATACAACAATAATATTGCTTTTAAACAGTAACTTCAACAGATTGACTCATTCAAATCTTCATCTATAAAGAGGTCTTTTATGAAACGGGTATGGTTTGTTGTTCTGGCCGCTTGCAGTATGACGCTTTCATTGTTTGCGGACGAGGTTCGGCTGATACGTTATCCCGATATTGCGGATGACGGACGTATTGTATTTACTTACGAAGACGACTTGTGGCTGCTCCCGGCCGGCTCATCCCGTGCGGTACGGCTGACCAGCCATCCGGGTAAGGAAGCGCGGGCGAAATTTTCACCGGATGGTCAATCTATCGCCTTTGTCGCCAGTTACGACGGCAATCCGGATGTGTATCTTCTTCCGGCCGGCGGCGGCACACCCCAGCGACTGACCTACAGCCATTCGGGCGCACGGATCGTGGACTGGACGGCGGACGGGCGGTTTATCTACATTCTTATGGCGCAAAGGATGTATAACGAATTATACCGTATTCCGGCCGGCGGCGGCGCTCCGGAACGTATTCCAATCGGCGAGGTATCAGAATGCGCCGTGTCCCCGGATCAGAAAACCGTGGTCTATACGCCTTCCAGCGCAAGCGCCATGAACTGGCGCGGTTACCGCGGCGGACGCCAACCCGACTTGTATATAACCGACCTGCAAGGCACCCGATTCGAGAAAATCACTCCATGGGATGGCTACGACTGCCAGCCGCTTTATTTTCGGGATAGGATTTTATTCTTATCGGACCGGAAACACAACCGCATGAACCTTTATACGTACGATGCGGCCGGGAAAACGACCACATCGCTTACCGATTTTACCGACTGGGATGTGGAAGAGCCTTCCGCTTCCGGCAATGCCGTCGTCTTCACCATGGGCGGATGGCTGTATAAATACGACGGGATAAAAACAGAGAAAGTCGCCCTCGAACTGGAATCCGACCACTGGCTGAGCCGTCCGTACTATATTAATCCGGGTCAGTTTGTGAATGAAATCGTTCCCGACAACGGCGGCGAAATAACCTACGTGGAAGCGCGCGGCGACATTTTCCGCATCGCGCCGGAAGAAGGCGAACCGGTGAATCTGACGGCCACGCCCGGCTCGCGCGAAATGATGCCGTCCCTTTCTCCCGACGGCCAATGGCTGGCTTTTTATTCCGATAAAACGGGCGAGTATGAACTGTATGTGATGGCCGTTAAAAAAGGTTCGCCCTGGCAGCAAATCACGCGCGACAAAAAAACGTTTTATTACCATATCGTCTGGTCGCCGGATAGTAAAAAATTATTGTTCAATGACAAGGAATACCAACTCTACTGGGCCGACGTGGCCTCTAAAAAAGTTACTCCCATCGATCGCGCCGTTTATCAGCGGGACAATGAAATTTATTGGGAACACAGCGACTACGACTGGTCGGCGGACAGCAAGTGGATCGCCTATTCAAAATGCGCGTTCAACATGAACAGTTCGATTTATTTGTATAATACGGAAACAGCCAAGATTTACCGCCTTACCGATGACCGCTACGACGACTTGTCGCCGGCGTTTGACCGAAACGGCAAGTATCTGTTCTTCCTGTCGAACCGCAATTTTGAGCCGGAACTGGACCCGATGATGGACAATCACATCAACGCTAACATGTCGCGCATCATGGTTGTGTCGTTACAGGACGGACTGCCGGTTCCATTCTCCAGGGAAGAAAAATCTACTCCCAACGAATCGCTGAAACGGGGTATCGAAATCCAGAATATTCAGAAACGGATTTTTACCGTTCCGATTAACAGCGGAACGTATCTCAAACTCACCGCCCGTGAGAACCGGTTTTATTTTCTGTCCAAATCTACATTTGGTTTTCCGGGCGACGAGTCGTACGCGCCTAAATCGACTGCGATTTACACGCTCAATGCCGGCTCCTCCGAAAATCTCGCCGTAACGAAAATCATAGATCCGGTGACGCTGGTTTACCATGTTTCCGCGGACGGAAAGCACGTGGGTTATATCGGGGCTGGAACCGGCGGCGTCATATCCACTGAAACGGAATCTTCGGTCGGCACCGGCGCGCTGAACTGGGGCTACGCAAGAATGCTCATCGAACCAGAAAAGGAATATACGCAGATTATCAACGATGTCTGGCTGCAGGTGCGGAATTATTTTTACGATCCCGGCATCCATGGGCTGGATTGGAAAGCGATCGGAGAGAAATACCGCGCGTTGGTGCCCTATTGCGCCAGCCGTCAGGATCTCAATTATGTCATGGGGAAAATGGTAGCGGAACTTGGCGTATCCCATATGTATGTCTGGCGGCCGGGCGATGTACAGCGGCAAAATTATCCGCGCGCCCCCATTGCCTGCCTGGGAGCAGACCTTGTGCCCGCCGGCAAATATTATCAATTCGCGCACATCCTCCAGACGCCCAACGCCGACGAGGATACGCGCAATCCCCTGCTGGCTCCGAATATTAAACTGAAAGACGGCGATTACCTTCTGGCTATTGACGGCCAAACGGTAACGACCGAAGAAGATTACGGGAAATACTTAATCGGCAAAGCCGGCCTGAACGTACAATTGACCGTAAATGATAAGCCTTCCCTTCAAGGCGCCTGGACGATAGAAACCACTGCGCTCAGCGACGATTATCTGCTGCGGTATAAGGAACGCATTGAACGGAATTATGAAAAAGTCCAGTCCGCCACGAAAGGCGCCGTTGGGTACTTTCACATCAGCGACTGTGATCTGGAAGGCCTCAAGCAGTTTGAACAGGGCTTCCGCGCCGAACGGTTCCGAGACGGCCTGATTATTGATGTGCGCGGTAACGGCGGCGGTTTTGACTCGTATATGATGATTGATAAAATCGAGCGCGCGCTGATGTATGTTACGCAAACGCGGAATTTCGAGCCGATGCACTATCCGCACGGCATTATTCGCGGGCCGGTGGTGATGCTGTGTGACGAAAAGTCCGGTTCCGACGGCGACCTGATTGTCCAGCATTTTAAAGACCGCAAGTTAGGTACGACAATCGGTACCCGCACCTGGGGAGGACTGATCGGGATTATCAATTTCCAGGACCTTATCGACGGCGGCATGGTCACGCAGGTTAATGTCGGCTTCGCCAATCTCAACGGGGAATGGGTGGTGGAAAACAAAGGCGTCACGCCCGATCTTATCGTGGAAAATAATCCCGGCGATCTGGAAAAAGGCATTGACGCTCAGTTGAACAAAGCCATTGAGGTTGTGCTTGAGCAAATCAAGAATAAGCCGCCCAAAACACTGAAAGCGCCGGCTTATCCGAAGCGGTAAAGGCGAATATATTTAAAAAACCTTATGAACGTTAGATCAATATCAATCCGCAGGGGTACAAGCCCTGCCTAGGTGGTAATACCCAATATCCTGCGCTGTATGATTGCGGCTTAACGAAATATAGGTTCTACCGGTCAACCGTATTCAACAGACCGGTGCCGGTATTGGTTTATCGATGTTCCATCAACGGTTTGGCGGACTGAGGGTCCTGAACCGGAACGTAATGAATGGATTTCTTTTTTAAACGATAGCCGATCCATACACGGTTAAGGGAGTATTTTCCTAACTTTGTAAAAGCGTATTGATGTATAAAAGCCGGAATTGTTCCGGCTTTTTTTCGTTTTTACTGTTAGCGGGCACTTAACGCGTTTTTGAAAATGCGCCATCTTTAACTGAAAAC
>CAZSRX010000033.1:0-43042 GCA_964609675.1 uncultured Bacteroidota bacterium | reverse complement strand
ATGTGTGTTTCAGAAGTTACTTGATGGCGCCATGCTTGCCCATCAAATCCTCAAACGTTTTGGCTGTGCCTAAATCAGTTTCTAATTACCTGAGTACTTCCGGGTTGAGTTTCATAAGAGAAATTTCCTTCTGTGAAATGGTTTGAATGGAGCAAGTCAGAATTTGTTTTGTTCCCGCTCTATTCTTTGATTCGCTACGCTCCACAAAGAAAAGAGGTGATTTTATTTATTGATGCAATTTACTTTATGGTCAGTCATACATTCATCATAAACCATTTCTTTGCAAATTGAGCACTTTGATATGAAGTCTGTATTCTGATGTATTTTACAATCGACACAAACCGGCAATTCTTTTAAACATTTACAACAAATGATGAATCCTGGATCCATTCCCTGTCCCCCCTCACTATTTGCACAATCCTCACAAATATTAGCTTCACACCAGTCACAAATAATTAATTCATCTTCATCCTTCTTTTTTTTTACAGATTTGGCACTTTGGCATGGCCTACCTCCATTCAAGTTGTAACCAATTATCAGTACTTAATTCCATCTATGTACTGTTCCAATATCTCTTTTGCCCTTTTCACCACTTCCCGTTTCAGTTCTTCCGGTTCCAGAACCTTGACATGTTTGCCCCAGCCCATCACCCAGGAGATGAATTCGTACGAGAGTTTCATTTTTAATTGAAGTTCTATGCCGTCTTCCGTTACGGTAATTTTCTGGTCTTCCTGCCAGAAGCGGCCGGAGAGATATTCCTTAAACTCATCCCTGAACAGGAGACGGATATCCTTCACCTCGCCGCCGGTGAATATGCCCCAGGTGTTGCGGAACAGCTCCAGCGGCTCCGGGATATGCTTCGCGTCCGTCCTGCGGTTTGTGAACTTCACGTCATTGATATGTTCCAGCAGAAAGAATTTAGCGATATCATGGTGCAGGGCTATCAGGTAAAATGTTTTTCCGGAATTATGGAACGATACCGGCGTAACCTCGCGCCACGAGTATCCTTTTTCCCCGGTTTTGTATTCTATTTCTATCATTTTTTTTTCGCGTATCGCTTTGGTTATGTTAACGAATAATGCCAGCGTACGGCCTTTGAACTTGCTTTCTATGAGTTTCAGGTTGCGGATCGCCTCATGGGCCCCGTACGCGAGATAGCGCGTAATCAGCCGGTTGAGGTCGTGCAACTTTAAATCCACATGATAGAACCTCTTTCGTGAGTAAACATCGATGCCCTGTTCTTTCAGGCCGCGCTTGTACCGGCGAATGGTCATGCCGCTGACAATGAAATGCGCCGCGAGGTCCTGCTCGGTGTAATGGCCCGGCCGCTCCGCGATCATGGCTGCCATCTCGATCTGGTTGCACTCGTTGTGGTTGCCGGCATTCATAGAAATACCCTGATAGTGAATGGTTTAAGAAAAATATCATAAAAAATGGAGGTATTTTCAAGCCCTAAAGTAATTAATTGGCACTCCCCGAAATTTTTTTAGGGTTTGAAGTTGAATTGGAGAACGCCGGAAAACGGGTCGATGGGTACTGGCCGAGTAAAAACATTAGCCAACAGTATTCGCAACGCTTCAAAGACACGATAATAGATATAAGCCGGCAGTTCCTTTAAACGCCCTGTTGACAACACTATAGCCCGTAACCAGACGCTCGCTTAAATTTTCTTTGTTTAAATGATACGATAATTGTTCCCATCGTTTCTTGAAAGTGGTTTCGGTGGGGACTTCTCGGGTGATTTTGGATAAATGAATGTGTTTGCTTTTGATTAATCCCAGCAGAATGGCGTGCACAGCCTTTAATTCGGGTTTAAATAGCGTCTTTTCAAACCGATTAACAAATTGGTGTAATTTGACTTGCAATTTTTGGGTCGTTTCTTTACTTTGTTGCATAAGGCTTGTTTCCTTGTGTAAGTTTAAGTTTTTTAACACCCTTAATATACGCAGGAAATGAGCCTTTTTCAATGACCTACGTCACATAAATGCCCTATTTTTAAGCTTCTAAAAGAAATCAAGAAATATTTTTCGGGGAGTGCCAGCTAAAGTAATTAAATTTTGTTACTTGCTAAGACGCCATGGCGCAAAAATCAATATACCATAGAGGAATACCATGTTTCTAGCCAATCCTCCAGAGACGGACAGGGCCGCATAAGGCGCAAAAAAAATTACCATTCATATTTTTGCAAAGCCATGGAGCCTCAACGATAAAGGTTTTTTATTTCATATCTGTAAACCGCAGAGGCGCTGGTCGGAATCCATTTTTATCTTCTCAGAATAATTACCAATCATATCCGTGACGGTAACCTGGCACTGGTGTTGTAAAAGCGTTTTTCCCTTTGAGCGGATAATTCTTTCTTTTCAACAGCAGCATGCTATTGGTATAAATGTCGGTGCCGCCCAGCCATGCGCATATCTTCTGCAGGGTCAGGGGATACAGATCCGGGAGTGTGATGCTGGCCAGCACCGCGATTTCCCGGCCGACAACGAACGGCTTCAATCTGACCGGGATGTCCATTTGATTCCCTTTCAACAGGCGAAGATCGCCTACCATGGCCAGTTGCAGGCTTACCGCTTTCATCAAATCCGATACGCGTTCCAGTATGGCCTCAATGTCAAAGACTTTAGAGAAAGCGCCGGTGACATACGCCGGATGCGGCCGCATCAACGAGAGTTGTTCCCTGATTATTTTTTCTTTGAGCTTTAATTCCTTTTCCGTTATCTTCCATACATCATCTTCCAGCGCGAACAACATCATACGCCTGCTTCCATAATACGGGCGGTTCTGCTCCGTACAGTTGCCACTGGTATGTTTTTGATCATCAGGCGATACAATCCTGTCATCATGAACGCGGTCTTACCTATGGAGGCGTGAGCGGCGAGTTCGGTCAGTTTCCCGTTTCTGAACCCGTACATCCGCCAGGCGAGATTCTCAAACCTTGCCTTGATTGCTACGTAGGGGTCAATGACCCCGCGGCCATCCACCCGTTTCCGGCCGAATATCTCCATGAGGCGGGACGGTTTTGCCGCCTGATTTTCATGGTTTCTCGCTTTCTAGTCGTCGTGCCCGTTGAACCCGAAGGCCGCCACACGTTCTTCATTCTTTTTATAGAATCCCCTGTGAGAAAGCTCAATCAGGTTATTCGCGTACTCGCGAAGGTCATCGTCCGGGTGGACCTGGTTCTTAATTTCCAATTGTTTTATAAGGTTGGTAATGAAGGCGCCGGTCACGCGCTTTTTTCTGAGCAAGTCCATTAGCTCATCATCGAACACATTCAGTATTTTTTCATTAATGCAGTTCGTATGGATAAGGTCGGCATAATTGTTTTTGTCCAGGCGGCTGAAATCAATCACCAAGTCGAAACGGCCCGGCCGGGAAGCCGCGCGGTCAATCAGTTCCTTGTCATTCGTGGTGGCCAGCAGGAAAATGTCGTTCTTCCGGAACCCGTCCAGTTCCTGAAGAAAAGCGCTGAGGGAAGTCGGCGAGAAGTGGCGCTCCCGTGTGCCGACTATCAAATCCAGGTCATCCAGGCAGATAATGCACGGCTGCAGCAGTTCCGCGAAGGCAAAGAGTTTCTTAAAGTGTATTTCCCCGTGCACCAGCAGAACCGTGGCCTTTCCCCTGCAGGTGTTGATGATGGAACGGACGGACTTGGTCTTGCCGGTGCCCGGCTCTCCGCACAGCAGGAACCGCAGGCCCAGCCGGTGTTCCTGATAATGGACTACGCAGGAACAGAATCTCTTAAGTTCTTCTTTCACAGCGCCCGGCACGTAAATACGGTCCAGACTCTCATCCGCGAACTCCACTTGGTCCACCTCTTCAATCTGCAGGTTATGCTCATCCATGCTGATTGAAAGCATTTTATTGCGGTAATAGGAATGCCGCACGGCCTCTTTCCTCAGGTAATCGGAAAGTTCCTTCGTACGATAAGAATCCGGCTGAATGCCGACCACGGATATGAAGTGCTTGACCATCTCGCGGCCGTACATGTTGGCGACTTTCGTGTAAACCGTCACCTGGTAATCGCTGTTATCCAGCGTAACCAGCGCGTAGATTATGTCGTTGTCAATCAGGGCCATTCCGTTTTCATCGGAACTCGTCACCAGCGGAGGAATAATGACCGGATGGGAAAGCGTGCCCATTGCGGCGAAATTCTTGACCTTCAGCCGCTCATCGGACAGGTTGCCCGAATCCAGCGCAAACAGGTAGGACTTCAGGAATTCAAACTCGAAATTTCTGACTTCCGCCTGAAAGAGCGGGTAATTGGTGTTACGCCGGCCTACGGCCGTATTCCTGACGTACTCAACCTCCCTGTCATAGCCGCATATGGAGCCGTCCTTGATGTTGCTCTCAAATTCTCTCTGGGTATCGGATTGCCGTATTTTAGCCATAAGTCTCCTTTGGTTTTTTCTTTTTAAAGATAAGCGTTTCACCCCGGCAAAAATGATCGAAATTTGAACCAATTTAGTTGCCCGCTGACGCTTACCGGATAAGGGTCCGCGGGTAGTTTATGAATGCTGCTTCGCGCAGACAGGCCAGGGACGCAGAGAAAAGATATTTCGATTTATCGCATATATACCTGGATGCAAAGAATAATAATTATAGAACAGATTGGCTTCCCATTGAATGCCTTATTAAACGCCTCACTTACAGGAAAGATAAGCTGGGCTTGAGGATAAAATAAGTTCAAATAATGAACCGTTTCAGGCTGATATTTTTATTACATTGAAGGTAACAAACATGCGGAGATCTTTATGACGATCGAGAAATATCAGGAGTTGTACAGGTTATTAACCAATTTCGACCCTTTGCTGGAATCGGAAAACGATGAACGCGGTAAAACCCTGGCCTGTACGGCCATGCTGCTGATGCAGATTAAAATGCTGGAGGATTTCAAGCCGGAACTTCAGAATGAGGAGTTGGAGGCAAAACTGGACCTGATTGTCCAGGCCTTCGCCAGAACCGCGCAAACGATTATCAGCATTTATAAAAGTGAACCATAAAAGAGGACGCTATGAGACCTAACGACATGGACTGGGAGGAACTGTGCGGATTCATGCGGAATGAATTGAAACACATGACCGTGAAAGAGTTCATCGCGAAATACAGCGTACCGGATACCGGCGACCTGGCGGACCGACCGCTGAACGCCCAATGGCCCGCTCCTCCCTTTGTCTCAGCCTGCCATGACGGGCCTGAAAAACCCGGAGGATCCTGAACCATGCTGAGAAACATTTTTATGTAATAAAGTAATATGAGGTGTTTATTATGAAACCAAACAAGGAACAGTGGGATGAAATATGCCGGTTCATCCGGGAAGAGCTGGAACATATGACCCTGGAGGCATTTATCGCGAAATACGGTGTTCCGGATACAGGGACCGCTATAAGCAGGCCGGCCTCATCGGAAACTCCGGCCAGACCTGTAGAGTAAACATTACTTACTGTTTAATTTCCCGCGAATTTGCAGAATCAGTAATTAATAATAATAAACGGAGGTCCTATGGCAATAAATACGATTTTAATCATCGGTTGTTTTCTGGCCTTATTATTCATCCTGTTCCGGATGATGACCGTAAAAGGAGCGGACAACAGCGCACAGCTTCTGGACCTGAAAAACCAGCTGAATGAGCTCCGCAACAAGCAGCTGGAAGCGCAGAACCAGGCGCTGACCCAGCAGCAGCAGTTGTTAACCAATACCCAGGAACAAATGAACAGGCAACTGTCCTCCATACTGGGGCTGGTTAACGAAAACCTGACCAAGACCCAGGGCAACATCAATAGCCAGTTGAGCCATACCACGAACATCATCGGAGAAGTCCAGAAAAAACTCGGCTCCCTTGAAACCACGGCGAAGAACATCCAGGACATCGGCAAGGATATTTCATCCCTGCAGGACATTCTTCAGGCGCCCAAGCTGAGAGGCAATCTCGGGGAATTCCTGCTTGAGGAACTGCTGAAGCAAATCTTCCCGGCCGGTAATTATGAAATGAAATATACGTTCAGAAACAACAAACAGGTAGATGCTATCATCCGGCTTGGCGGCAATATTGTTCCCATTGATTCCAAGTTTCCTCTGGAAAGTTTTGTCAAAATCATAAACACTGAAAATGAGACAGAAAAGAAAGTAAATCGGCGGGAATTCATCAAAGCAGTTAAAAATAAAATCGATGAAATTGCCGATAAATACATCAATCCGGACGAGGGCACGTTTGATTTTGCACTGATGTATATCCCGTCCGAAAACGTGTATTACGAGACCATCGTAACCGGTGCGATAACCGGCGGTGAAGATTACGAGATTTTTAACTACGCCGTAACCAAGCGTGTGATTCCCGTTTCCCCTAACAGTTTCTACGCCTACCTTATGGCCATCGCGTACGGATTAAAAGGACTAAAAATCGAGCAGAAAGCGAAAGCGATCATCGGCGAACTCTCATCGGTCCGGCAAGCATTCTCCCTGTTTTATGAGGATTTTTCAGTACTCGGAAAGCACATCACCAACGCAAATACTAAATACAATGACAGCCTGCATAAAGCCGATATACTCTCCGGCAAAATCGAACGAATAACCGGCCTTGATGCGGAGTTGACCGAAAGTGAAAGGA
Organism: uncultured Bacteroidota bacterium; assembly: GCA_964609675.1. Classification (GTDB taxonomy): domain Bacteria; phylum CLD3; class CLD3; order SB21; family JBBIRG01; genus CAZSRX01. The sequence continues at coordinate 36,435 of CAZSRX010000033.1, read as the reverse complement.
AAATATTGGTAGAAGAGAAGTGAATAGAATACATTCCACGAAACAGCCATGAAAGATATTAATCAGAAACCAGACGCGGAATTACTGAAGGGTTCCTGTGATATTAAAAACGAATATCCGGAATGTTCCGTTAAGGACTGCAAAGAGCCCGGCACTATGAAAGTTCCCGTTGAAAACACTATAAGCAGACAACAGGGCTATCTCAGGGTTTGCAGGGAACATTCTGAAACATTAAAAGCGGCCATTGAAGCCATTAAGTCCGGAACTTCTGAATGGTATGATGATGAAAATGGAGGCGATTAATATATGCCGGTGAACATCCCGTTATCAGACCGGTACAAAGGCTCCCTGCTTGGCCTCGCCACGGGTGACGCGCTGGGAGCCCCTCTGGAGTTCATGACCCCGGGAACATTCGAGCCGGTAATTGACATGACCGGTGGAGGAACTTTTAATTTAAGTCCCGGTTACTGGACGGATGACACGTCCATGGCCCTGTGCCTCGCTGAAAGCCTGATCGAATGTGACGGATTCAATGCGGCCGACCAAATGAACAAATACCTGAAATGGTTCCGAACCGGATACAACAGCAGTACCGGCGAATGCTTTGACATCGGGAATACCACGAGGCAAGCGCTTCTAAGATATGAAAAAACGCGGAATCCCTACAGTGGTTCCGACCGGGCGGACACGGCCGGGAACGGATCGCTGATGAGGCTGGCGCCGGTTCCCCTTTTCTTTGCCGGCGACCCCGCCCTGGCGATCCGCCTCAGCGCCGACAGTTCACGTACCACTCACGCCAATATTGAAACCGTTGATGCCTGCCGCTACTTCGCCGGCCTGATCATCGGGGCGCTCCGGAATATTCCGAAGTATGAACTGCTGTCAGATTGTTATAGCCCGACCGGGGATCAATGGAAGACCCTGCGATTGTGTCGAAATATCCTGAAAATCGCCAGGGGTTCCTATAAGATAAAAGATCCGCCTGAAATACAGGGAACCGGGTATGTCGTGAATACGCTGGAAGCGGTTTTGTGGGCGTTCCACCGGACGGAGAGCTTTGAGGAGGGCATGCTGAAAATTGTTAACCTGGGTAACGACGCAGATACCACCGGAGCCATATACGGACAACTGGCCGGCGCGTATTACGGAGTTAAAGCGATCCCGGAACGCTGGCTTGACCGGTTATATAATAAGGATCTTATCGGAGGGCTGGCTGAAAAGCTTCTGAAGAGCCACCGGCTGTAGCTTTCTGCAGTCATTACCATGCCGCGGATACCATACATTTAAGAAGCAGGGCCTGGCCGGCAAGAGCATCTTCCTAAACCTTTTATTTACGTCTATTTACAGCCTGCCTGCCCATAATCCAGACATCGCTCGCCGTAAACCCTTATCCAAAGCGGTTTCGCGGACAATTAATTTTTAGTCCATGCAGATTTTACTTGACTTTCATCATTTTATTGATTATATTAATATTGTCACTTTAAGTGACTGTCGCAAGTTACGACACAGTTTACGGCGACATAAAAGAACCTGCTGAACTGTAAAGTAAGTTTTCGCATACGCCATGCGGCGGGACACAGAGCCCGCGTTTCTCCTACTCTTATTCACATTACGGGATCTCTTAAAGCCTGAAAAAAAATTCAGGCTGACGGTAAAACTTTGCTAAAAAATGAAGGAACGGATATGTACATCATAACCAGACGGATACATGATTACCTTGAGTCCCAGCAACTGAAAAAGCCCGAACTCGCCGTGCTGCCTGGTTACAACAATAAAAACCAAGCCCTCCGAAAGCTGGAGGGGTTTGCGGAAAAAGGGGTCCGAATCGTTACATCAGAGATATGCTGGTTAACGCCGCCGGAATGGACGCGGATGCCCTGGACACTGTCCTGCGCAAACGCTGGACGCCGGTACAGAAGAACAATATATATTACAAAGATTCCAGATCGATAAATAAGCTCAATATCTGAACAAAAACGAAAACATTAATTTATATATTGAGGACATTATGAATACAACGTTAACACATAAACCAGGGAGTTTAGCTTAAAGGCATCCGGAGATCGTTGATCCTAACCATTAAACCGTGAAGGAGGTTTTTATGTTTCCGGATGTAAAAATACGAGACTTAAAAAGGCAGATAGAGATTGCCGCCCTGGTCTACGAAAAACAGGGATGTTATTCCAAACTTGACTTGGCCGAACTTCTGATTGTCAGCGAGCCCCGCATACACCGGGATGTTGCCGACCTGAGAGCCTTGGGGGTCGGTATTTACTCGCGTAAACAGCGCTTCCATATTGACGGCTCGGAAAAAATCATTTCCCGCCTCATCAAACTGCTCATTGTGCTCTCTGACGCCGAGAACGGCTCCCGGCTTGTTCCGGATTGCTGCGTTAAAAATTCCAAAACACTGAAGCATATTGCCGGACTGAACCGTGCCATAAACGCGAGTAAAGTCGTACAGATTGAATACCGGTCGGACTGGAGAGAGGTGCTTCCCGCCGGGCTTTACGAGTACAGCGGCCGATATTACCTTTTAGCGGTATACCATAAAAACTTAATGTCATTTCCGCTTGACAGCATTCAGGACATACGTTACCCCGACCGGAAATTCAGCCCCGATGCCATTCACGGCATTCCCGAAACCGTTAAGCTTTTATGGGGACAGCACGCGGAGGGAACGGAACATGACGTTAAACTGCTGTTTGACCGTTCGGCCCTTCCGCTGGTGCGGAACCGGGTATTCGCCGAAGGCCAGTCCTGCCGGGAAATCAGAAATGGATACGAGGTCCGGTTCACGGCCAAACTTACCTATGAATTCATTGCATGGATACTGGGATGGGGAAAAACGGTGACGGTGCTGGAACCGGCGGAGCTGAAAGACATCATAATCCGCACTTCACGCGAAATTATTGAGACCTACGAAACCGCACCTGCAACGAACGCTTATGCCACCCCTGCGCGCGGCACACGGCACCACGCGCCCTCATTCAATTAAAACCATTTATTGAACCAAAAAGGACTCCAAAATGAATTACATTAAAATAAAAACAATTATCATGAAAATCATTAAACCCATATATAATAAGAAACGGCAGCCCGATACCACTCAATTCCCCATCCCGTTATGGAGGACTGTATTTCCTCGGCTCCAAAGCTTATTCTTCGGGATAGGTATGTCTTTCACCCTGCCGTGCGCCACGACCTGGCCCGGGTCTTTCCGCCGGAATTCATCAACCGCATTGATGAGATAATCCTGTTCAAGCCGCTGTCCATGGCGGCTGTCAGAGAAATTGTCAACATGAAGCTCATCCGGCGGACACAAAGCATACTCTGGGATAACGGCATTTTCATTAAAATTTGAGGACACCGTGACGGACCCGGTTGTTGAAAAGGGCTACAGCAAAGAATTCGGCGCGAGGAACATGGAGCGGGCATTCCATAAGCTGGTGCTCGAACCGCTGGCCGTGCACCTATGCGGCCCTAAAAGGGAAAACCGGAAAAAGCTGATTGCCGAACGCAAAGGTGATGAGGTGGTATTTGGGGAAAGCTGAGCTGGTTTAAACTTCTGACGACTAAACAACAGGTTCAGTTACTGGAATTAAGTTTTTTAAATGAATGACGAAAAAATATGGTTTCGGTATCAAAATTCAATTCATATATATTATCCCTGTATTTGTGCCTAAGAATTACCAAACAGTGCGTTCCAGAAGCCGTTTATTAAAAAATGATCAAAAACTGATCTTGATTTTTGAAAGAAATTTTCTTATCTTAATGAAGTGATTTAAAAAATACATGTCGTGATTTAGGCGACTTGCAGCGACATAAAATAAGTGGCTAAACAGCGAAACGGATTAATTATTGTTCCCGCTGAACGGCGGGTTTTTTTGTTCCCACCCGATTACACCGCTGCAAGATATCCTGAATACCGGCCACTGAAACCGGACGGCCATCCGTCCCGTTTTTCAGGCAACAAAACCATTAAAATGAATGGACCTGTCATGCAGAACGAATTTGTTTTTACTTCCGAATCGGTGTCTGAAGGGCATCCGGATAAAATCGCCGACCAGATATCCGACGGCATACTCGACGCGCATATCGCCTTAGACCCGGATTGCCGGGTGGCCTGCGAGACCCTCATCGCTAAAAACCTGATTGTCGTCGCGGGCGAAATAACATCCAACGCCTGTCCGGATTATGAATCCATAGCACGGGCAACGCTCCGCTCGATCGGTTATACCGACCGATCCGCAGGATTTGACCCGGATAATCATAAAATCATTCTCAGCCTCAGCAAACAAGCTGGCGATATAGCTATCGGCGTCGACCGTAACGGCAGTGAAACCGGGGCCGGAGACCAGGGGCTCATGTTCGGCTATGCCGTCAATGAAACCGAAGAACTCATGCCGCTGCCGATTTCCCTGGCCCACAAGCTTGTCATGAAACAGGCAGAGTTGAGGAAGAGCGGAGCCATCCCATGGCTGATGCCTGACTGCAAGTCCCAGGTTACGGTAAGGTACAGAAATAAGAAACCGCACCATGTGGAACGTGTTGTATTGTCCACGCAACATGCTGAAAATGTTTCCATGGAGGAAGTACGCGCGGCCGTCCTGGAACGTATAATCAAGAAAGTGATACCGGAGCAACTCCTATCCCCGGATATCCAGTATTTCATCAATCCGACCGGACGATTCGTTGAGGGCGGTCCGCAGGCTGATACCGGCCTTACCGGACGAAAAATAATCGTAGATACCTACGGCGGCAGCTGTCCGCACGGAGGCGGGGCTTTTTCCGGCAAAGACCCGACCAAGGTAGACCGGTCCGCAGCATACGCGGCACGGTACATCGCAAAAAATATTGTAGCCGCCGGCATCGCGCAACGGTGCACCATCCAGCTTTCCTACGCTATCGGCATAGCCGAACCGCTTTCCATCCTGCTGGATTTTCACGGAACCGGTGAAGTTGATGAAGAGAAAGTGCTATCACTAATTCCCGATATATTCAGCCTGAAACCAAAAGGCATCATTGACATGCTCGATTTAAGGCGCCCCGTTTACCGTAAAACCGCCGCTTACGGCCATTTCGGGCGGCCCCTTCCGGAATTCACCTGGGAAAAAACTGATAAGGCCGGTATGCTGAAAGCTTACTTGTCATAACATCAAAACCAGAGAGGATATTATGTACCCTTCATCAAAACTGATATTGGATTTTTTGGCCGAACGGCATTTGACAAAGACTGAGTTCGTTAAATGTCTGGGTTATAAAAACATAAACCGCGGCCTGCGAAGAATACAGAGATGCCTGGACACAGGTGTCATAAGTGATTATATACAAACCATGCTGGTTACCATGGCCGGCATGGACAGGGAAAGGCTGCAAAAGGCGCTCCGTGAGACTCGAATGGAAATGGAAAGAGAAAGAAAAGATTACATGATTCGCCGGGAACTGCAGGAGCGTTTACAATTCAGGCCGCACCTGTATGCCTTGAGCACGGCCAGCCGCCCTTCGTTTATAACCGGCTACGCCATCTGCGGCGGTGAAAATCTCAGGATCATCCCGCTTCCAGAAAACATCCTCAATGTAACTTCCGAAGAGCGGATGGTCATCATTAAAAGCCGGATTGAAGATTATAAAAAAAAGTATAAAAGCAGTATCCCTTTTTTCGGCCCGGTTTCCGGATTTATTTATCAGTATACTTACGATGAAGGCATGGAATTATCAGCCGAGGGGGAAATCCGCCATATCATGACAAAAAAAGAAAAGAAAGGGCAATCTTACTGGGAAATCGGCAACAAAAGAATTGAAAGTTCCATTGATGTGGCTGATGAATCCTAAATATTTTTAGAGAAGGGCCATGCGCGTTTTTTCAAAAAAAGTGACCGAAAGTAGAACCCGGTGAGGAGACGTTATGCCATAATAGGTGTTGCCCAAAAAAAGAACTTATTTATGACCCAACTAACCAAAAGCGAGTATATAGAAACGATCCGGAAGCGATATCAGAAATCCGGCGCGAGAGAAAGAGGGCGAATTTTGTATGAAGCCACGGTGGTGTTGGAATGCCACCGAAAATCCGCATTCTGACTGATCAATCAAAAAACCAAGTCCTGAACCGTTATTTTATCGCCGCGAAGGGTTCGAGTGAAGCAATTTACCGATCCGAAACTATTCATCAGGGGAAAGACCAATTTAAATAATTCCAAGCCGCGTAAGATCCTTCCGGGGCTCTGGTGACGGTATTATACTCAGCCAATAAAATCACAGATGGAAGAGCAACTGATAAAAATATCGGTCTCGGCCATCGATCGTATATTAAAGCCCAAACACATAAGATATCAAAAGCAAGGACCATCGATGACAAAGCCGGGGCCCTCGTTGAAAAAACAGAAACCAATCCAGACCGAACGATGGGATGAGAAGCATCCGTGTTTTCTTGAGGCCGACGCAGTGACACATTGTTATTCTTCCGTGGCCGGAGAGAATGCCCACACCATTTATTTGGTCGATATTGCCGGCGGCGGATCACTGCCCACGAGAAAGGCATCGCATCGACACCTTTTTGATTTTGGTGAATCACATACTGATGAGTTGAAAAAATACCGCTTTAATCTTTCGCACCCAAATGTTATGGTCTCTCTCGATGGAGAATCTCTTGTAATATTTTCCAGATTTTGGGTATCTTATTGATATAGGCTTCCCTTTGCAGCGCCTGACGGTGTTCGCGCGCCGGATAACCGGATACGGTTTTTCCTTCTTCGATGCAGCCGATAACGCCTGCCTGTGCGCCGATGATGACCCGGTGGCCAATGCATACATGGCCGACAATACCCGCCTGTCCGGCAATAGTAACGGAATCACCGATTATTGTACTGCCGGCGATGCCCGCTTGCGCCGCCACAACCGTATTTTCGCCGATGAGCACATTGTGCGCAACCTGAACCAGGTTATCCAATTTAGTTCCTTTTTTGATGCGGGTTTCGCCGAGTGTAGCCCGGTCAATACAGCTGTTCGCGCCGATTTCAACGTCATCTTCAATAATCGCTTTGCCAATATGGGGTATTTTGAGGTAGCGTTCGTTCTTTTTATAATAACCAAATCCGTCGCTTCCGATGACGGCGCCGGCGTGGATTATAACATGCGCGCCGATTTGGCAGTGATCGTAAACCGTAACATGCGGATACAGGCGGCTGTTTCTGCCAATCCGAACCTGACGGCCGATGCTGACATGGCTGCCGATTACCACGCCCGGCTCGATATCACAGTCTTCACCGATACAGGCGTAAGGTTGGATAGTGACGGCTTCGCCCAGCCGGCATGACGGATGGATTACGGCTGTCGGATGTACGGACGGTTTTAAACTTGCGGGTGGATGCAGCAAATCAATCAGTTGAATCCAGTCCTCATACACCGCGTCTGAAAGGATATAACCGGATGCTCTTGATTTTGCCAGTTCCACTATTGCCTCATTAACGAGATTAGACGATAACAGCCAGTATCCGGCGCGTGTGGCGTTAAGCTTTTTTACAGTGCGTTGGTCGGCGACGATGATTATTTCCTCAAAGGAAGCCCGTTCCGGCGTACTCAGGCCGGTTACTCTTCCATCATTTCCGTGCAACGATTTATTGAGATGTTTGGCAATTTCTGAAAAAAGCATACAGCACGCCAAAAAAAGAAACCCGTAAACTAGTACGGGTTTCTGTATGATTTAAATTAAATGTTTTACTTTTTATCGGTTTTTGTCTCTTTAACGTCCTTTTTTTCGGTATCTTTGACGTCCTTGATGTTGACGATTTCATTCAAAACTTTTTCGGTCAAGTCGTATTTAGCGTCCGCCGCCAGAATGATTTGAGGTGAACCGTCAAAAACAAAGTCCATACCTTCGGCTTTGCGGATGTTGTCCACGGCTTTCTTGACTTTGTCAAAAATCGGCTGCATCAGTTCCTGGTATTTCTTCTGCAGTTCTTCCTGATATTTCTGCTGGGAGATCTGAATCTGGTAGGCCAATTCCTGGATGCCCTTTTCAATGGCCTTTTTGGTGCCTTCCTTAATTAAGGCATTGTCTTTATAATTTTTGATATAATCGTCCTGAGCATTTTCCAGGGAATCCTGCATGTATTGCAGATGTTTACCCATTTTTTCCTGTTCTTCCTGGAGCTTGGTCTGAACGGTCTGGGTTTCCTTGAGGGAACCGAGGATTTTCTGGGAATCCACATAACCGATTTTGGATTGGGCCTGGACAGAAGCGGCGGCAATCAGAAAAACGGTTACGGATAAAGCAGTTATACGGATCATTGTTTTCACGGTATTCTCCTTGCTTAAGTTAATATTATTTTTTTCCTTCTTTTTCAAAATCGCTGCCGGTATTGTCTTTCTTGCCGGCGTCTTCTTCTTTGGACTTTCCGCCCTGAACGGCCTGTCCCTTGAGTGTCAGTCCTACGGAAGAAAATTCTTCCAGGATAAGAGCCGTCAGGTCCAGGCGTTTATCAATGGAGACCGGGTTTCCGGTGGATATGTCGAAGATGACATCGTACTTTTGTTTCATGCGGACATTATCCACGGCTTTTTTAATCTTGTCAATCAGCGGCTGGAGCAGTTCCTGTTGTTTTTTATACAAGTCGCCGCTTACGGGAGAAAAGCGCTGTTCGCGGTAGGTGCGCATCTTCTGGCGTCGTTCTTCGATATTCTGAATCAGCATATCACGGCCGCTTTTAGACAGAGCCAGGCTTACCGATTCGAGGTCTTTTTCGAGGCTCTCAATAGTGTCCTGCATGGCTTCCATCTCTCGGGTCCATTCAGCGCTGAGCCGCTGTAATTCGGTCTGTATATCCTGAGCCGCCTGTACCTGGGTAACCAGATACTGAAAATCGATGTAACCGATTTTCTGAGAATGCAGGGATCCGGAGGCAATCAATACGCCGGTCAAAGATATGAGCAAAACGAGTCGCATGGTTATTCCGTTCTTAAGATTTAAAATTGCTGTCCCAGCTGAAAATGATATTTGGGATATCCGGTCACTTTGGATTTTTTGTCAATGCCGTAGCCGACGTCAAGGCCGAAGATACCGACCATCGGCATGAACAGGCGGAAGCCGTAGCCCCAGGAGCGTTTAACATCAAACGGGTCCGAGGTGCCCAGCGATCGGAATACGTTGCCGGCTTCGGTAAAGACCAGCAGGTACATAGTCGGACTGGGGATTACGGGCAGTCGGACTTCGGCTGAATATTTAAACAGCGTCGTGCCGCCGATGGCATAGCCGCTCTGGCGCGGGCCAACCGAATGGCTGCTGTAACCGCGTAATTGCGTGGAACCGATATCCAGAGCGCCGCCGCCCATGTAGAACCGCTGGAGATGGGGGATTTCCTGGATGTTGGAACTGGCTGTGAGCGTCCGCGTATAGCCGAACATCATGTCGGTATAAAACACGAGCGTCCACGGAAGCGACATGAAGTTTTGTCCGCGGAAGGTGAAGCTCATAAAATCTTTCGGCAGGACGCGGGCGAGATTATAGTAACCGGTGGTGTCGGCGGTGACGAAGCCAATCTCGGAAGTCAGCGAATACAGAGAACCGGTACGCGGAAATTCAGCGGCATCGCGGCTGTCGCGCTGGATGACATTCGTCAGCGTAACGGATTTCTGAGGCCCGTAGGAATAATATGGGTTGACGTTGGTCATGTCATACGGTTTAATCAGCGAGTTGGAGTAACCGATCTGGATGCTGGTCTGGAAGAAGTCGTCCGGCCACTTCAGACGCCGGCCCAGCGAGAACGAGCCGCCGTAACTGCGGCTTTTATAGCCGAGGTACATCGCCCGGCGTTCTCCGTCGTAGGAATAATACAGCGACGTACCGAACGATGTTCGTGTGCCGAACAGATACGGTTCGGCAAATCCGACCGAGAATACGCGGTAGCCCTGGCCGCCAAGCTGCATATTCAGGGTGACCTGCTGGCCGTTGCCGAGGAAATTATTGAACGCCACGCCCGCCGAGCCGATAAATCCGTCCTGGCCGCTGTAGCCGATTGCCAGATTGGCCGTATCCGTGGGCTTTTCCGTGACGGTGATGACCACGTTGACCTTATCCGCCCCCGCCGGTTGGACGTCCGGGAGCACGTTCTCAAAATAGTTCAGCACCATCAGATTGCGCTGGGTACGGATCAACGCGTCGCGGCTGAAGGTTTCTCCGGGGAACGATACCACTTCGCGGCGGATCACGCGTTCCTTGGTTTTGGTGTTGTTTTTAATTTCCACCCGCGCCACGTCCACCGGGCCGCCCTCGGTAACAATGAATTCGATGTCCAGCGTATCCTTGCCGACGGGCTTTTCCACGGGAATCAGCTGGGCGTAAATGTATCCCTGATCATAATACAGGGCGTTGACTTTTTCCTGCATCGCGCGGTCGTATTTTTCCTGGTTGAACACGTCGCCGCGCTCAAAGCCCAGCGCCGCGCTGAGTTCCTGCCCTGAGAACAGCTTGTTGCCCGTCCAGCTGATATTGCCGACGTAATACTTGACGCCCTCTTCCACCCAGATATCAATGAACAAATCCTTGTTATTGCGCCCGTAATAAACTGTGTCCTTCACGATCTGAGCGTCCCGGTAGCCGTAGGTTTTATAATGCGTGATGAGTTTGCCGAGATCTTCCCGGTATTTCTTTTCGTCAAACTCGCTCCGTTTGTGCCAGCGCATATAACCCCCGGCGGCCATGGTGTCCTCGAAAACAAACTCCTGATGCCGGTGTCCGCGGCCGGAATTCCGCCATTTATAGTACGCGATCTGGGATTTGGTCTCCGTAAAGGTCTCGCGAAGAATGTTGTCGGAAAAAGCGACGTTATCATGGAAGGTGATGGCCTTGACCTGGACTTTGTCCCCTTCGTCAATCTTGATTTTCACAAGTACCTTATTGGAATCCGCCGAAGAGGTATATGTCTGAATGTCGGCCTTTGCGTTGAGATACCCTTTGGCGGCATAGATGCGACGGATGCGTTCGGCCGCGCGCGAGATGTGCTGGGGACTGACCGTTTGATTGGTGAACAGACCAATCTGACCGCGGATGTCTTTTTCGTCCAATTTGTCATAGCCGGTGATTTCCAGCGATTCCAGGCGCGGGTATTCCGAAACACGAATGATAATAGCCACGCCGTCATCCTCCGGTTCGCCGTAAAACTGGATGTCCTTAAACACTTTCATGTTCCAGAGGTTTTCGATGGCCTTCTGGATATCATCCATATTAAATGACTGCTCTTCAACGAGTCCGGTAGCGATAATAATCAGTTCCGCATCCGCCTTGACATTACCTTCCACTTTGATGGATTTGATCACGTTCTTAGCGGTAGTTGTTGTTTGAGCAAAGATAGTACCGTTCATCAAAAAGGGTAAAAACAGCGTGCCTATAGATATAAGAAGTTTCAATATGCGCATGAAGTTCGTTAACCGTTTTTTAGTTGATATGGATGCGTGCGATGGCTTAGATGTAAATCAAGTTTATCGGTTTTTTTTGATTTTATTGACGCGCGGTGAAGACAGTTTCTGTTCTTCTTTAATCTGTTCACTGACCTTCCCGAAACGTCGTTCACGGCTTTGGTAATTCAGGATGGCCTCAAATAAATGGGCTTTACGAAAATCCGGCCAGAAGGTCTCGGTAATGTATAGCTCGGCATAGGCAATCTGCCACAGCAGAAAGTTGCTGATCCGGTATTCACCGCTGGTACGTATTAATAAATCCGGCTCGGGCAGGTCTTTTGTGTACAAATAGCGTCCGAAAAGTTTTTCATCAAGGTCAGTCATTTTGATTTTCTTATTGAGGATATCCTGATGAATCGCTTTGACGGCGTCGAGGATTTCCGTTCGGGAACTATAGCTTAACGCGAGGTTCAGGTGAAAGCCGGTATTGTGTTTGGTGTTTTCAACCGCCTGCAGCAACTGTTTCATGGTTTCCGGCGGCAATTGCTCAATATGCCCGATAGTGGTCAGACGGACGTTTTGTTTGTTGAGGTTTTCAAGCTCGCTGTGGATCGTACGCATCAGAAGTTTCATCAGGGCAGAGACTTCCCAGGCCGGGCGTTTCCAGTTTTCCTGGCTGAACGCGTAGAGGGTGAGCACCTTCACGCCGATTTCGCCGCATCCTTCCACGATCTCGCGTACCGATTCCACGCCGTGGTTGTGGCCGGCGACTCGTGGTAAGCCGCGTTCCTGCGCCCAGCGCCCGTTGCCGTCCATGATGATGGCGATATGTTTGGGAATATTGCCCTTTTCGAGGATTCTTTCCTTAAGCGCTTGTAACTTTTCCGATACGTCTTTATTCTTTTTCATGCCTTAAATATTTAAATCTAAAATATTTAAAAGTATAGATATATTTTAATTCATTATCAAGATTAAAAACTTATTAGCAAAATTTCCCGAGTTGCTGCGAGGCATTTTTTCAGGATTGATGGCGTGCAGAATGTTTTTTTACAAAACTTAGAATAAGAGAAATTATTAACAGAGCGGCAAGGGAAGCGGCAAGATAGAAAGTAGTATAATTTTTACTTAAAAACATTTTGTCCGGATTACCCCATAGCGTAAAGGCGGCCCAGTAATGCGGCGATCGTTTCAGTTCCGGAGCGGTTTCCAGAAAATCGATTTTTGCCTGTTGCAGAGCCCGGGTGCGGGATTCGCCCTGTTCCAGCCGCCGGTAAAATAAACGCATCAGTTCACAGGTGGATTGATCGTCCGCAGGCCACAGGGAAAGCACGGCGCTGGCCGTGCCGGCGTAGGTCAGCGCGTGATAGAATCCGATAAAACCTTCGCCCGAAGACAGCCGCCCCCGGCCGCTTTCGCAACCGCTTAGCACCATCAAATCCGCCGGCAGCGATTGTTGAAAGAATTCATAGGCATATAGATTTTGATTCGTATCGGTCATACGCTCGAATCCGGTTGAATCGGGTGTGTCATAGAAAAGAATACGGCTGCACATCGGTTCGGCGTCAGTTATCCTAACATGCGTAGCTATATCAATGATTTTATACTGCCCGCCATCGGATAGCAGTCGCGCCTTATGCCGACGCTGGTCCGTATGGATATCCGCTTCTGAAAACACCGCTGCGGCCGATTTGGTTTGTTGGATGGCATACGGCAGCGGTTCCTGGTTGATAAAATCGGACGACGCCAGACCCAGATAATTCCGGGGCGCTGGAGAAATCATCGCGCATTGCTTAAGAAACGCCGTGGCCGAGATCGCGTAGGTTACAGGATATTTCTTTAACAGATAATTATTACAACTGTCCGGATTATTCGTACAGAGCAACATTTCAAACGGCAGGTAAAACAGCGCGTCATCCGGTATGATGACGAGTTCCCTTCCGGCGTCCAGCATCGGCTCAAACGGTTCAAAAACCTGCCGGTATAACTGACGCAAATCATCCGGCTTAGGCGCTTGCGAGGCAACAACCCGGGTTATGCGATCCTTCAGTTCATGATAATCTGACGCCGCGACCCTGGAAAGAATCTGTCCGTCTTTGATGACAATGCCAATCAGAGAATCTTTCAGCAGCGCGTATTCCAGAATCTGGTAACGGCCGGCGGTTTGATCCAATAAATCGCTGATAGCGGCAATTCCGGGTTTCCTGAGATGATAATAATCGGGCAGTTGCTTCCTGATGGAATCCAGATAGCGGTCTTTTTCCGATTCCAGATTATATATTTCAAAATGCCTTTCCGTTTTCTGCCGGCCGGAGATATAATCCTGATACCACAAGTTAATCCGGCGTTCGGTATAGGCCAGGCTGTCGATAAAAACCGATGGAATGTTTTTTTGAGTGCGGAGGGTTCCTTGTTCGGTGAGGTAGGAAAGATACCGCGCTTTGACCATTTCAACGGTTTTCCACGCGCGTTCATGTTCGCCCTGCCTCGCGTAAAACCGGGCCGCTTTCTTATAAACCGGATGCACCTGTTCAATAAACGATGCCATGGCGACACCCTGCTGATACGAGGACCACCGCTCGGCGAGTTCGATGGCCTTATCGTGGTAGCGACGGGCCGTAAGCGTATCACCCCTGACTTCGGCCACCTGGGCCATCCCTGAAAAAACATTCCAGTTTAATGAGGAATATTTCAGAGCGTCTTTAAACGATTGTTCCGCTTTCTCATAATTATTATTTAATATATAAGCATCGCCGAGCTGGCAAAGTAATATATCGGCCATTCCCGGAAAAAATTTTTTATACTGATATGAAATAATGTACAGTTTAATGGCCTCTGAGACATCATTGTTTTGAAGCGCCAATTCCGCTAATTGGCTGTAACCCGCATATATCCGGTCGTTTCGGATTAACTGGTTTTTAATTTTGGCGCCGGTAGTTATGGCGCTATCCGCAAAGGTTTTTGATAAAAAGACGTTGCCGGTGGCCTGGAAAATCTCGCTTTTCAGAAGATAAATCAATACGGTCTGATGATACATCGGCGAAGTGACAAAATAACGGTAAGCCGTGTGGAGATCTTCAAGGGCCTGGTCATATTCAAATAATCCAATTTTAGTGTTGGCAGACTGAATAAAGGCAAAATAATAAGCCGAGGGGTATTTTTCTCTTATACTATATTTTTCTGCGAGGATAAAGGCCTCATGAATAGCTTTCAGGGATTCAAACAAACGGTTGGAACGCCGTAAGAAGTTATTTTCGACGGTAGATGCATAGAAAGCCATATAACCGTTGTTGGTTTTTTGATATATATGACCGGCCTTTCGGACCAGGCGCACGGCATTCATAAAATCGTTTAAATGTTGAAGTTTTATGGCCATCAGGTAATACTGCTCGGCGATGCGGTTAGAATCCTTTTTACCGCTGGAAACGGAAAGGAGCGAATCAAGATGTTTTTCAGTTTTACTAAAGTTATCAAAATATGTTGGTTTTTCAGTATTATTAATTGAAAAACCCAGGGTATGGATGCTGGTCAGGAAAAGAAAAAGAAATGATAATTGATTCATAGCGGTTGTAACAAAAATGTATATTTTCGTTAATCTATAAAAAAAACTGAGAAATCATATATTTCTCTTAACCATTTATTAAAATCTAAGGAGATTGTTTATGGGTAATGTGAACAATTCGATTGACATCCCGCCGCCGCCTCCGGAAGGTATAGGCGCTCTGAGGACGGAAGTACAGCCTGGTCTTATTTTGAGAATTGAAAACGCGCTGGTGGATATTACGCACACCTACCGGAATTCCACGTCGCCGGAAGTAAATTGCCTGATAGCGGTGCAGGTGCGTAAGAAAGGTAATATATCCCTGCGCTGGGCGGATTCGGCTTATCAGGACAGCCGCATCGATAACGTAAACAGAAAAATCGCAGATAATACGATGATTATCATTTCTGCGCTGGAAATAAAACTGTTCAATGCGGCCATGAAAGAGGGCAGCGATGCTTTCTGGGCCGCCAATAAGATGGTTAAACAATCGCCCCCGCCCAACGCGCCTGATACGGAGTACTGGAACGGGAATATTGAAGGCGTTACCTGCGAAATAAAGCTTATGAACGGACGTCTTAAAGTTGTTGATATGATATAACAATCCGACCGATCAAAAAAAACGCCGTCAGATTGACGGCGTTTTTTTCGTGTCCATAAAACGATTACTTCTTAATTTCCTTCTTCATCAAAGCTGTTTTGTTTTTATATTCGCCAATCTTTTTTATCAGAATATC
This sequence comes from uncultured Bacteroidota bacterium, assembly GCA_964609675.1. GTDB lineage: Bacteria > CLD3 > CLD3 > SB21 > JBBIRG01 > CAZSRX01. The sequence continues at coordinate 20,766 of CAZSRX010000033.1, read as the reverse complement.
ATCATCCGTTTTGGCGAGGGCCGAATCTAATAGGGACTCCGCCTGTGAAATTTTTTCGGCGTCATAACCGGGAAACAGGCCAAAGTCCGTCTTCTTGGCATCAAACAGCAGGCGCACGGCGTGTTTGAAATCGGTGATGTCCGGCCGCTCCCTGTATCCGCCGCCGCGGTAATGGTCGGGTTCCAGCGCGTACTCGTAATCTTTCTGCAAGGCCGCCAGCCCAGCATCGCCATGATCGAATCGGTAATTCATCCACCAGGCCGCTGCGCTGTAAATCAGTAAACAAAAGATGATTCCTGCCGCCGCTTTCACATACCACGGCAGGCTATACACCTGAGTTGTTTTGGTTGCCGCTTTTTGCGTCAGCTGGCCGATGTGCGTTTCGGATTTTGGTAAATTCCGAAGTTGCTGGTAGCGTTCAAGAAAAATCCGATATTTTTGGCGGCATAATTCACACGTATTCAAATGGCTTTCGGTTTCTTTAATGAATGCCGCATCCGCGCCAAACTCCTCCCTGAGTGTGTAATTCAGCAACGCATCCTGTGATATATGTCCGTTGTCATTCATAGCATTTTCCTTTGGCTAAATCCTCTTATCCCATCATGAGAATACTAACGAATATAAATAATTTTTTTACAGAATCATTTTGTCTTACCGGCTGACCGTCTAAGCGTTCATTTAATAAATGGATGATATTTTTTGAGTTGCGCATTTTTCGGAATATGTAAAATGAGTTCCGCGCAACGGTTTTGGCATCGCAACCCATAATTTCGGCAATCTGCCGGTTATTTTTCTGGTCGATGATTTTTAATTGGAGGATTTTCATCTGTTCTTCAGACAACATGCCGTTAAGTTCCTTGAACACACGATCGATGGTTTCGCGGCTGTCAATCTCAGCAATCAGGTCGTCGATAAAACTATACTCAATATCGACCTCCTCCACCGGCTGGAATGAGCAGCGGTTGTCGTCTTTTTTGAAAAAATCCAGGAGGACGCATTTACAAATCAGATTGACCCAGGGCTGTAAACGGTGCCCGCGTCTGAGCGTACAAAGGCTGGCGCTAAATTTTGTAAAAGCGCTGCTGATGAGGGCTTCCGTATCGGTTTCGGAACGGATTTCAAAGGATATAAATTTTTTAAAAAAATACCTTCGTATCCAGTGATAGGCCCATATCTGAAGTTTATCCAGTTGGTTGTTTTTCTTTTCATCCAGCCACGATAAAAACAACTGATTCAGCTTATCTTCCCGGTCAAGAGGAAACCCGATTTGCTTTTCAATATCCGCATGATTGACCGGCTGGTCCATAAAATGTTTAAAAAAAATTTAGATTCGTTAGTATAGGTTGTGTGTCAATTTGCAGGGTCAATATAATTAAAATAAAATACAAATACAACAGGAGTTACTAATGAGACCAACTGTCAACGATTCGGAACCAAAGGAATTCGCTCCGGTTCTTGCGGGAGGTCATTACCGGACGGCCCATATTATCAGCAGCGATCCGCATCTGGTTTGCGCGCTGAACCGGGTGTTGTATATGAATGATTATTCCTGCCTGTTCTCGTGCGGCGCGGATAGCGCGGAATCCAATCTGCGTCTGCTGAAAGCCGACCTGATTGTTGTGGATTATGATATGGAAAGGGATATGGCCCAAACGGTGTTGAATCATATCCGCGCCTTGCATCCCGACGTACCGCTGCTGATGACGGCCGCCCGTACCCTGGACAACAAGGAACGAAGCGCGCTGCCCGTGCTGCCGCACTTGTTGCTTATAAAGCCGCTGAAAACGGAAAGGTTGTATTCCATAATCCGCGCGCTCGCGCAACGGAGTGTAGCCGTTAAAAATTATGCACGGAGCACGCCGGCCCAGCGGTGTCCGGATTCAGGTACGTGTAATTAATTCTTTAAGGGTGCAGCTGGCATATGTCCTATAGTTATGTCATACAGAACGATGATTCACTGGACCGCATTGCGGAGGCGTTTTACGGGGATGGCCGTCTCATGAGGCAGTTGGCGCAGTACAACGGTATACTGGACCCGAAATCCATCCGCTCCAATCAGCATATCATCATTCCCTCGTATATGGAACTGACCGGCAAACCGCTGGATGTTTCCCCGGCGGCCGGCGAAACACGGATACAAACCCCGCACGGGCTGGACGAGATTATCCATGAATTCGGCTGCATCTACGACTACATCCGCGAGGATGGTACGGTTTACTGGAAGTGGGAATCGGATATGATCGGATTCTGCGAACTACCGTTTGAAATTCCGCTCTCCTGGTATCCGAATAAGAAAATCAGCCGGATCCGCTGTCATACCAAATTGACCGAGGTGTTTCAGGCCGTTTTTGAAGAACTTTACGATAAAGGGTTAGCGACCGAGATTAAAAGTTTCAGTTGTTGCTATGAATTTACCACCCAGCGGCATTCCGGTAAAGTATCGCCGCACAGTTGGGGTATTGCGGTGGACCTTAACGCGGAATCCAACACGCAGGGCACGAACGGCGATATGCCCGAACCGGTCGTGGATGTATTCATCGCGCACGGTTTTATCTGGGGCGGCGACTGGCCGGGCCGGCTGCGGGATCCCATGCATTTTCAGTTCTGTTCCGGATATTAGACGAGTAAAAGGAAAAGGCTATGAACGCTGATATGTACGGCTATCCATATTTCGGAAAAAGCTTACGGGCTTTCCGCTTTCAAAACGCTATCCGCTCTGATTAATGAACGCGGTGAATCCTTAAACGGATTTTAAATAAAGTATATACTATAGATTTGTAAGAAATCCAATGAAAGTAGAGGAACAGGAATCGATAGAATCAATGATGGGGGAGAGATTTTCGGAGTCGAATATCGATGGAGAGAACCAAAAAGTCCCGATTCTGACCCCATCGGGACTTTTGCTTTTTTACCGAAAGGAATTTCTGCCAGACGTCTGTTTACTATATGTTATCCACCCGAAGAAAATACGGAATTATATTTTAGAATATTTACACCTTCTGATTGGTTTTATCTCTTAATTGGGAGATTAAGTCATAGGGTAATTACCAACAAATTTATTTATGAATCCATCATCTGAAGAAAAACCTGTGGAGCAAAGGCCGGCACAAAATTCCTTTCACGCTAATCACAAGGTGCTGATCATCAGCCGCAGCGCGGATCGTATTCAATCCGTCAGCCGTCAGCTGTACCATGAAAAATATTACTGCCTCAAGGAATACGGATGCGGTCAGGCTATTGAGACGCTGAATCTGTTCAGTGTCGGGGTAATACTGATCGATATTGACATTCCATTGACGGAATCGCGCTGCCTGATTGAATGGTTGGAGGAAAACCGGCCGTCCATACGCCTGTTCCTGATCAACGGGTCCGATATGTGCTACGAATTGCATCATCCCGGCACCTATACCCAAACGCCGGTATCCTTTTCCTCGGTACATTTGACGGAGGCCATGCGACAATGGGATATGCATTCTAAATCACCGGGAACGGAATCTTGATTTACGCATGAGCATTCGCTCTGTCTAAGGAACTGTACCGTTACGTATTCGTAATCATCCGAAGGCGCACGGTATTCCGAAAGCCTTAGAAATTAAATCATCCAACCGGGTAGCAATCGGGATAAAATTCAATATGCATCCTCCGAAATCGCAACCCCATGCGTTGCTTATTTGATAGACAATGTTGCAGTTGCGTGTATCGTTACGCGAGGTGAATTGACATTTAAACCGTGAAAAGTATTTTGAAATTACATTGATCTTTGTCCCGGATCAGTTCAGAGGTTCGGCATAGGACTGAGTTATTTACAGACTCAGTTCGTTTTTTTTATCCTGATGGGTTTTATCGCGTCACGGTCAAAAACGGTACTTGATGAATTGTTTCCGAACTCTGGCGTATTGCCGATAAGGCGGTAAAAGAACTACCGCTGTATTGCTATTATCGCGTCAGTGAAGACTTGTGTATATTGTTCTCAAATGTTTTTACGCGGCCCACTCCTATCGACCCGTTTTCCGGCGTTCTCCAATTCAACTTCAAAACCTAAAAAAATTTCGGGGAGTGCCAACAGGTTAAATAAAGATATTAATTATTATATCATTTTGAAATACTTTATTTATAGCTTGAAATATTGTACTTGATTTATGCAAAACTATGGAAGGAGGCGTTATGAAAAATCTTATCATTACAGTTTTTTTGTTGTTTTTTGCAGGCCGGTTGATTCAAGCGCAATGGATTCAAACCGGTGGACCTTGCGGGGGCGACGTTCGTTGTATCGCATCGGACGGTTCTAATATGTTTGCGGGAACTTCTGGTACCGGTTTGTATTTATCGACCGACAATGGTTCGAATTGGACGGCGGTGAATGCCGGACTAACAAATCTTTATGTTCATTCACTTGCCATCAGCGGCTCCAATACATTTGCGGGGACGCATGGCGGCGTGTTTTTATCGACCGATAACGGTTCAAATTGGACGGCGGTGAATACCGGGCTAACCAATCTTTATGTCTATTCACTTGCCATCAGCGGCTCCAATATATTTGCAGGAACGTATGGCGGTGGTGTGTTTTTATCGACCGACAATGGTTCGAATTGGACGGCCGTGAATACCGGATTAACAAATATTGATGTCCATTCACTTGCTATCAGCGGTTCCAATATATTTGCGGGAACTTCTGGCGGCGGCGTGTTTTTATCGACCAATAACGGCTCGAATTGGACGGCCGTGAATACCGGATTGACAAATACTGAAGTCTATTCCCTTGCCGTTAGCGGCTCCATTATGTTTGCGGGAACTCAAAGCAAAGGCGTGTGGAGCAGGCCGCTATCGCAGATGGTGGATGTAAAGGACGACAATAACCTACTACCAAATAAATTTACCTTAGAACAAAATTATCCGAATCCCTTCAATCCTTCTACCGTGATCCGTTATCAACTATCCGCAACCGGAAAAGTCAGTTTACGAATATATAATGCGCTGGGCCAAGAAGTGCGTACATTAATCGATCAGAACGAGACTGCCGGCTCAAAATTCGTAATTTGGGATGGGAAGGATAATCAGGGCAAGAGAGTTTCTGACGGTGTTTATATCTATTGCCTGCAAGCCGGTAAATTAAAACAAGCGAAAAAATGTTTACTGCTAAAATAGCTCTTTCAATATGTATCCTTACGGTTCTTCCTATAGAGCTGTGCAGTTCTTTTATTTTGTTTGATTGACAGCCAGGGTTGTAAAAGTCCGTTTATTTTCTTTTCTATTCGAAAAGATGCGCCGGCCATAGACACCTATTTGGCGGAGTCAGAGTTCAGAATCAAATAAAGCGGATGTAGATAGTTGCCGTATCTATGTTTCTTCTTAAACTCAATATATCCGTTTCATACGACAGATTTTACCCTGGAAAATCCTTTGGTTTATTTATGGAGGCGCTGTTTTTACTGTCCGCGATTCAATAGTTCCGATGACCGCTGTACGGTAATCAGATATTAATGATTTTTCCCGTGGGGGTCATGTTGTCGGCGGCGGGCTTGCCGTATGTTTTTTTAAAGATTTTTCGTTGGCATTTCTGCGATTTTTCGGCGGATTCGCAGTAATTCTTGATCCATCCTTCTGTGATGACTTCCGTGTTGCCTTTAAAATTGATGAAAAATCCGCAGGTTTCGAGATTTTCACAAAACGCTGACATAAGACTCCTTGCTGTTAAAGTTAGGGTAAGGTCTCAATTTGACTGTATAAGTAACGCCGTTTCAGGATATACGGACATATATAGGTTGCCGCATGCCGAGCATACCCGGCAGAGTTTATGTTAATATTATTCAATTCAGCATTATCCATCGCTTGAATACCGCAGCCATATCGCCGACCATGCGGTCTTTATATTTCATGATCACGGTATTGGACAGGACGGCTGTATCGGATCCGGCCGGTGATGTATCGAGCGCCCGTCGGAGCGCGTCCATGTCGGAGTCCTGAACGCCCGCTTGCTGGAGATGGTCCAGCATCTGCCGGCACAAATCATTTTTCTTCCGGATGACCGCTTCGTTGCTCATGGTAAACACCTCTTTTTTTTTACCGGCCTGCGGCGGTTAGGAATTCCGACGGCGCGGCATCCCGCTGGAACAAGCCTTCACTCAGCGCGCTCATATTCCAGTCAATGCTGGCTTTCAGCACGGCGTTCTTGATGGTTTCGATGATTGGTTCGGGCTGGTCATTCATCAACGTGTTCAGCAGCGCCTGGTAAGAGGACAACACGTCGGCTTTTACGTCCTGTATCCGGTTGCCCGAAATAATAAAAATATTCGGGAACGAGCCGTCCGACTGGAATTGCGCCAACGCGGCGCTCACAAACGTCGGGCTGATCTTGGTTTCCAGCGCCGATAAAATATCGTTAATGGCCTCGATATACAATTCCTTGTCCACCGATTGATCCTGGAACAGATCCAGGCCGACGGGCAGGTCGTACATTTTTCTTAAAAATTCATCCATCAGATCCCCCTTAATTATACCGCCGTGCTGAGGCGCGATCATCAGCGGCTGAGGATTCAGTTTGCGGATCTGGTCCACCGCCAGACGCAGGGCGTTCTGCGAAGCCATATAGATCTGGTGGAACGTGCGCACGCCCGACCAGTTATCGGAAGTCGCGTACAACTCTTCTGAGAACGACAAACCGCCGAGAAAATCGCCTGAAAACAGGATACGGCTTTTAGGGTCGTAGTACATCACGGCGCCGCGAAAATGGCAGAAGGGTGTTGGCACAAATTGAATGATGTCCCCCGTGGATAACTGGGCTTTCTGTGAGGGGAATTTATCCGTCGCCTGGAATCGTTTCGGATTGAGTCCGTAAAAACGGATCAAACGCCAGGTGTCTTCGCTGGTGATGACCGTGAGATTCGGGTTGAATTTTTGAATATACATTGCATTCGTGCCAACGTCGGGATCCTGGTGGTTGACAAACGCGATATGCACATTACGGATATCGCCGATAATGGGCTTGACTTTTTCCGCAATCGTGTCGAAATACGAGGGAGGCCCCGGATCGATCAGCACGTTAACCTGTTTGCCGTTTGATTTATAAATCCGAAGATAAACGTTGATTTCCAGCATGATGTTGCGGCGGATACCGACCCAGTATACGCCGTCTGCAATTTCAACCGCTTTTTTCAAATCGCTCATAGAATCCTCAGCAAGGTGTTAAGTTAAAAATTATTATCAGCGTCATGTGTCATGGCTGTGTATTTATTATTAGGGTATACCATGGCATAATCGCTATAAAAACGAAAAAGGGTAAAGTATATTTCCATTCTTTCATCTTTTTTTAAATGAAAAAATCATAACCGGAAGCGTTGTACTGATATCGGGGTATTGACAACGATTAATGCGGGACGGCGCTTAATTACCTTTGAGTATCATTTCGTTTTCGGCCAGCTGGAGTTTTTCGGTGATGACGTCGATTTTACCGACCATGACGCTTTCGAGGTCGTAGAGCGTAAAACCGATGCGGTGATCCGTCATACGGTTTTGCGGGAAATTATACGTGCGGATTTTCTCGCTGCGGTCGCCGGAGCCGACCATCGTTTTGCGCTGGGACGCGATTTTTGACTCCTGCTCGGCCTTGCGTTTTTCGTAGAGCCGGGCTTTGAGCACTTTCATGGCTTTTTCGCGGTTTTTCAGTTGGGAGCGTTCTTCCTGACATTGCACGACGATGCCGGTAGGGATATGCGTAAGCCGGACGGCGGTTTCGACTTTATTCACGTTCTGGCCGCCCTTGCCGCCGGCGCGGTAGATGTCGATGCGCAGGTCGTTGGGGTTGATGACGATATCCTTATCCACTTCCTCGATAACGGGGAGTACGGCGACGGAGGCGGCCGACGTGTGGACGCGGCCCTGCGTCTCGGTCTTGGGAACGCGCTGGACGCGGTGGACACCGCTCTCGAATTTGAGTTTGCCGTAGGCGCCGAAGCCCTGAACCTCGAAAATGATTTCCTTAAAACCGCCCATGTTGGCTTCGGTCATTTCGATAATTTCCATAGTCCATTTTTTTTCCTCGATGTAATGGCGGTACATGCCGAACAGGTCGCCGGCGAAGATGCCGGCTTCGTCGCCACCGGTACCCGCGCGGATTTCGACGATGCAGTCGCCGTCGTCATGAGGATCTTTGGGAATCAGCAGCATCTTCAGTTCCTCTTCCAGCGCGGCGCGCCGGGTTTCCAACTCGTCGAGTTCCGTCTTGGCCCAGGCCCGGAGTTCCTGATCGTCGGAGGAAAATATTATCTCCTTGTTGCCTTCGATATCGGCCAGGACTTTCTTCAGCATCTCGTATTTTTCGACGATGGTCTCCAGCCCGCGCCGTTCCTTATTCAATGTTTTAAGCAGGTTCTGGTTGCCGGCAACCTCGGGCTTCATCAGTTCATTGTTGATTTCGTCGAAACGGGATTTAATCTTTTCAAGTTGTTCAATCATAATTCATTTCATAAAAAAATTACATAAAAATATGCAGGCCAAAGCCGCATATTCCCCGTATATTCTAATTCAGAAAAGCTACTGCTGGCTTTTTTTTGCGCCCGTAGCTTCTTTGTATTTGGCAAATTTTTTGTTGAATTTTTCCACGCGACCGGCGGTGTCAATGAGCTTCTGGGTGCCGGTGTAAAACGGGTGGCAGTTTGAGCAAAGTTCCACGCGGATGTCTCCAACCGTAGAACGGGTACGGAATGTATTGCCGCAGGAACAAGTAACGGTGGACATTACGTACGGCGGATGGATACCTTCTTTCATATTTTCTCCTGTATATTTTATTTTTATATATTCTTATATTTTAAGGGGCTAATTATAGTCAGTAAAATTGAATAAAGCAAGAAAAATTTATATAAATTTAATTAAAACCGTGGGGGCAGCTACAGATTTTCTCCTTTCACTTTCAAAAATAATTATTAAATTAGCAGACATGAAAACTATACGTTCGCTGGCGCCAACCGATATTCACGCTATGCTCGAATACGCCTTGACCGTAGAAAGCCGGTTATGGAACGGCTTCATGCGGTCATTTACGACGGCCAATGTCGTGAGCTTATTGGTTTGGCTGGGCGTTACCTTGCATTTTCATTCTTTCGATATTTTCGTATGGCTCAGAATCATGGCGCTTGCTTTTAGCGTTACTTATACCGGCTGGTGGATTGACCGTATATGGTATCGTTGGTTTTCCGGAAAGTTTGCCCATGCATTTTCGATGAAGGCCTATCTTACGCGCCTGATCGCTTCTCTGATGGTGTCCGGTTCTGTGGCGTCGGTCCTAACCGTTTTCTTATTTGCTGCCGCCCGTCACCATCTGCCGGAATATATATTATTTTACGGAGTTGTTGTAACTGGTTATCAATTGATATATCAATGGATTATGTTTAACCGCATACGAAAATTATCGGTTGCGCAATTATAGGAGTCGATATGTCCAGCGAAAAGTCCCATATACAGAAAGTCATTATCATTGGTTCCGGGCCGGCCGGTCTGACGGCGGCGATATATACAGCCCGCGCGAACCTGGCGCCTCTGGTGTTTGAAGGGCACCAGCCCGGCGGGCAACTGACCATCACCACCGAGGTGGAGAATTTTCCCGGTTTTCCGGAAGGCATTCTCGGGCCGGCGATAATGGAACACATGCGCGCCCAGGCGAAGCGTTTCGGGGCGGATGTGCGGTTTGCTTCCATCCAGAAGGTGGATTTCAGCCGTCGGCCGTTTGTTGTGACCGACGACGCGGGCGAAACGCATCAATCGGAAACCGTGATCATCGCCACGGGCGCCTCCGCCAAGATGCTCGGACTACCTGAAGAGAAGTCGTTCATGGGATACGGGCTTTCCGCCTGCGCGACCTGCGACGGATTTTTCTTCAAGGGCAAGGAGGTCATGTTGGTAGGCGGCGGGGATACGGCGTTGGAGGAAGCCATGTATCTGACGCGTTTTGCGACGACGGTCACCGTCGTGCACCGCCGCGACGCGCTGCGGGCAAGTAAGATCATGCAGGACCGTGCGCTGAAAAATGAAAAAATCAAATTTTTATGGAACTCGGTTATCGTCCGGTTAAACGGTGAGCCGGGACAAAAGCTGACCGGGGTGCGCATCCGTAACGTAAAAACCGGCGAGGAATACGATCATCCGACGCAGGGACTTTTTTACGCCATCGGCCACCAACCCAACACGGCGCTTTTCAAGGGCATCCTGGACATGGATGCCAACGGGTATATCATCACGAAAAATAAATCCACGCGAACTAATATCGATGGCGTATTTGCCTGCGGCGACGTGCAGGATCATTACTATCGGCAGGCCATTACGGCCGCCGGCAGCGGCTGTATGGCCGCCATTGACGCCGAACGGTATCTTGCGGAATAAGTACAGTACAACCAGGGGAAAACCATGAACGTGAATAGCAAAGTATTTTTTGTAATCATATCTATTATACTAATAAACAGCCTGTCCTGTGGTTCCAGAAAAGTTGTATTACCGGAAACGGACTGGGATACGGTAATCCGTCAGAGCGCCGGCAAAGTAACTTATCTCGGCCTATCGGATGTGATGTATCCTTGCACAATTACGGGTCTGCAGTCGGATGTGCTGCGCATTCAACATGACAGCGTCACGCTGACCATCCCATCGGCCGTAATTTCGAAGGTTCGTATTGATACCGGCGGACGCGGACAAGGATACCGGATAGCCGGCGCACTGATTGGAGGGGCCATCGGCGCAACGGCCGGGTATCTGGTGGGTAAAAAACTGGTCGATTCGACCGGCAGCGCCATCGGACATCCGGTATCGGTTGGGCTGATTATTGGCGGGACTATCGGCGGAGCCTGGCTCGGCGGGGGACGTAAGACGGAGCTCTATTATCCGTTCACTACAAACGTGAGCCGCTACACGCTCCATGAAGAGGTGGGCGAGGACATCATCCGCGCCGAAATCAAAATGTACGATTTGTTTGAGGATCTTCCTCAGGCCAACGAAGAAATTCTGCTGATGCAGATATTAAAATTCGGCGAGGGCCGGTACCTGTTGCTTTACGATCTGAAAGCCGGCGATACGCTCGATGTCAGGTGGAAAGAAACCGATACCGCGTACCTCGAGCGGCAGCGTCAAAAGATCAGCGAAAAACTGAAGTAACATCGCCGCCGATGTTTTTGTCCCGTAATGCTCCTGCCCGGCAACATTTCCGCAAAACCGCTGTTTACGGCCTTATCGGATATCCGGTGGCGCGTTCCCTTTCTCCTCTGATTCATAATTACGGTTTCCGCCTTCGGGGACTCCATGCCAGTTACCTGCTTATACCGATCAATCCTTCCGCTTTTCGAGAAGGCATTCGGCGGCTCAGGGATTGGCCCGGGCTGCAGGGATTCAATGTTACGATTCCGTATAAAACACGACTGCAGAAATATATCGAACGGCTGGATGATACCGCGGCGGCCACAGGCGCCGTCAATACGATCAAGATTTCCCATGGCCAATGGATTGGCTATAATACGGATGTGTACGGCTTTATCCGTTGGCTTCGTCCGTACCGGGAGCGCCTCCGGGGGAAACGCATCCTGCTTGCCGGAGCCGGCGGGGCGGCGGCGGCCGCGCTGTACGCCCTGACGCATCACTTTTCTCCACGGTCCATCGCGGTGACCAACCGTCATGCCGCACGGGCCGAACGACTTATTCAATCGTACGGCCGCCGAACCGACCTACGCTATCTACGGTTTCAGGAACTACTAAACCAAGAATTTGACGTTCTGATAAACGCTTTAGCCTTGACACCGGTTTATCCGGAGAAAATCGCCCGCGTGATACGTCCGCATCATTACATCCTGGATATGAATTATCATTCCGACTCGCCGTTAAGCCGTATAGCGAAAAGCGCCTCAGCATTCTACCGCAACGGTACGGATATGCTCATTTACCAGGCGCAAGCCTCGTTCCGGATATGGACCGGACACCATCTCCCGGTTAAACCCATCCGGGAGTTGCTCCGCGATTACCGCACGCTCTGATGTATGGAAAAATCATTCACTGACCCAGCGATTTTACCGGATAATAAAAAAAAACGATGGCCGCTTGCATATAAGAATATCTTTTAATAACTTTTTATATGGGCAATCCTCAAAAAATCTATCCAAAAAAGTTTTTACGTTTTAATCCATTTTGCCATGGAATATTCTGGCTGCTTTCACTAACGCTGGTTTTTCCATTGTTGTCTCAGGATATTCCAACGGGGTTCAACGATACCACCGGAAAGGACACCGCCGTCGCCAAAGGCAGAACGTATTCATTGGGTATGCTGGATTTATTCCTCACCGCCCCGGTTGTTGTTGGCGGAGGCCGGGAAGAGGACGAAGTAGCGGATAAAATACGCAATAAAAAGGATTATTTTATTCAATGCTATACCAACAACCTGACCAAGTATGATACCTATACCTTTAAAGTCCGTTTTCAGTTTAAGATTGAACCATCCGGTGAGGTCAAGGAAGTCAATACCGTTTTCAGAGGAACTAAAAACGCGGTTATCATTAACTGCATTAAAAACGTTATACGGCAAATCCGCTTCAAGCCATTGCCCAAAGATAGCGGCATCTGTGTGGTTGAGCAATCTTTTATATTCCGGGTAATTTAACGATTTACCCCTTGATAAAAAAACCGATTAATTATGATACAACGATAAAGGAGTTTTTATGAAAACTTTATGTGCATGCATCGCAAGCGTTTTGCTGTCGGCGGCAACCCTGATGGCGCAGATCAATGCCACTCTTATCAATACGGTAACCGGGGAATTATCCGGCGGTTATAACCGGGGCGGAGAGATTAGCCCGGACGGGCAGAAATTTGCCGTCGGCGGGGCCAATGGTATTTTAAAAATATTCAACAGTTCCAACGGGAGCGTTTACAAGACCCTGTACGGCCATTCCAGCTATGTAAACGGAGTGGCTTTCAGTCCGGACGGGAAGAAATTGGCGAGCATCAGTTCGGACAAAACGCTGAAAATATGGGATGTTGCCGGCGGGTATGCTATAAAAACCTTTTCAGATTTCAATGATCTGGGCATCGCGGTGGCCTTCAGTCCCGACGGCAAATACGTGGCGGCCGGCAGTTATGATAATCAATTAAAGGTCTATGACATTAACGGCGGGTATTTATACAAAACCCTTTACGGTCATAATAACACCATCTGGAGCGTACAGTTCAGCCCGGACGGCAAGTATTTACTCAGCGGGGATACGGACGGTAATATAAAAGTCTGGAGCACTTCAAGTTGGTACATGGAGAAATCCGGATTTCAGGCCGGTTGGATTACGAGCATCCGCTTCACGTCGGACGGGACAAAAGTCGTTACGACGAGCGAATCCAAAACGGTACGCATCTGGAGTTTTCCAGCCATGTATGAGCTGAAAACCATGTCGCATACCGGCCCCGTATGGATGTGCGATGTCAGCCCGGATAACAAGTATGTGGCCAGCGGCGGCAAAGATAATGTGGTGCGTATATGGGATATTATCACAGGGGCTGAAGTGAAGACCCTTTACGGTCACAGCGCGAATGCCTGCGTGGTTCTGTTCACGGCCGACGGCAGTAAGCTGATTTCGGCCAGTGATGACAACTCAGTAAAAATATGGAGTCTGTCCGGTCTTTCCGGCTCCTCGTCCTCCTATAGTTCTTCCTATACGGGCGGTAGTGAGATTGTGGTGGCTAAAGACGGCAGCGGGCAGTATTCAAGTATTCAGTCCGCTGTCACGGCCGCCAGTTCCGGAGCCGTCATCCGGATAAAACCGGGTACGTATTACGAAAACGTGTCCATCTCCAAACCCCTGACCTTAAAAGGCGATGGTGCCAAGCAGACATTTATCAACGGCAGTTCCGAGACCACGATATCCGTCAGTTACGCGCAAAACGTTAAAATCAGCGGGCTTGCCATTACCAACAATTGTTCCAAGGATCCGTCCGCCGGTATCCTTCTGACGAATTCCAGCGCTGAGATCACCGACAACCTGATTTACAAATGTGGCGACGAGGGCATTAATGCCAAGAATTCCACGGTGACCGTTACGCACAACACCATCGTCGGAAACGGCCGTCTGACGCAAAACGGCGTTGGCGTCTATGTGGATGATAAGTCCTATGCCAACATCAAGAGCAATATAATCTCAGATAATTCCTGGGGCGTTTATGTGTTCAGCGGATCGGCGTATATGTCCTATAACTGCGTGTATAACAACTCCAAGGGCGATTACACCTCGATTACTTCCAAAATGTACGAAGTTACCTCGAACCCGGGATTTACTAACGCTTATAATAACGATTACACGCTGGGAGCCTATTCATCGTGTAAAAACAAAGGTGAGAATGGCACGGATATCGGCGTGATTAACTGGTACGCCGCCGGTTCCTCTTCTTCCTATAGTTCGTCCTACACGGGCGGCAGTGAGATTGTGGTGGCTAAAGACGGCAGCGGGCAGTATTCGACCATCGCATCGGCGCTGTATGCCGCCACGTCCGGAAGTACAATTAAGGTCAAGGCCGGAACGTATTATGAAAGCGGCTTATCCATTACCAGGTCGAATATTAAGTTAATGGGCGAAGGCCCGGGCAAGACCATCATCGACGCCGGAGGAAAATCCTATGTGCTCACGATGAAAAACGTGGACAATATCACCGTAAGCGGATTCACGTTTAAAAATTCCAGCGGCACGGGCGGCGCGCTGACCATCAATGCATGCAACAATGTGACGTATTCCAATAATGTATTCACCGAACTGAATGACTATGGTCTTTATATCTGGAGCAGCAATCCGGTGATTACCAATAACATTTTCTATAAGGTGGCCGGAGGCGAATACGCGAGCGCCAAGGACGCGATTGCCATGAACGGATCCAGTCCGGTGATCAAGAATAACATTTTTTATAACAACGCGGGCGGGAGCGCGATTGATGTGGAAGGCGGTACCTCTAATCCCGTAATCAATTACAATATTATTTATTCCAGCGGGCAGGCGTTCAAGAACTGTTACGGCGGAACCGGTAACCTGTTTTCTGATCCGATGCTGAACACATGGGATTTCACCCTGCGCGCCGGGTCGCCGGCGATCGGCAAGGGCGAAAACGGAAACAACATCGGCCTGGCTACCACTGCGGTTTCTACCTATTCCGGATATTCCGGCACGCAGACGGGGGGCAGTTTCAGCGCGACGCTGAGCAAGACCCTTACCTATCAGATTTCCGGCGATTATACCCGTTGCGGCGCGATGGACCCCAATGGGCAATTCTTTGCCATCGGCGCCGGCGAAGGCGCTATTAAACTATTCAAAACTGACGACGGAAGTTTTTATAAGTCACTCACCGGCCATACCAGCTGGATGAACGGCATGTCCATAAGCAAAGACGGCTCAAAAATCGCCACTGCCAGCAGTGACAAGACCGCCAGGGTCTGGAGCGTCAGCGGCGGCTATGCCCTGAATACGTTTTATGATTTCAAGGATCATGTACTTTGCACGGGTTTCAGCCCCGATGGTAAATATCTGGCGGTTTCCGGCTATGACAAATACATCAAGATTTATGATCTGACGAGCGGTTACACCTACAAAACCTTATATGACCATACCAGCAATGTATGGAGCGTACAGTTCAGCCCGGACGGCAAGTACCTGCTCAGCGGGGATGATGCCGGCAATATTAAACTTTTCAGCACGACGACCTGGACGGTCCAAAAAACGCTGTATCATTCGGGTACGATCACGCACTTTGCATTCACTTCCGACGGCAGCAAGGTGGTATCGACCAGTTCCGGTAGCACGGCCAAGATATGGAGTTTCCCGGCCATGTCCGAACTGAAAACCTTAAACCATTCGGATAAAATATGGATGGCCGCCGTGACGCCCGATGACAAGTATGTTATAACCGGAAGTTGGGACAAAACCATCAAGGTGTGGGACATCAATACCGGCAGCGCCGTACAGACCCTGAGCGGTCACACCAACAATATCGGCGTGGTGCTGATAAGCCCGGATGGCAAAACTATCGTTTCGGCCGGTGATGACAATATGATCAAACTCTGGACTGTTTCAGGCGTCGGCAGTTCCTCATCCGGAAGCAGTTATTCCTCTACCTATACCACGACTTCTTCCGATGGATTGAGCGCCACGCTGGACAAGACGATTTCGTATCAGTTATCCGGTGAATACAACCGCGGCGGCGCTATGAGCAAGGACGGCAGTAAATTTGCCATCGGCGGCAAAGACGGCAGTTTAAAGATTTTTAACACCTCCGACGGCAGTTTGTATAAATCGCTGAGCGGGCACAGCAGTTGGGTAAACAGTCTCGCATTTAGTCCCGACGGTACCAAGCTGGCCAGCGGCTGCAGTGACAAGACCCTGAAAATCTGGGATGTCAGCGGTGGGTATGCCATCAAGACATTCTCTGAATTCACCAGCGATGTCATCTCCGTGGCCTATAGCGCCGACGGTAAGTATGTGGCCGCCGGCGGCTTCGACAACACCGTGCGCGTCTATGATGTCAGCGGGGGATACATGGTCAAGGCGCTTTACGGCCACGCCAATTCGATCTGGAGCGTGCAGTTCAGCCCCGATGGCAAGTATCTCATCAGCGGCGATTCGGACGGCAACATCAAAGTCTGGAACACATCCAGCTGGTATCAGGAAAAAACAGGCTTTCAGACCGGTTGGATTACCAGCATCCGTTTTACATCCGACGGTTCCAAAATGGTTACCACCAGTTACGGTAACACCGTTCGGGTATGGAATTTCCCGGGCATGTACGAACTGAAAACCATGAGCCATACCGGCAATGTCTGGATGGCTGCCATTAGTCCGGACAACAAATATGTAATCAGTTCGGGCAACGATAAGGTGATCCGTATATGGGACATCCAAACCGGCTCCAATATTAAGACCCTCTACGGTCACAGCAGCAACGTCGGCGTGGTGCTTATGACGTCAGACGGGAAGAAGCTTGTTTCGGCCAGCGACGACAATACCATCAAGCTGTGGTCCGTTTCCGGTGTCGGGACTTCATCCGGAACATCCACCTATACTTCCTATACCGGTTATACCGGCACCGCGAGGACGCTTACCGTAGCCAAAGACAACAGCGGACAATATACCAGTATATCCTCGGCGCTGGCGGCCGCGCAGTCCGGCGATATCATTCAGGTCAAAGCCGGGACCTATTTCGAAAGCGGCCTCTCGATTACCAAGCCGAATATCAAATTGCTCGGCGACGGTCCGGAGAAGACAATCGTGGATGCAAGCGGTAAAGCCACCGTGCTGTCGGTAAAAAACGCCAACGGTGTGACCGTCAGCGGATTTACCTTCAAGAACTCCAGCGGCACGGGCGGCGCGCTGACCATCAGTGCGTCCAACGCGACCTTCTCCAACAACGTTTTGAGGGAATTGAATGATTACGGCTTATACATCTGGGACTGCAATCCGACTATTGCTAACAATGTGTTTTACAAAGTGGCCGGTGGCGAATACGCCGATGCCAAGGATGCAATCGGACTGAACTCGGCCAACGCCATCATCAAGAACAATGTGTTTTACAACAACTTCGGCGGCAGCGCGATTGACAACGAAAACAGTTCCTATCCTGTCATATCGTACAATATCATTCATTCCAGCGGACAGGCCTTTAAGAAATGCTACGGCGGGACAGGTAATCTCTTTCTCGACCCGATGCTGAACACGTGGGACTTTACGCTGCAGGCCGGTTCGCCGGGCATCGGTAAAGGCGAGGGCGGCAGTAATATCGGTATTCTGGCCGCTGGCGGTGTGCAGAAATCAACCGTGGTAGTCAGCGGCAGTTCAGTAAGCGCTACCTTATTCAAAACATTGTACGGTCATAATAATGAAGTCCGGGGCATCGATTTTAGTCCCAATAACAAATATATCGCCAGCGGCGACTCCAAAGGGAACCTGTTCCTGTGGGATGCTGTAACGGGCGCCAAGGTCCGGACTTTTTACGGGCATACCTCGTATATAAACAGCATCCATTTTAGCCCGGATGGCAACAAAATGGCGACGGTCAGCAGTGATAAAAAAATACTTGTCTGGGATGTGAACACCGGCACGCAGTTGTTCAGCTTAACCGGCCATACGGACCTGATCGTTCCGGTTCGCTTCAGCCCTGACGGGCAATATCTTGCCACCGGATCGTTTGACAATACCGTGAAGATCTGGAACGCGCAGACGGGCGCGCTGGTACGCACGCTTACAGACCATAAATCCAGTTTATGGAGCATTGCCTTCAGCAAGAACGGCATTCTCATGGCCAGCGGCGATACGGAGGATGAAATCATCCTCTGGAACACCAGCAGCTGGACCAAGGTGCGCAGTATGAAGAGCGGGAGCAGCGGCAATTGGGTGAACGGGCTTGAATTCTCGGACGACGGAAAACTGCTGTATTCCGGCAACTACAACAATAACGTAATCATCTGGGATGTGGCCACCGGTGTTTCCACCAAAACCCTTTTTGGTCATACCAACCACATTTGGGGACTGGCCCTGAGTCCGGATGGTAAAGTTATCGCGACAGCCAGTGCGGACCGTACCGTAAAACTCTGGGATGCGGCTTCCGGCCAGTTGATAACCACCCTGGCGGATGCCAAGGACGCTTTATTCAATGTAGCCTTCAGCCGCGACGGCTCCAAGCTGACCGCGTGCAGCGACGACAAGAATGTTTATGTCTGGAGTCTGAAGGGTGTGGCCGGCGCGCAGACGCAAACGGTTTCGTATGAGACGACGACGTCACTGCCGCCGTTTCTTACCGCGACCGCCGTATTTTCGGACGCAGACGGGAACAATGTATTATCCGCCGGCGAGTCGGGAAAAATCACGATGACCATTAAAAATACCGGCAAAGGTCCGGCGCTCGGGGTCAACGCCAAATTCTCGATTACCGCGGGCTCCCTCGGCATGTTTCTCGGCAACCCGAGTTATTATGTCGGCGACATTTCCCCCGGCTCCGAAAAAACCGTTTCTACGACGATTGATGCTTCCGAAGATGTTATAGACCAGAAAGTCAGCATCCGTGCGGAAGCCACCGAAAAGAACGGTTTCGGTGCGGATGCCATTACCGTTAATTTCAACACCAAAGAACTCGATCCGCCGCTGCTGACGCTGAGCAAGTTTGTGATCCGTGACGACGGTAGCGGTCAGAGCCTGGGCAACGGCGACGGTAATATCCAGAAGAAAGAGACCATCGAGATCACCGTCTTTGTCAGTAACTCCGGGCGCGGAACGGCCAGCAATGTAAAGCTGTCTTTTAAATCAGGCGACTCCGGTGTTTTAGTGTCCCAGGGAACGGCTACGGTCGGCGATATCCCGCCCGGCGAAGTGAAAAAAGGCGTATTCGTTTTCGCCGTCAGCGATAATTACAATTCTCCGAGTTCAAAACTGCCGCTGTCGGTGGAAATAACCGAAAAACGGCCCCGATTCTCCAAAACCGAAGAACTGGATATCAGCCTCGATAAGAGTTACAGAAACGAAGTGGTTGTGGATGTGGTGTCCAACGTCACCCATGAGACTAAAAAGACCGTAACCGGCGGCAATATCAAAGACAAGGTGGACGAGGCGATTAAGAAAATGAATGCCGTCATCGACAAGACCGTCGATAAACTCGAGGGTATCGAACTGCCGATGCGGGAGAATGTATACGCCCTGATTGTCGGCATCAGCGACTACGAGAATAAGGACGTGCCGTCGCTCAGTTATGCAATCAACGACGCGGCGGGCGTTTATGCTATGCTGACAAACAAAATCGTCGGCGGCATTCCGGCTGAAAATGTTAAATTCCTGAAAGGGGCCGAAGCGACCGGCAACAACATCAAAATGGCTTTAAATACGCTGGTGAATTACGGAATCGACGATGAGAAAGCCACTCTGATTTTCTATTATTCCGGGCACGGGGCGCCGGAGCAGGATGAGCAGGGCAACGTGAAAACCGCTTATCTGATTCCCTATGACGGCAATCCCAAGTTTATATCCATCACCGGTATCGGCGTGGACTATCTCCAGCAGGAACTCAGCAAAGTGAAAGCGAAAAATGTGTTTGTCGCTTTAGACGCCTGTTTCACGGGCTCCGGGCGTTCATTTATGAAAAAAGGCGCCCGCGGTATTAATCTGGTGCCGAAAGAAATCATCAAACAAACCGGCACCGAAGGCCGCGTATTTATGACCGCCGCCGCTAATGACCAGTCCGCGTTTGATTATCCTGACAACCAGCACGGCCTCTTTACGAATTATTTGCTGGAAGCGCTTACGGGCAAGGGCGACAGCGATCCTGAAACCGGCAATAACGACGGATGGGTTACGTCCTCGGAGGTATTCAACTATCTGAAAGACCGTGTTTCGAAAACGGCGCGCCGGCAGGAAAACGTCAAACAGGAACCGCAAATGATCGGTACCGGTGAAATTAAACTGACCCGCACCATGCAGAAAACGTCCGGTACCATGTCGATGGATGAAAAACTCGCAAAAGTCAAAAAAGCGTTCAATGACGGCGCGATTAATATGAATCAATATACCAAAGCCTACGGACAGATTAAATCCGGCACGGAAAACCAGACGCTCAAGGATTTCATTTCAGGAAAGATTGACGTGAAAAAATTTGCCGATAATTTCTAAGGCAGGCAATCGGAAGCATCCAAGCCCCGGAGGCATGGCTTCGGGGCTTTTTTTTGACTATGAATTAATTATTATATTAAACCGAATAATTGACATTACATAATAAAAGTCGTATATTAGGGTA
>CAZSRX010000032.1:0-44929 GCA_964609675.1 uncultured Bacteroidota bacterium | reverse complement strand
AATCCTCAAAACCCTAAAAATGTAGTGTATAAAAACAGCGTAAAAGTTAGGTATTTATGGACGGATTCGATTACATCAAATCGCTTTGCGCGATACATAACATTCCCGCATTAAATCGCCAGATTCAGGCAATTGACGATATGCAGGCGCAGAATCAAGTGATCGATATGGTCGTTTTCGGTCAGTTCAAAGCGGGAAAAAGCTCTTTTCTAAATCATCTGGTCGGAAAAGACATTCTGCCGGTCGGCGTTATTCCGGTAACGGCCATCATCACGCGCATTCAATACGGGCCGCGGGAAAAAGCGTTGATCATCCAAACCGACGGAACTTTTTTTGAAACAGCGCTGGACCAGGTCGGCGAGTATATCACCGAAAAAAACAACCCAAATAACCAGAAGCGGATTGAACGCATTGAAATTGAACTGCCGTCGCTCGAATCATTCCGTGAATTCCGTTTTGTGGATACGCCCGGGCTGGGCAGCGTATTCAAACACAATACGGCGACCACGCAGGATTGGTTCTGCCACAGCGGTGTCGCACTGATCCTCATTGCTTCCAACGCGCCCCTGTCCGAAAATGATATGGACATTATCCGTTCGGTGATCACGTTCACGCCGGAAATCCGTATCATTATGACCAAGGCAGATTTGTACAACGATGAACAGCTTGAGGAAATCCGGCAATTTTTAAGTGAATCGCTGGCTCATACGTTCAGCCAGAATTTTAATCTGCATTTCTACTCGATTTATCGTTCGGTGTACCGTGAGCAAATCATGGAACAGATGATCCAGCCGATTCAGTCTAAACGGGATCGCACTTTTCATGCATTCTGGAGCATAAAATCCATACGCTGGCGCAGAGCGCCATCCGATACTTTGAAGTGGCGTATCAGTCATCCATAAAAAGCGAAGTCGGGCAAAAATTGCTCCGGGATAGAATTCTGGACGAACAGATGCAGATTGATTGCATCAAAGATGATTTGCGTTTAGTGATCAATGACCACAAAGTCCAAACGCGTTCAGCCGTAGATGCCATTCTCAAAGTCCATCAAAACAGACTGGAACAGGATGTAACCAGCGCGTTTCTTGAGGCCTATCCGGAATGGGAGGGAAACCTGTACAAAAAAAGCCGACGGTACGAACAATGGATGAAGGATATCCTGACGCAGAAATTACTGACCATGGCCGCATCCGAGCAAAGTCAGATGAACAAGATTGTCGAAAAGGCCAAACGCCACGCGCAACGATACGCGAAGTCATTCCGGGAACGGCTCAACGACAACATCGAAACCGTACTCGGCGTGACCATGGCCAAAGAAGATTGGCCGATTCAGATACAGCCGCTCCGGCAGCCGGATATATCCATCGGCAAGGCGTTTGATATTCCTCTGGATTTGCTATGGTTTTTATTTCCGATGTTTCTCTTTCGTAACCTTTTCAAGCGTTACTTCCAAAGCCATATTGAAAGGGAAGTGGAGAAAAATATCCAGCGGCTGATATCCGATTTTACTGAAATGATTTACGCCGAAATGACCCGTATTCAGGAACGAACCTTTGGTTACATCCGTGATGAAATTGTATCCATCACGAATCTGCTGTCGGCCCGCGAGCGGCATGACAGCGTGGATTATCAGATTATTATTGAGAAAATCGCCGGTCATTACAATATCCCGTTGATTTAACATGATTTTACCTATCGTATCGGTTTGGCCCATCTTCTAAAAAGCGCAAGCCATAAGCCTGCGGCTGCGGTTTAAAACGAAAAAAATGGTAGGCGCGCCTTGTGCGCAACCTGAAGGTTGCGCACTACCGGGTACAATTAATTTTTTTAAAATGGTAGGCGCGCCCTTTAGGTCGAGTATATACAGAGGAAAGATATCGATGCGTCTCCAAAGCGGGAACATGTTCGTGCAATCCAAAGCTGTAGTTCGTCCCGATGCGTCGGGCTCACCAACCAGGCTTACAGCTTGATTTTAACCCAAATTTTTTTTATAATTCCATCGAATTCATTATCACCAATTATTCAGATAACCGTTATGAAAACTTTCAAAATCATCATTGTAACCATTTTTGCGGCCGTATTGGTGATTTCCGGCATTCATGCCCAAACGCAAAAGAAAAAAACCATTGCCGTGCTGAACTTCGTCAATTCCGGCGGGGTGGACAAGAATGAAATTTCCATACTTACCGACCGGTTCAATAATTTTCTTGTTAATACGGAGGTATTCGATGTACTGGAACGGGAAAAAATGGACATGATTCTGAAAGAGCAGGATTTTACGATGACCGACAACTGTAATTCCTCCGAATGCGCCGTGCAGGTAGGGCAATTGCTGGGCGTGGAATACATGATCGCCGGGAAGATAGGAAAGTTCGGTTCGTTATATACGCTGGATATCCGGATGATTGACGTATCCACCGGTAAAATTCTTGGCACCAAATCCGAGAATTACGAGGGCAGGAAAGAAGGATTGCTCGACATGATCGAGGGTATGGCTTATACCATTTCCGGTAAAACTGCGCCGATGAAAAAGACCATAACGACTACGGGTACTGGCGGTGTAACCATCCAAACAGGCACTGCAAACGGCACAGACAACGCCAATAACGTCGGTGATGAAATTGAAATCGGTACGGTAACGAAGAAATACGGTTCGCTCGAAATCAACTGCGAAATGGACGGTACGCTGTATATGGATGACAAACAAATCGGAGAAGTCACCGAAGGTTCGATTATTCCGATTGAGAAATTAAAAGTCGGCGAACATACGATTAAAATTGTATATTCAGAAGGCGAGTTTTCAGAGACGGTAAAAATAGATTTTAACCAGAAGACAACACTGACCACGAAAAAAACATTTAAAGATCCGAGGGACGGAAAAGTTTACAAAACAGTAAAAATCGGCAATCAGGTATGGATGGCTGAGAATTTTAATTACGATGCCGGCAGCGGCTCGTGGTGTTATAATAACAACGCCTCCTATTGCGGCAAATACGGACGGTTGTATGACTGGGAGACGGCGAAACGCGTGGCGCCGCCGGGCTGGCACTTGCCAAGCAAATCAGAATTTGAAACTTTATTAAGAAATCTGGGCGGTGAAGGCGCGAACGCTTATAAACAAATTATCAACGGTGGTTCATCGGGATTTAACGCCTTGTTTGGTGGCTGGCGTAAATACGATGGACATTTCAACAACATTGAGGCATACGCCTATTTCTGGTCGTCCACAGAGCACGGTAATAAAGACGCGTGGCACCTGGACGTGTACAGCGACGACCGGGAAGCCAACATGGACTACGGCTACAGGACTTACGGCTTGAGCGTTCGTTACGTTAAGGACTAATTTTTCCGCATTCCGACACCGTCAGGATCGAAGGATGGACTATTTGGTTATTCGCGCCTAAAGCTCGCCGAAAGCGGAGGGAATGCAGAGACGAGCCCTCTTTCGATTGCGCGACAGGTTGCCGCTTTTTTTAAAAGCCGCCGACTCGTAGGAAGACCAATAAAGTCGTAACCAAAACGTTGCGGCTATAAGCAAAAAAAATTTAAACATGTAGCCGCGCCCTTCTTTTCATGGAATTAATAACCGCAAACGGACCGCCCGTCTAACTGCCCGTATCATAGTCCATGATATCCTCTTCCTCGACCGGCAAGAACCATTTCTGCGCAATGAACGTCGGGATAACCGCGCTGGCGACCACCACGCCGACCAATAACGAGTATTGCGTCTGATCAATGATTCCCGCCTGCAAGCCGAACAAACTCGAGATGGTGCCGAATGTAAGCCCGGTGCTCATCAGAAGAGTGGTGTACATCGTGCCGTTGGGAATGTATTTTTTTGCGAGAAAATATACGCCGATAAATTTCATGATGATCTTTATGGCAAATAAGATAAGAAATACACCTAGCGCTCCGTACACCAGCGCCAGCGATACTTTCATACCGCCGGTGATAAAAAAAATCGGAGTGATAAACGCATACGCCACAGTCCGCAGCCGGTTACCCAGCACTCTTGTGCGACGGCGTTCTTTGAAATGCTTAGACATTAATAATCCCAGCACAAACGCGGGCAACACGGCGTGCGCGTCGCCGATTTCAGCAAAATAAATAAAAATTATCAGCACAAAAAAGATGTACTTGATTTCCGGCTCGATCACTTTGTTGATGTATTTTCGGTTCAGCAGAATGTAAACCGAGAACTGATCGACGAAATATATTACGGCAAAGCAGACGCCGTAAAAAATCAGCGTATAGATTGTAAATTTCGCGAAAAGCAAGCTCAGCGCCAGCGCCGTGCCCATATCGGTCACAAACGTTGAGGCCATCAGCAGTTTGCCGATTTCGGTTTTGTTCAGCCCGGATTCAACCAGCACCGAATACACAACGGCCAGAGAAGTTGTGGATAATGCCGTTCCGGCGATCAGCGCCGCGTGATAGGACCATTCCGCCACAAGATAACAATAAAGAAATGTACCGATAAAAGGAGCGAGGAATGACAGCGAACCAATCAGAAAACTCTCCTTAAATTTTTCTTTCATCAGGCGCGTGTCAATTTCTGTTCCCGCCAGATAGGTGAGTACGATGCCGCCGAATTTCGCGATGTAAATCATCCACGCTTCCGTTTGCAATCCGAGGTTACCGGCAACCGTTCCAAGCAGGATTTCGATTATGGCTACCGATATGCCTAGCCGCAATGAAATGAGACTGCATAAAAGGACGAGTCCGCCCATGATTAAAGGAACCAGATCTCCGTTCATGATATTCTCCAAAAATAATGTCCAATAGGAGTCATCAGCGTGAGGGCGGTTAAAGGTGAACTCCATCACCAACATCGGCTATAATATAATTGTATCATAAAATTATTCAATGAAATTTTCGATTAAACTTTATTTCTATCACATCTACGTTTTTTTCGTAGATAAATATGAATAAAAAATTACAACAAACGTCAACAGATGACTAAATCTTGGTTGATAAAATGCAAAAATACTCTCTGTGAACTCTGTGCCCAGAGCCTGCCCCGCCAAACGGGGCGGTTTGGTATTCAATTCCGGTTCTGCCGATTTAGTAAAGCGTTCATAAAAAATAATTGGTATTATTGAAAAAAATGATAATTTAATACCGGGTAATAATTCATTCTTGCAAGGGATACTACTGTGCTCGAAATAAAAATTCCCGGACATTCCAAAACGCTGCGTTTGGAGTACCTTATGCTCGATTACAACGGCACGCTCGCCGTAGATGGTCAATTGATCGGCGGTGTGGCGGAAAAACTGCAACAATTATCGGAACAACTGGTTATTCATGTTGTTACAGCGGATACGTTCGGATTAACGGGAGAACACATGAAAAATATTCCATGCCATATCGAAATACTCGATGAAGGCGACCAGGAACAGAAAAAGGCGGACTACCTGAAAACACTGGGGGCGGAAAAAACCGTCTGCATCGGCAACGGAGCGAATGACCGGAAAATGCTGAAAAACGCAATTCTCGGCATCGCTGTGATACAGGAAGAAGGCGCCGCAACGAAAACGCTCATCGCCGCCGATGTATTATGTCACTCTATCCATGACGCACTGGATTTGTTACTCAAACCGAAACGGCTGATCGCCACATTAAGAAAATAGTTCTCGAAGCCCATGAAAACCCGGATTAAAAATCATTTACGGAAACGCGGAAACCGCGAATGAAATTTAGAAATATTGTATTTTAAATTCTTTGCAAGCACTGCCGTCACGGCCACATTGGATTACGTTACGGAGAAAAAGGAAGATTCATGAAAAATCATTTTGACGAAGCCGCCAAAACATGGGATATGAAACCCGAGCGCATCGAAAGAGCGCAAAAATTTGCGGATGAAATTGTTCAATTAACCGCCAAAAAGAACTTGCGTTCGGCCATGGAATTCGGCGCCGGGACCGGCGCGGTAAGTTTCTGCCTGAAAGATCATTTCCCGGAAATTATTATGCTCGATGAATCCGCAGGCATGATTGATGAAATCCGGAAGAAAATTCCATCCTTTGCTGTGACGCATATGAAGGCGCGGCAAATGAATTTACTTGCAGAAAATTATACCGAGAAGCATGATGTCATATACACCCTGCTGGTTCTTCATCATATACAGGATGTATCGGCAATCCTGAAAATATTCCATACCACGCTGAATCCCGGCGGGATGCTGATCCTAGCCGATTTGGTAACGGAAGACGGAAGTTTTCACGCCGAACATCCGGATTTTACCGGGCATCACGGGTTCGACGTAGCGGCGTTAGAACGGATGATGTCGGATACCGGTTTCAGAAATATACATTCAAAAATATTCTATCATTCAAAAAAAATAATCAACGGCGCGGAAAAAACATTTCCGATTTTTTTGCTGAGCGGTGAAAAGATAGCGAGCCGCTTTTAACGCTATGGCGCCGACCGGGATTCGTTTCGACTTTCCAGGCTTACCGACCTGACTGCGATGTCTCATCAGGCAGAGCGTTTTCTTGAATAGAATTGCCGAATTATCAGGATGAGTCCGTTCTAAAGGCGGCATCGCGGCTTTGAAGGTTTTAGCCGTCGCGTTTTTAATGGTTTTCAATACCCCCAATCCCTGAATTCATGATAAATGAACCGTCCGTACAGTTCGATCGGATTCAGGAAATAGCGTAAACGTTTGCCGTCGCGGTTGTCGTATCCGCGGAACCATTTGCCGGCGTCGGAGGCTTTAGCTTCATCGGCGGACTGAAGGCGGATGCCGAAATGCAGGTGCACGCCGCCGTCACCGTTATGGTCGTCGTCATTAATAAAGCCGATGACTGTCCCTTTCCTGACTTTATCGCCGTGATTGAAATGAAGCGCCGGTCCCACATCGCGAATTTTTTGTTTGCGCAGGTGCCCGTAAATGGATAGAAATTTCGGCGGCAGGCGGAGTCCTTTCCAGTTTTCTTTATATTCATGTTCGATGACCACAGCCAGATCGCCGTAACCGGCGCCCCCGTCATAATGCACGATTGTGCCGTCATATATCGCGCGGACCGTGTCGCCCTCGGGTACATAAATATCCATACCAAGATGATTGAAATCAAAATAGAATAATCGCCCCCATACGATATTCAGTTTCCACCAGTTGTTTTCTTTTTCGGGTTTTACCGGAAAAAGAAACGGAGAACTCCCGTCGGGTTCGACATACGATACCATCGGCCGTTTGAAGCGGAAAACAAAATTTTCATAATAATCTATGACAGAATCGCGCTCAAAAGCTACAACGCGGTTACGTAAAGACTGAATATCGTAATCTGTTTTCAATAATTCGAGGTCCAGGGTTTTTGTTTCGTTTTGAATCCCGCTGACCGCCGCCTGCAGGGAGTCGATATCATGCTGCAATCGCCGTATTTCTTCTTTCTGCGCGCGGTTGGCTGCGCAGGACGCAAGAAAGATATTAAGGAGAAGAAGGAATGCCGTTGTTATTTTCATAAATTCGAACTTATTAATGAACCGTTGTTCCAATGATAACGCGATAAAATGATTAATGTTTCCAAAAATCCGTTATCCTTGTTTACGCAAAAATTATCATGCAATGCGAATCAATAGGCAAATTCCACATCGAGCGTTTTTGTAAAATATCGGCTGTACACATACGTTGTTTTGGCTTCAAAATGGATTTTGTACAGACCGGAAGGGTAGTAGGCGACGGAGTCGTTAAGCGCCGCGGTGTCCGGCCACGCTGCCAGGATGCTGTCTTTTGTCGGATATAACAGAGGCAGGCGGTTACGCCGCGGGGCGGAGGGGTATTTGATCCGGTTCCATATAAACTGGTTGTGGCCGGGGTGCAGAAGCTGCCGGCTGGCCAGCAGGCAAACCGGCTGGTCGCGTTCATCGTAAACCAGGGCGCTGACTTTGGAGGTTTCGGTCAGAAAAAAATCGAAATGCACGCTGCTGTCCGGCATCGAAATTTTGACATTATAAATATCCGTGCCGATGTGGTAATACTGAGCCGAGTATTTATCGATGATGAATACCTGACCGAACTTCCGGCCGATGGCAATGGAACGCGGCTCAAAGAACTCGCCGTCATCCTCGCCGATATGCCCGAAGGTGGTAAGGTAATTCAGGTTCCGGTCAAATTTATGGATACAGTGGTTGAGCTTATCCGTAGCCCAGACGTTACCGTACCGGTCAACCGCGAGGGACGTCAGGTATGCTTTCTGGTAGCCGTAATCGGTAGAATTCACGCCTGCGATAAAGTCGCCGTTCATTGAAAATTTCCGAATGCGCGTGTTATTCAGATCGCCGACGACGATATAACTTTCCTTATAATAGAGATCCGGATCGCCGGCATCGGCCACGGCAATCGCTTCGGGACGGAACAGCGATTTTTTCATATCCGCCGTGTCGCTGACGGAGGTAATCTGGTAGAGCGGTTTGAAGTCGGCATCGAACACCTGCACGCGGTCATTGCCGGTATCGGCTACGTAGATGTTTCCCGCCATATCCACGGCAATCCCGTGGGGATCGGCAAACTGTCCCGGCGCCGGTCCTTTTTTGCCGAAGTCGGCCCTGAATTCCAGATACACGCCGTTGTTGAACAGACGTACCACGCGGTCGTGGCCGGTATCGGTAATCCACACGTCGCCGGCCGGCGTCGCGGCAATGCCTATCGGATTTTTGAGTTTTTGACGGCGCGACCTGCCTTCATAGACATCCAGCGACTGGATTGAGCTGTTGTATAAGACGCAGTTCTGACCCGAGTTCAGGACATAAGCCGTGAGGTCGTCATCATCGTTGCGGTTATCGGGGTCATCCGTGGCGCTCAGGCGCGTGACGGCGATACCTTGCGGGTCGCTGGGGGTTATGTCCGTTCGCCCGATGATAGCCATAAACGCGAATAAATGCACAGCCGTGGCCTTATGAACGGGCGCGTGGCGAAAGGGCGGATAAACCAGGGTGGTGGGCTCGTGCTTTTTCTGAAAACCGTAAACAGCGCTTATTCCGATTATCACCGACACAGCCCATACAACCCGGATGGTGACCTGTTTACACCGTTTAATCATG
The DNA here is from genome assembly GCA_964609675.1 of uncultured Bacteroidota bacterium. GTDB lineage: Bacteria > CLD3 > CLD3 > SB21 > JBBIRG01 > CAZSRX01. The sequence goes on along the minus strand of CAZSRX010000032.1, from coordinate 35,887 downwards.
GCGTAAAATTAAAGTAATAAAAATCATTTGCAAGTTGAATCAAAAGAGATTAGATTCCCGACCATGGAATATTTTTCAACCCTTATCGTTAAGGAAATATGAGACATGACGTCCAAAGAGTTTGAAGCCGAAGCCCTGCCGCATGCGGAGGCGCTTTATAATACGGCTTTACGGTTAACCCACAACCCGACCGATGCTGAGGACCTGGTGCAGGAAGTATTTTACAAAGCGTTTCGCTCGCTTGACCAGTTTGAGTCAGGCACAAATGCCAAAGCGTGGCTGTTTAAAATACTCGTCAATACGCATATTTCGCAGTACCGCCGACAGACGCGAAATCCGACTTCGGGAGGCTATGACGATGTGGAGGAGTTTTCGCTGTACAACCAGGTGCACAGCCGCGCGGAAACTTTAACCGACTCGCCGGCCTCAATCCTGGACCGCTTTCTGGCGGAGGATATTAAGAAAGCGATTGACAATCTGCCGGACCAGTTCCGCGATGTCGTGATGCTGGTGGATGTGGAAGGATTCTCCTACAAGGAAGCGGCGGATATTCTGGAAGTCCCGGTAGGCACCGTAATGTCCCGGCTTTTCAGGGGAAGAAAAATTCTCCAGAAGAGTTTATGGGAATATGCCCTGGAATACGGGTATGTAAAAAATTAAACAGAAGGAATGTAAATAGATTTCAGAGAAAGGCCTGATATGCTTGTCGAATTTTACAAAACGTATGATCATGAACATCAGCACGGTCATGGTATGCTTTGCCAGGAAGTATCCAAGAAAGTCTATGCATTCATTGACGGTCAACTGGATGTCAAGGATCTGGAGGCGATACAGGAACATATTAATATCTGTTTGCCCTGTCACATGCTGGTGAATTTCGAACGAAAACTGCTCGCCATTATCCATACAAAAGGCGGCGGTACGGAGCATAACGGTATTCCGCAGTCGCTCAGTGAAAAAATCAAGAAGGCGATTGAGCTTTCGTCAAAGCAATAATCCGTTTTTTTATATTTTTAAAACCCCCTGGCCGGAAGGCAAGGGGTTTTTTATTTTGAGGCCGTTACCGCCAGCCTTGAGCGATAGGGAGGCGACGTCCGAATCCGAAGGCTTTGGTGGTCACGCGCAGACCCGGAGCCGCCTGGCGCCGTTTGTATTCGTTATGATCAATCAGGCGCAGGACTTTCCGAACGGTATCGGCGTCGTAACCGAGCGCGATGATTTCGGCTTCTTCCTTTATTTCTTCGACATAGGCTTTCAGGATGCCGTCCAGAATGTCGTAGGGGGGCAAGGCGTCCTGATCGGTCTGATTGGGGCGGAGTTCAGCGGAGGGCGGTTTGAGGATCGTGTGGCGCGGGATGATTTCTCGGTTCCGGTTAATGTGTTCGGCAAGGCGGTATACCATGGTTTTAGGCACGTCGCTGATAACCGCCAGCCCGCCGCACATATCGCCGTAAATAGTGGCATAGCCGACAGCCAGTTCGGACTTGTTACCGGTGCTCAAAACCATCGCGTTGAATTTATTGGAGAGCGCCATCAGGATATTGCCGCGCAAACGCGCCTGCAGGTTTTCTTCGGTGATATCCGGCGGGCGATTGTCGAAATGCGGCGTCAGTTGATTCAGGAATGTTTCAAACATCGGTTCGATGGGAATGACGGAATAGCGGATGCCCAGGTTGTGGGCGAGTTGGCGGGCGTCATCCAGACTATGGGTTGAGGAATACCGCGAGGGCATGGAAACGCCGGTTACCTTTTCGGGTCCGATTGCCCGCGCGGCGATAACCGCCACCAGAGCCGAATCAATACCGCCGCTGAGCCCGATGAGGCACTTGCCGAAACCGCACTTGGCTAAATAATCCCGTAAACCCATTTCCAGAGCGCGGAGAATTTCCTCTTCATCATCCGAAAGATTCGTCGCGTCGTGAAGGACAGTGGGCGTATCCGTATCGGCAACAACAAGGCTTTCTTCAAATACCGGCGCGCAGGCTATTAATTGTCCGCCGGCATTCATCATAAAACTGCCGCCGTCGAAAACCAGACTGTCATTGCCGCCGACGAGATTGACGAGTACCACCGGTTTACGGTATTTTAACGCCAGCGCCCGAAACATATCCCGTCGCAACCGTTGTTTGCCGGCATGGAACGGAGAGGCGGAAATATTAATGAGCATCTCAGCGCCATGGTGCATAAGTTGAGCCACCGGATCGGTCGGGTAAATGGTTTTGTCCCAGAAGTCCTTATCGTTCCAGGCATCTTCGCAGATGGTCAGTCCGAGCATACGGTCGTTAAAACGCATTACGCGAGGGCCTTTACCCGGTTCAAAATGGCGCATTTCGTCAAAGACGTCATAATTCGGCAGGAGCGATTTATGCTGAATACCGATCAACGTGCGGTCATGAATTAACGCGGCGGCATTGAAGAGCCGGCGTCCGTCCGGAGAAGGGTTACGATCGGCAAATCCGCAAATAATACCTATCCCTGCGGATGCGTTTACGATTTCATTCAGTAAATTCAGGTTCTTCTGAATGAAACTTTTATTTTCCAGCAGGTCCTCCGGCGGATAACCGGTCGTAGTTAACTCAGGAAAGATAACCAGATTGCAACCGGTGGCTTTCGCTTGTTGGACGTACGCGATGATTTTACGGCCATTACCTTCAAAATCGCCGATTTTTAAATTAATTTGAGCCAATCCGATTTTCATAATAAGATCTTCTTTCCCGTAAAAAAAAATCCGATTGCAGAATCGGATTTAATAAAGCCAAGGCGTATAAAATTTCAGGTTCTTACCACGTCAATGACCCGCCCGCCGACACGCACCGGTACATGTTGGGTATTAATGATCAGCGGATCAAAAGCGGGATTAGCCGGCTGCAGGGTGACGATATGTCCGCGCCGGTAAATACGTTTCAGCGTAGGTTCTTCCTGAACGTAAGCGATGACCATGTCGCCATTATTAAAATCCGATGTGTAACGAACAATAATAAAATTACCGTCGTATATCCCGTCTTCCGTCATACTGTCGCCGGACACCTGAAGCGCAAAGACGGTATGATCCGGCTCGGTTTCGGATGTCCATGAGATACTGCCCAGATTGACACTGTCGGAAAACCGTGGAATGCCGGCGGCCACTTTACCCAGCACCGGTACGGGCCATGTCTCTTTGACTTTGAGTTCACTATCGGGTTTCATAATTTCTGCAAAGATAAGTTAAGGATTTATTTAATTGAAGTATCTTAAAAAATCCGTTCATTATCAAGCATTATTTACCGTCCTGAATGAATACGGGAAATGGTTTATTTCGTGAAAAAAAACTTGTTTGTTCATTAATATTCCGATATATTATAGTGATTTTTTCTAACATACCCTCGGACATGGTGAAGGAAAACTATTTAGTCCGGACATTTGGCACAATTATTCTGGCATCCGCTTCACCCCGGCGGGCCCAGATCCTGCAGCAGGTAGGATTTGATTTTCGCGTTGTTCCCAGTCACCTTGAAGAAGAGCATTTTATGGGTCATCCGATCGAAATTGCTAAACAACTGGCTGAGCAAAAGGCCCGGAGTGTTGCGTTACGGTATCCCGGACAGATCACACTGGGCGCCGATACGATTGTCGTATTGGACGGTGAAATTCTGGGAAAACCGCGCGATAAAAACGAAGCGGCCACGATGCTGTCCAAACTGAGCGGCCGTACGCATGAAGTATATACCGCTTACAGTTTCCAGCAACCCGAAAACGGCCGGTCGGTGACGGATTATGCTTGCACGTATGTTACCTTTCATCCGTTAAAGGATAACGAGATTAAACGCTATGTGGAATCCGGTTCGCCGATGGACAAAGCCGGGGCGTACGGTATTCAGGATTCCAGCGCCGTGTTTGTGGAAAAGATCGACGGTGATTTTTACAATGTGGTGGGACTTCCGATCGCGGCCTGTTACCGGACGCTGTGGGAACATTTTACGGGACGAACCAACAAACCGGAGGGCCAATGAGCGTCAATTTTTATGGCGAGTTTGCCCGCTTTCTTAAAGCCTCCCGGGAACGTTCCGGCAAATCGCTTGAGGACATTTCCCGCGCCACACGGATTAACAGGGCTTATGTGGAACTGATGGAAAACGGCGTGTTTGATTTTGCCTCCAGTGTGCTTATACAAGGTTATCTCCGCAAATATGCCCAGGCCATCGGCCTGAATCCCGATGCACTGAGCCGGCAGTATAACCTCATTCTTCGTAAAATCGAATATGTCTCGTCCAGCCAGCATCTGCCCCCGGAGTTCATCAAAGAACCATCCCCGCCGAAGGTAAAAACGAACTGGCCGACCGTTTCGATATGGAAGAAAGCATGGTGGGAGCATTACGCCCGTTTGTTCAATGATCGTTCCGACGAATATAGGATTGAAGTCAGTCCTAGCGAAGGGATTGCGGATGATACGCAAACGGTCCGCCTGCAGTCAACCACTCAAGCGCTGGATGAAGAGGTATTAAAAAAATGGAAGGCCGAAAGACGTGTCACCAGTTTAGTCAGTTTTGCGGCATTCATACTCATTCTGATTTCGGCCGTTTTTTTTATTACGAATCCCCAGGCGTCCGGTCCCTGGCAGACGGATGATGAAACAGCCTATTCCGACGGTAAAAAAATTCCGGATGCTTCGTTGCAAAGAAGTCCGACGGGATTGAAACGCGTCAAGCTGGAAATGACGGAACCGCTGTATATCTATCCGCAACGCGTCAATCCCTCAGCCGTGCTGGAATGGCTGGCCAGAGACAGCGCCCGGGCGTTTGCAAACCAGAAGAGCCAAAAACTAAAAAAAGGTGAATCGCTGACGCCGATCAGCGTTCATGATATAACCAAATATGACGCGGAATGACGCGTTGGACTATGAAAACCATTACCTTTGTTTTTTTTAAACGGAGTGTCAGATGCTTCACTATTTCATGAATCTTAACCTTAGGTCTAAGTTAATCTGGACCATGGCGGTATTAACCAGCGTGGTGATCATCGTCGTAACGTTTATATTCATCTATAAGCTCCACACTACCACCGATGGGAACCATGAACGTTTTTTAAGACGGGACGGCGAAATCACCGGCAAAAGCATCGCGCCCGGTTTGGATTTCGGAGACAAAGCCTCGGTTAGCGATGCCTATGCGACGGTGAAAGGTTCGCTGGAATTTATTATTTCCTATGACGCAGAGGGCAAGATGTTTTTATCGTATTTCCGGGAAACCGCCAAGGAGAAAATGATCCAGGAAGTGATGGAAAAGAATATAAAAAAATGGCGCAACTCCCGGCAGAAAGACTGGTTGTTTGACGAGCTTAATTACCGGGTATATATCCTTCCGGTTGTCAACAGTGTCGGTAACGAGATCGGCGTGTTGGCTCTCGGGGCCTCTACGGATTCGATATATTCCGAGCTGCGCGCCAATATCCTTTTTGGCGTCATCCTGCTGATTCTGGCAATCGGCATAAGCATTTTACTGGCTTATGTGCTGAGCAACATTTTCTCCAAGCCGATTTCCGGGATGGTTGAGCGCATTCAGGATATATCCGAGGGCGAAGGGGATCTGACCAAGCGGATTCAGGTGGATACCCACGACGAGATCGGCGATCTGGCGCAGGCGTTCAATGCCTTTGTGGATAAACTGCAGAGCATGATCCGGCAGATTGCCAACACGTCGAATCTGCTCGGCAATTCCGTGGCGCTGATCAACAGTCTGACCAACAAGGTGGCGGATGGCGCCGAGCAGCAGTCCAATAAAGCGACGGTCGTGGCCGTAGCGGCGGAGGAGATGTCCTCTACGATTATGCAGAATTCTTCCAATACCAATGATGCCGTGGAACTAACCCGTTCTGCGCATGAGGCTGTCCGCATGGGCCGCTATGTAGTCAACGACACGAAGAAAGGACTCGACCGGATTTCAGCGATGGTCAGCGAATCGGCGCAGACCATTCTGGATCTCGGTAAAACCACGGCGCAGATCGGACGCGTTGTCGAAGTCATTAACGATATCACGGATCAGATCAATCTGCTTTCACTGAATGCCTCCATCGAAGCCGCCACGGCCGGAGAATACGGACGAGGGTTTGCCGTCGTCGCGGATGAAATTAAAAAACTAGCCGAACGCACCAGCCAGTCTACCACTGAAATCACCCAGATGATTGAGCAGATTCAGAAGGCGATGGCCGACTCCATCCGTTCGATGGAACGCGGCACCAAGGAAGTGGAGCGCGGCCGTGAATTGGGCAATAAAACCGTAGAAGCGTTTAATGACATCCTTCAGGCGAATAATCAGGTAATGGAAATGATCAGCAGTATTTCCACCGCTTCGAACGAACAGAACCGGACGGCCGAGGAAATATCCACCAATATTGAGAATATTGCCAGTATTGCCAAGACAACCGCCGAAGGCGTGCGGCGGATTGACATTGAAACTGAAGAGCTGGCCAAACAGACCAACACCCTGAAAACACTGGTTGGCCGCTTCAAACTTAACGGCCATCTTAGCGCTGAGGAGAAGGCATGAGCGTTTTAGAACATCTGAATCTCGCGCGCCAGCAAAAAGGCGCCGCCTATGCGGTGCTTATTGATCCCGACAAGCGCACGGAAACCGAAACCCTTGAAACGGTAGACCGCTGCGTGGATGCCGGCGTGGACGCTATTTTTGTAGGCAGCAGTCTTTTGCTGGCTTCCCGATTCAATACAACGATTCAGGCAATCAAACAGCGCTGCGACATCCCGGTGGTCATTTTTCCGGGCAGTACGATTCAGCTTTCGGAGCATGCGGACGCGGTACTATTTCTGACGCTCATAAGCGGGCGCAATCCGGAATACCTTATCGGCGCTCAGGTGCTGGGCGCGCCGATTATCCGCAAGATGGCTCTGGAAGCGATTCCTACGGGTTATATGCTGATAGAATCCGGCAAAACCACCGCCGCGGAATTTATGAGCAATACCAAACCGATTCCCCGCGATAAAAGCGAGATTGCCGTCGCGCACGCCATGGCCGGGGAGTATCTCGGGTTGAAGCTGATTTATCTTGAAGCGGGCAGCGGTGCGCTGCACACGGTGCCGGAACCGATGATTGAGGCCGTAACCGGTTACATTGATATTCCCGTCATAGTGGGTGGCGGCATCCGGACGCCGGATGAAGCCCGGAAAAAAGTCGAAGCCGGCGCCGCGCTCGTAGTCACGGGCAATGTCCTGGAAACATCCGGCAGCCGCTCCCTGATTACCGAATTCGCTGAAGCGGTTCACTGGAAGAAGGAATCCACCCCGCTCCGACTCGAACCAATGCGAAGGGCCCATAATTGACACAAACCACGATAACCAACACATACCGGACGGAAAAATAATGGAAACGGGAAATACCGTTATCAAAGCGCTTTACTTCAGCACGGGACATCGGGATTATGCCATACCGATTCCGGTGATCAAGGAAATCATCCGCATGGTCGAGATCGCACCGGTCTCCGAACTGCCGGCGTTCGTACGCGGTATCATTAATCTCAGGGGACAGATTGTACCTGTGGTTGATTTTCTTCAACGCGCCGGCGCAGGAATCACACAGGCCAACAGCCGGTCCCGTATCATTATTTTAAAAATCCGACAGATGCTCATTGGGGTTCTTGTGGATCAGGTGCATGAGGTCATTGAAGTGGATAGCGCCGCGGTATCCCAAAATATCCGGCCGGAAGTGGTACTTCAGTCCAGGTATATATCCGGTATGTTTGTCCACAACAATCACTGGATCACGCTGATAGATATTGAACGTCTGTTGACCGATCAGGAAATCGAACTTCTGGAAAGAACCGGCGCCCATGCTTAGCCCGCAGTCCAAAACGCAATCCGCCAAAACCCTGAACCTCAGCGCGATTACCAAAGAAGCGGAGTTTACGGAACAGGACTATATCCGGTTTCGGGATCTGGTGCGGCGTAACAGCGGCATTTATTTTAACGAAAAAAAACGCAATGATCTGAAACTGGGCGTATTAAAAGCTTTTCATTATTCCGGCCATCCGAATCTTAACAGTTACTACAATGCCCTGACCGGCGACAGCCAGAATGTCACGCTGTTTAAAACGCTGGTCTCTTTTTTAACCGTCGGCGAAACCTATTTCTTCAGGCACTTTGACGTGATTGAAAAACAAATTTTGCCTCGTCTCATCAAAGCGCACCAGCATGATAAAAGCCTGCGGATATGGAGCGCAGGCTGTTCAACCGGCGAAGAGCCCTATACTATCGCCATGGTTTTGGATCATCTTCTGCCGGACCTTGCGGAATGGAAAATATTTATCCTGGGAACCGACATCAACATTAACTCTCTCGATTATGCGCGCGAAGCCCTTTACCGTCCATGGTCGCTACGTACCATCAATGATTATTACAAAAATCGCTATTTCACGAAAAAAGAGGGGCTCTATTATCTGATACCCTCCATCCAGTCGATGGTTCAGTTTGACTATCTGAACCTTGTGGAAGACTGTTATCCTTCACCGGCGAACAATACTACGGATATGGATATTATTTTCTGCCGGAACGTCACGATTTATTTCGAGGCGGAAACCACCATCAAGGTGATTAACCGGTTTTATAAATCGCTGAAAGAAAAATCCTATCTGGCCGTGGGCCATGCCGAACCCAGCAGTCTGATTTATGACCAGTACATCGGCGAGATATTTCCAGACGCTGTGGTTTATCGCAAAGATACCGCCGCCAAAAAGGAGATGCAGTATAAAACCGGTATAAAAACAAGGGAAGACCTATTCAGCAGTCACCGCAAACAGGCTTCGATTACCGGGTCATCGCAGGTTACATCGACGCTGGCGGAACTCCAGAAACAGATTGATAAGCTCTCGATAAACGGTGAGACGCAAAAAAAAGTTTCGGCTGTTAGCAAAAGCGAGGCGGAGAAAAAAACCGAAACGATCGGCAAAACCATTCCTGCGGTGACGCCTACCCCGGAAAAGACGCCTGTTACGATTCCGGTGAAGGTCAAAGAAACGATAAGAACCGAAGAGGATCTCCGTCGCGCCGAAGCGACGGAATTTCAGATGTTTGCCGAAGGCATCGAGCAATTTAAAAACAAGCAATTTGAGGAGTCCCTGAAGACATTCAAATCTATCAACGAACTGTATCCCAACAACGGACGGGCCCTCTATATGACGGCGCATATTTGTGCCAATCTGGACCGTATCGAAGAAGCCAAGGACTACTGCTACAAGGCGATACAGAAAGACTCCCTGCTGATTGAGGCTTATTATCTGCTTGGATTGATTTACAAGGAAGAAAACGCTTTCGATGATTCCATAAAAATGCTGAAAAAGGCAATATATATCAATATGAATTTTGCGATCGGTTATTACGAGATTGCGGTCAATTACTTTAAGCTTGGCGATCAGGTGCAGGGCCGCAAATACCTCAAACAAACCGAAAAAATACTCAAGACCATTCCCCCGGACGAACGGCTGGGCGTATTAGACGATCTCAGCGCCCGCGAGCTGGGCATGATGGTTAAAATGTGGGATACTTAATGCATAACGATCCAGTAACGTAAAAGACAACCATGGCAGAACAAGAGAACCCGTCACAGGAAAAAAACAGTTTGGCTATCAAACTGGAAATCTCCGAAACCGCCCGACAGCGTATCCAGGACGTTTGTACCCGCGTCAATCAGAACGCATTTGATGAAAAAGTCAATTGCTGGGAAGTCGTTCAGTGCGGTTACGAACAGCAATGCGAGGCTTATAAGGAAAAGAACGGCCGTTTGTGTTATTTATACGATCACACCTTTTGTTTCGGCGAGGATATGGGGCCGTTTCATGAAAAAATCGGCATTTGCATTCAGGAATGTCCCTTTTACGGATTGATCCAGAATGAAGTGGGTAGTATGTGGGCGGACGCGCACCGTCAGATTCTTCACCTGCGATCCACCGGGAAACTGACCGCCAGCGAAGATCAATTGCTCCGTCAGCGTGCCGATCAGTTGGCGCAGGTACTGCAGGAAGAGAATAAAGGCGAAATGGTGGATCTGGTGATTTTCCAACTGGGCAACGAATGGTTTGCGCTGGATGCGCATCATATTATGGAAATCAGGCAGGTAAGCGATATCACGCCGGTGCCCTGCACCCCTGACCACGTGCTCGGTATCGCGACCATCCGCGGCAACATCTATTCGGTGCTGGACATCAGGAATTTCTTTGGTTGCGAAGATCGTACCGTCACCGATCAGAGCATGTTTCTTCTGACCAGTTCCCGCGATTTCCAGACCTGCCTTCTGGTGGACGCGGTGCTCCAAAAACAAAACATCGCGCGGCAGGATATCAAACCCACCGCCTCCGGCCTTAAAGCGATTGACGCCGGCTATGTCAGCGGCTTTATATTTCATGATCAGAAAATAGTAACGCTTCTGAACTGGGAGGGATTTATTACGCATTCCAAACTCATTGTCCACGAAGAAATTTAATAACCGAGCGAGGTCTTATGACATACGTAATTTTATACGGCGTATCTCTCCTGCTGGCCATACCGGCGGGGATTTTCCTGATGTATCATTTTCTCGGCAAACGCCGATACGTTTACCTGCTTGCCTTACGTACCTGCGGGTGGCTGGCCCTATGTCTCTATAGCTGTTTTCTTACAGGGTATTTTGCGGATACGATTTGGGCCTGGACGGTAATCTATGCAGTCGGATTTGTAAGTTGTATAGCGTTTTGTATTATGTTTTTCCGGAGTACGATTATCCCGATCCTGCGCCTGGAAAAACTGATTAACCAGATAAAGAATAACGATTTTTCGGGCCGTATTAATCTGGGCCTTAAAGCAGAAATGATTGATTTTGAAAACAACTTCAACCAGATGGTTGTCAATTTAGAATATTTCCGCAATACCCTGCAGGACACCATTACCCGGTTAGCGCCGGTTGTAACGGAACTGACCGCAACCATCAATGAACAGGCGGCCGGCATGAGCCAGCAGTCTTCTGCGCTGAATGAGACCACCACAACTACGCAGGAACTGGCTACCACGTCGCACCAGACTACGGAAAAAGCTCAGTTTGTTGTAGAGAGCGCCGAGCGGAGTATGGAAGTGACCAGCCGGGGCAAGGCGGCCGTGGACAGCACTATCGACGAGATGAACGAAATACGCAAGCGCGTGGAGCGCATCGCCGAGCAGACGCTGGATCTTAGCGAAAAAACCCAGCAAATCGGCGTGATAACCACGACGGTAAATGATATAGCCGAGCAGACTAATATGCTGGCCCTGAACGCCGCCATTGAAGCCAGCAAAGCCGGCGAATTCGGCCGCGGTTTCGGCGTGGTCGCTTTGGAAGTCCGTAAACTGGCCGAAAAAAGCAAGGAAGCCGCCCTGCGGATCCGCGATCTGATTACCCAGATTCAAAACGCGACCAATTCCACCGTCATGGCTACCGAAGAAGGTTCCAAACGCGTGGATATCGGTGTCGAGAAAATACGCGAAGCCGGAAGACTGATGGACGAAAGCATCCAGAGTCTTGAGGAAAACGTCGGCTATGCCCAGCAGATTCTTGTCGGCAGCAAACAGCAGACGATCGGCATCGAACAGATCACGCTGGCCATGGCCAATATTAACGAAGTGCTGAAACAAGTCGCAGTCGGCACCAACCAGACGCAGAATGCCGTGGATTCGGTGCTGGAACTGACCAAGGAACTCGACGCGGCTATCGACAAATCCGGCATCAAGCGGTAATCCGGAATGCAACCATCCACCGAATGCGTGAAAGATAAGGACTATGGAGCTCAACAAAGAAGAACTTAAGGAGATGATGGCGATCTTCAAGGTGGAAAGCGAAGAACACCTGAAGAATCTGAATAAAGGCCTGTTGAGTCTGGAAGAAAATCCCGGTTCCAAGGAACTGCTTGACGAACTGTTCCGGACTGCTCACAGCATCAAAGGCGCCGCGCGCATGATGGGATTTTCGAAAATCGAGGTGGTCGCTCACAAAATCGAGGATATGTTCGGCCTGCTTCGTAAAGGCGCCATACAACTGCAGCCTTCCGATTTTGATTGTATCTATGAGGGTGTGGACGTGATATCCAGAGTTATCGAACGTATTGCTCAGGAAGGTTCGGACCAGGATGTGGATGTCGAAACCATTTGCAAAAAACTGGAAAATATATATCAAGCCAAAGGAGATATCCCTGATAAAGGCTCTGAAACCGCCAAAGAAACCGCGGCGGCAGAAGAACAAGAGGCAATGCCACCAAGTGAACCCATGGAGGAAAAGGCTGTAGAGACGGTTGCCCCGGAACCGGAAACCACTAAACAACCGGTCGTTGCGGAAGCCTCCAAAGAGGCCGAGGCGGTTCCCGGTAAAACCGAAGCCGAAGCCGATCATAGCGCAGACGAAGGCGCTATCATCCGTGTCCCGACTCGGCGACTGGATGATCTCATGAACCAGGTCAGCGAACTGGTTACCTCGCGTATCAAATCCCAGCAACGCCTGCTGGATCTTAAAAAAGCCATTGATTTCAGCGCCGAGTGGCGACAGAACCTGGAGCGGTTTAAAGCGCTTCATGACGGGCTGTTCAATAAGATTGGGCGACTGGAAAATCAGGCCGACGCTGAAAACCCCGATGTCATCAACCTGATCCGTTCCAACTGGATAACCGTGCCGGAAATCCGCTCTTTGCTGGGTAATTATGAAACCACCGTGGATCGTCTGAATCAAATGGTCGAACAGCTCAATCACCTTTTTGATCACCAGAATGAGGATAACATCCGCATCGCCCAGATTGCCAATGATATTCAGGACAATCTCCGGATTATCCGGCTGATACCGATGTCTACGCTGTTTGATCTTTATCCGCGCATGGTGCGGGATATATCCAAGCTCCAGGGTAAAAAAGTGAAACTGGTGATAACCGGCGGGGAAACGCGCGTGGACAAGAAAATACTGGAAGAGTTAAAAGACCCGCTGATTCATCTTCTGCGAAATTCCATCGACCACGGCATCGAACTTCCGACCGACAGAGAAAATGCGGGCAAACCGTCCGAGGGTACCATTGTCCTTCGCGCCGGCTACGCCGGTAATATGGTACAGATAGAAATTACCGATGATGGTCGCGGCATCGATACGGACCGCATCGCCCAGATTGCCGTGAAGAAAGGATACATCAAGCGTGAACAGTTGAACGAGGTCAGTAAAGCCGATTTAATAAGCCTGATTTTCCATTCCGGCTTCAGTACGGCAAAAATTATCACGGACATTTCCGGCCGCGGCGTCGGACTCGATATTGTCAAAGCCAATGTCGAGAGGATAAAAGGATCCATTGAAACCGTATCCGATAAAGGCAAAGGGACCAAATTTACTATTAAAATTCCATTGACGCTTGCCACGACACACGCGCTGATCATTGAGGTCAACGAGGAAATATACTCAATTCCCATTGATTATGTGGAACGGACGCTGCGACTGACCGAGGAGGAAATTCATTCCAGCGGCAACAATCCGTTTATTATGGTTCAGGATAAGCCCATACCGTTATATAAGCTGGAAGATTATCTTGGTAATGTTAAGCAGCGCTTGAAATCCAAAGGGCTTCTGAAGGCCCAACAGGCCGGCAAGAAAGGGCATCATCTGATGAAGATTGAGTCGAACAAAGTGCCGGCGGTTGTATTTAGCGCATCCGGACGCCGGGTGGCCTTCCTGATTGACAAGCTGATCGATGAACAGGAAGTGGTGGTTAAGAGTTTGGGCAACCAGCTCAAACGTGTACGCAATGTGGCGGCCTGTACCGTACTGGGCGACGGCAGAATATCCATCATACTTAATCCCACGGACCTGATTAAAACCGTACAGGGTTCGATTTCCAAGTTCGTGTTCCGTGAGCGTCGTTCGCGCGAGCTGCAGAAGAAAAAAGTTCTCGTGGTGGACGATTCCATCACGACCCGCACGCTGGAGAAGAACATTCTGGAATCGGCCGGATATCACGTGACCACGGCTACCAACGGCATGGAGGGCTATCAGAAATTGTCGGAGGGCGCCTTTGACATTATCGTCAGCGATGTCGAAATGCCGATCCTCAACGGGTTCGAGTTTGCCGAAAAAGTCCGCAAGGAGTCCAAATATCCCGAGATTCCCTTCATTCTTTGCACCTCGCTGGAAGCCGAACGCGACAAACGCCGGGGCATCGAGGTGGGCGCCAACGCTTATATTGTCAAGGGATCTTTTGATCAGTCCAATCTCCTTGAAACCATTGAACGTTTATTGATGTAACGCCTATGGTCCGTATTCTCATAGCTGAAGACTCGCTGACCGTCACGATGATTCTTCAGAAAATATTTGCCACCGATGAATCCTGTCAGGTGATTGGTACGGCGCGCAACGGCAAGGAGGCTGTGGATAAGGTTAAACTGCTTCGTCCGGATATTGTCACGATGGATATCCGCATGCCCGTGATGGACGGCTTCGAGGCCACTAAACAGATAATGCTGTGCTGTCCCACGCCGATTCTTGTCATCAGCGCTTCGGTAGGCAAGGACGATATGGACGTGGCCTTCAACGCCATCCGCGCCGGCGCTCTGGATATCGTCGAAAAACCCAAAGGTAATCTGGCCATGGATTACGAGTATATCGGCCGCGACCTGATCAAGAAAGTCAAAATGCTTGCCGGTGTCAAAGTATTCCATCACATAACCCCCACCGGGAAAAACAAAGACATTCCGCGGCCGGTTCGCACGTTAAGAACAGAAGCGCCTCCGGTGAAACCTGTCAACAATCAACCGGCCGTTACGGTTCAGGATCAGCAAACACTGTATAAGGACAGCCTCCGCGCCGAAGAATTCATTATCAGGAAGCAGCTTCTGACCAAAATTCTTGTGCCTGCAAGGCCGGTGGAAATTATTGCCATCGCTTCGTCCACCGGCGGGCCTTCGGCGCTGCTGAAGATTTTGAAACTGCTGCCGAAAAACCTTTCCGTACCGGTCGTCATCGTTCAGCATATCTGCGAAGGCTTCGGGCAGGGTTTTGTGGACTGGCTGAACAAGGAGTGCGCCGTTACGGTAAAAACGGCTGAACGCGGAGAACTCCTTCAGCCCGGCACGGTGTATGTGGCGCCGGACGGATATCATACGCTCATTGATCCCGGAAAGGTGGTTCGTCTCAGCAAGTCCATGCCGGTCAGCGGTCTGAGACCCTGTGCGACCTTAATGATGGAGTCCGTCGCGCGGATTTTCAAGGGCGGCTCGATGGGCATCATTCTGACGGGAATGGGCCGCGACGGCGCTGACGGCATCAAAGCCATCAAAGAACAAGGCGGCCTGACCATCGCGCAGAGCCCCGAAACCTGCGTCGTGTTCGGCATGCCCAAGGAGGCGATTGAACTCGGCGTGGTTGATAAAGTGGTACCGATAGAAAAAATTGCCGGCGAAATTATCAGCGTTCTTAAATTGGATACAACCGCAACGGTAAACTAACCAGGATGTGACCCGTGGCTAAAGAAAAAATTTTAGTGGTGGATGACAGCGCGACGCAGCTGATTATGTACAAAATGGCTCTGACCAAAGTGGGGTACCGCGTCATCAGCGCCAAAAACGGCGTGGAAGGGATGAATCTGGTAGAAACCGAGAATCCCGATTTGATCGTTAGCGATATCATCATGCCCGAGCTTAACGGATACCAGTTCTGCCGTCTGGTTAAAGACGATCCCTCCCGCGCGCATATTCCCATCATCCTGCTGACCAGTCTTGGACAACAACAGGACCGTTTCTGGGGCATTGAGGCCGGCGCTAACAGCTTTGTCACCAAATCCACCGATACCTCCGTGCTGATTACGGAAGTCGAACGCCTGCTGAAAGACGCCGCCAGGCCTCAAAAGGCCGTTTATGAAACCAAAGAGGAAGAACGTTACGAACTGACTGAAACGGCCGAAGGCGAGGAGAGCGTCAAATCCAAAATCAACCGGATTCTTGAACGGCTGCTCTACGAATCGACGGTGTCCAATCGGATGCGCGACCTTTCCCGATTTGCCTACAGCCGCACGGAGATGTTCCGCAAGTTCTATGAACTTTTTGAACAGATCGTGGAATATCATCTGGCAGTCGTTTCACTCTACTCCCATGACCAGATCCATCTTATTCTGGACCTCCAGAAAGAAATTACGCCGGATTTCATTGAAAAATCCTGTCAGGCTGTCTTAGACGATGACGCCAACCCTGAGCGCGTCCGGCTGGGCGTGGTGCGCAACCAGCGTCGGGAAACCTTTCATGAAGAATTCATACGCGAGGAAGGCCAGAAAGCCTTCAATTCATCCATGATTGTTCCCCTGAACGATAACGGGGAAATTATCGGTATGGTGGCCGTCTTTACCTCCGACACCTTCGCCTATAATAAAGATATCTATAAACTCATGCAACTTATCGCCAGAGAATTGGTGTTGACTATCCGGTATATTTCCAAGCTCGAAGAGATCGAGAGGATTAAAAACAATTTTACTTCCACGATTGTCAACGATCTGCGCGCGCCGATCATGGCTAACCAGAGCTTTGTGGAGGCGCTCTACAACGAGTACGTCGATTCCGTTACCGAGGACCAGAAAGAAATTCTGGGAAATATCCTGATGAACAACCGCCGCCTGTTGAGTTTCATCAACGACATACTCGATGTATCCAAGCTCGATTCCGGATCGCTGGAAATCTTTCCTGAACTTAATCCCGTCAAGCCCGCCGTGGATGAGGCCATCCGGAACATTCAGATACTGGCCCAGCAGAAGGAGCTTGTATTAATCAATGAAATGGAAGACGAGACACTGAGCGCGGGGTTTGATCATGAGAAAATTGTTCAGGTGCTGAATAATTTAATTTCCAACAGCATCAAGTACACGCCGAACGGCGGGGAAATCTATGTAAACGCCTATGCCGATCCGGAAATCGAAGACGCCGTTCAGTTTTATGTGCGCGATACCGGCGTCGGCATTCCGGAAGAGGAAATACCGCTGATTTTTGATAAATACAAACGAACCGGCGGCGTATTCTCCAGCGATGAAGGCGAAAGCGGCGGCGGCGTGGGTCTCGGCCTGGCCATCTGCAAAGCGATCGTGGAAGCGCATCAGGGAAAAATTTGGGTAAAAAGCGCTCTGGGCGAAGGTACGACCTTTTTCTTCACCATCCGTAATATGACATAATATGCGGTCTATACGGAAATACAGGCTTATGATCATATAGGAAACACCGTGGATTTATTCTTAGAAAAAACGGACGATCCGGTCATTCTCACCGACGATGACCGTAAACGAATCAGCGAACAGCTTCAGCAAATCCTGGCAGAAAGCGCCGATCAGGGCGTCAGCGTAATTGCGCTGAAAAATGCCAGGATTACCCGTCCGATACTTTTTCGTCTGTCTAAGGAAGGCCATCCGCAAGCCAGCGCGGTCCTGACAGAACTCAACCTGCGCGCTATTCTGGAAGAAGCCAAGAATCCGGATACCAAGGAAGAAGTGGCCACGGAGATGCTTGCCAAGCTGGTCGTTTGCAACGTGCCTTCGGTGCGCCGCCGGGCTATTCATATTCTACTTCGGGTCAATCCTGACAAACTCGTGGAAGTGCTCGGCGATGCCGCCCTCTTGCCGCACCTCAAAAAGGAAATCTACGGCGATGTCATCACCAACGAGGAAACCTCGCTTCGGATTCTATTACGCATTCTTCGAAATACCGCCACGCCGCCGGAAGCCAAAGACCAGATTATGCAGCGGCTCATGCGTATCCGCAAAATTATCGAGGAAAATTCCTCCCAGATTATCGAATGGAATCACCGTATCGACGACCTGGAAAAGCGCAAACGGATTAAGTTCCACACCATTGAAAAATACATGCAGGAAGTCAAAGAATCCCTCGATGAATTTAAAACGATTCCTAATATTGTCATGGATCTAAAATTTGACGTGGAAATCGCTTTCGAGAACCTCAAAGCCACTATCAAGGGTCCATCGTAATTGTCACCACGTATGAGCGACAATCCCGTTTTTGAAAATGACAGCAGGGAAAACTCGTTTTCGCCTCTTCCGTACATTATTGTTATACTCGCGTTGACCGCCGTGTTTGCACTGGCGGCATGGTTACCGCCTTCCGCCAGCGGTCACGGCACCCATGAGTCGCTGGGTCTGCCGCCGTGCGGTTTTTTGGTTATCACCGGCATCCCATGTCCTTCTTGCGGGCTTACCACATCGTTCAGCCACATGGCCCACGGACATATATGGCTAGCGTTCGTGACGCAGCCGTTTGGTTTTGTGCTGTTCCTTCTTTTTATTTATATGTGGGTGATGAGCGGCTATGCCATCGTAAGGAAAATACCTTTCTCACTGGTTACCGGTTCCAGAACGATGGAATGGATTCAGGTCATCCTGCTTATCATTATGATGCTTGCATGGATTTATAAAATTTACATCATGAGTTGACAGCGGCGAAGAAACGGATTACAGTATATGGCCCTGTATAAAAAATGCCAATAGCATACATCCGTATAAGTTTATCCTTTTTTAACAATCTGAATCAATTTGAGTCAATAGACGTCTTTACATAATAATGCGGGGGTCCCATAGTCCCTTCGGAATATTTTAAAAACTTAAAGGTTTAATAAGGTAAGTTATTAAACAATACTATAAAGCTTAATCAGGAGAAAAATTTTATGAAAGAGCGAACAGGCGCTTTAGCGTTTAAGAACACTCCGCTGACCTTGCTGGGCGAGGAGGTAAAAGTCGGCCAGAAAGCCCCCGATTTCAACATTCGCACCGGTCTTGAAAGCAGTTCGGCTATCCATCTGGATTCCGGTAAAGGTAAAGTTCGGGTTTTTAATGTCGTCCCGTCATTAGATACGCCGGTCTGCGAAACGCAGACAATTCGGTTCAATGAGGAAGCCGCCAAACTGAGCGATAATATTGAGATTATCACGGTAAGTATGGACCTGCCGACGGCCCAGAACCGATTCTGTAATATTCAACTCAACGGTTCCGCCAAAATCAAAATGGCTTCCGATTACGTAGATAAGTCCTTCGGGTTGAACTATGGCATTCTGATAAAAGAATGGCAGATACTCGGACGCGGGATTTTCATAGTTGGAAAGGATGACATAGTTAAATATGTGCAATATGTTCCAAAGGTCGAGGAATTGCCGGATTTTGACAAGGCGCTGGCCGTGCTGAAAACATTATAAATTGGTTTTTTAAAAAAACATCGGAGTCTTCCGCAGTTACCTGTGGAAGACTTTTTTATTGCATTTTATCGGCAATATGACGAAGATTCAAGAAACTTAAACGGGAGTTGTTATGAGATATCAGATTGCCATATTAATCACCACGGCTATATTTCTGCAAAGCTGTGGGGTTTCCACGCAGATTGATGAGGCCAAGCGGTTTGCGAAATGCGAGTTCCGTCTGCAAACGATTAAAGATCTCGAAGTTGCCGGCGTAAAAATTCAGAACATTAAGAAAATCTCCGATCTGAGCATTAAAAAAGCCGCTAAAATAACGTCCGCGTTGGCCGATAAAACCATGCCGCTTACGTTTACGCTGAATGTGGAAGCTAAGAATCCGAACAGCGAAACCGCCGCTCTCAACGAACTGGAATGGATTCTGCTGATTGACGACCGTGAGATTGTCAATGGAAAAATCACGGAGCGCATTGAAATTCCGGGTAATCGGGTAACTGTGTTCCCGGTCAACATAAACGCCGATCTTAAAAAAGTCTTCGCCGGTGAGACCAAGGAAACGCTCTTCAAACTCATCTTCAATCTGGTCGGGGAAGGGGATGAACCCACGCATATCACGCTGAAGGTCAAACCGACGATTGTAATTGCGGGAATCGATATTAAATATCCCGGCTACATTTCCGTTCAGAAGGAATTTACCTCCGAGGATGGGAAGCAGTTAAGAAAGGATGTCCTGAAAAAAGCAGGAGAATAATCTAAACATTACGGATTCGTTTTTCTGTAAACGATTATTCCGTCCACAATCGTCATCACGACTTCTGTGTGGAGTATCTCTTTCGCGGGAATCGTCGTGATATCTTTTGACAGCACGACTAAATCGGCTAATTTATTTCTCTCAATGCTCCCCTTATACGATTCCTCAAAGGCGGCGTAAGCGGCATTAATTGTAAATCCGCGTATCGCCTCTATAACGGTGATGCGCTGTTCCGGCAACCAGCCGCCTTCGGGTTTGCCCGTGTGATCCTGACGCGTCACGGCCGCGTAAATGCCCCACAACGGATTGCACGATTCCACCGGCGCGTCCGAGCCAAAACAATAAGCCGTCCCGTTGTCCATAAATGAGCGCCAGGCGTACGCTTCGTGCAGATGCTCTTTGCCGATGCGGCTCTCCACCCAGGCCATATCCGAGGTGCAGTGCGTCGGCTGCATGGAAGCGATAATGCCCATCGTCCCAAATCGTTTTTGATCGGCGGTGTCGACAATCTGTGCATGCTCAATGCGCCATCGGGATTTCGATATATCGCCCGCCGAAGCGTACCCGTCCAGCGTGTTGCGGTTGCCGCGGTTGCCGATCGCATGCGTGCAAAGCTGAAACCCTGTCCGGAGCGCCCAAGCGCCGGTCTTGGCTATTTCACGGGAATCGGCAATGATCAAACCCTGCGTTTGCGGATCATCGGCGTACGGATGCAGCAAGGCCGCGCCCCGTGAACCCAGCGCGCCGTCCGCGTACAGTTTGATTGCGCGGATCGTGAGAAAGCGGTTATAGGAATCGATTTCCGGCCCCTGGCTCATATATTGATTTACAAGCCGGTAATCGTAGTGATCCAGCATGGCATAAACGCGCGTTTTCAGTTGATGATGTTTGCCGAGGCGTTTGAGCGAAGCCAGATAGGATGAATCAACGCCCGCGTCATGCACGGAGGTAATGCCATATTCGATGCACTGCTGCATGGCCCGCTGCAGCGCCAAACTGTCTTCGATAAAAGTAGGCGGCGGGATCACCGCGTTTACGATATCCATGGCGTTGTCGATTAGCACACCGGTGGGTTTTCCCAAAGCGTCACGGAGAATCTTACCGCCTGCCGGATCAGCCGTACGTTCGGATATACCCGCCAGCCGGAGCACGCGGTCATTGACCAGAAGCGCATGGCCGTCCACGCGTTTGAGAACAACATAGTGATCCGGCGTTACGGCGCTGAGCTTTTTATTGTCAGGAAATACGTTTGGCTGCCATCGGTTCTGATCCCAGCCGCGGCCGAATATCCATTTCGCGTCCGGGTTTTGCCGTATGCGATCCTCGACTTCAGCAACCAGTTCGTCGTAGGATTTTGTTTCCAGTAAATTCAGCCGCGATAAGAACTGTCCTAACGAACGCAGGTGCAGGTGAGCGTCCGTGAAGCCGGGTAATACCAGCGCCCCCTGTAAGTTCTCCTGCTTCATACTGGCGTATTGGCTGCGTATGTCCTTATCCGCCCCGGTAGCAATGATGCGTCCATCCCGCACCGCCAACGCCTGAACCACGGAGTTAAGGGAATCTACTGTGACAATTTTTCCGTTATATAAAATCAGATCCACGTTTTCACGGATACTGCAACTGGTTGTTAGAAGGGCAGCTAAAAGGTATAATAAATTAAAATTCATAATGATATTTCTACTTAGTTAAAATGTTCGTGTCTTCGTGGTTTTCAAATATTTATGACACAATATCGCACCCAATCATACCGAGGGCCGCGTCAATCTCGGCATGCGTTCCAAGAAGGATCATAATATCGCCTTTCTGTAGTCTGAAGTCGGGCGGCGGCTGATGGGTCGGTTTGCCGTCGCGCACAATCGCGATGACCTTAATGCCGGTGAGTTTGACCAATTCCGTTTCCTCAAGCGTTTTGCCGATCACGGGCGAGTTGTCAAGCAGAATGCCGGATTCCGTGGTGCTGGCAGCCAGCAGATATGGCAATTCATTCAATGTGGCGTCGGACACCGGTTTTCCAAGGAACGGCTTGTAATGATCGTGCCGGATGACCGCTAATTGCGAAGCGATGACGTTGCGCGGAATGCGGTACTGTCGCAGGGCCAGCGCGAGTATCTCAATAGTGGTTTCGAGTTCTTCCGGGATGATGATGTTGGCGCCGAGTTTGTGGAGCATCTCGATATCTTCCATGCGCCGTGTGCGGACAATGATGTTGATTTTAGGATTGATTGCCCGTGTCGACTTGATGATGCGTATCGCGACGTCTTTGTTGCTCGTGCTGATGATCATCAGTTTCGCCGTATTGATATGAATTTTCTCAGCGATGACCGGAGATGAGGCGTCCCCGAAGACGGTCTGTTTGAAAAGCGCTTTGGCCTTTTTGTACCGGTCGTAAATCAGTTCACAAATAATGACAGGGACGCCGATATTCGTCAGCACATTCGATAAATACTCGCCGGTCGTGCCAAAGCCGATGATGATAACATGGCCTTCCCATTTCTTTTTGGGCTGATCGGTTTGTTGCTCATGACTGAGTAATTGGGAAAGTTTCGTGGCGGCATAGGGCATCAGATCGGGTAAACGGAAAAGTTTCTGAATGTACTGCCCGATCGTATCCGCGTGGTTAATCAGAAAAGGCGAGAATGTCATCGTGAGTATGCTCGCGCCAAGAAACATCTGGTATCTATCGTGGGTCAGAATCTCATAGCGCATGCTTTCCATGGCGATTACGAAACTGAACTCGCCGATCTGGCTGAGCGTCAGGCCCGTGCTGATGCCAAGGCGCGCAGGATATTTTAAAAAGTAAATCAGCCCGAAGATGATAACGGTCTTGAACGTCACAATGCCGATCAGCAGTCCCAGCAGGATAATGTAATTATTCCGCGTGAATTCCAGGTCGAGCATCATGCCGATCGATATGAAAAAAAGAGCCATCAGGATGTCCTTGACTGGCAGAATGTCGGACGTGATCTGGTGGGAATATTCCGATTCCGAAATCACCAGGCCCGCGAAGAAAGCTCCGATCGCCAGCGACAGACCAAGATATGTGCAAATCCACGCTGTACCAATGGTTACGAAAATGATGGTGATGAAAAACAATTCCCGGTTCTGCTGTTTGATGATCTGCTGGATGAGATTGGGAATCACGATCCGCGCGATGATGATGATCAGGATGATGCCGGTGATGGAAAGCGCAATTGTGCTGGAGAATGTAATCCAGTTAAACTTTTCTGGCTGGTTCAGGTAGGGAATCATCAGCATGAGCGGAACAATAAATAAATCCTGAAACAGACTGATCGTCAATGTCAGCCGGCCCACGGGAGAATCCAACTCGCGTTTGTCTCCTAAAATTTTTAGCACAATGGCGGTTGAGGATAAAGCGATCATGCTTCCGAAAATAAAACTTGTAATGGGAGATAAATGAAACACAACGCCCAAAGTCCAGACCAATCCTACCGTCAGGAACACCTGTCCGCCGCCCGCGATCAGCAGGATGCGTTTCATCTTGAATAATTTTTCAAGCGAAAACTCAAGACCAACGGAGAATAACAGTAACACAACCCCGAACTCCGCTATCGATTGAATGGCGTACTGATCTTTTACCCATCCCAGCGCGTAGGGACCGATGATGACGCCGGTAAAAAGGAATCCGATCACCGTCGGGAACCGGAGGCGATTTGCAAGAAACGTAATCGGAATGATGATCGCGAGGATAATCAGGACGTTTTTCAGTATCGGTAATTCGGCCATACCCGGCTCTTATAAATGTATTTCATAAATGTATTGTTATTAAAAAAAATCTTCGTAATCAGAATAACCCTTTACGGCATACGGGAATACGAAGATTAAATTATCGGTGATATGTGTAACCGGATGATTTTAGGTTTTTATCCGATGAAATAAAAAAAAATTATTTCTGTTCTTTACTGGGTTGAGCGCTGAATATGCCAGCCACAGCAGTAATCGGCGTTACATATGCTACCCCCATGCCAGGAACTTCCAGATGAGCCGCTTTAACAATGGCATCAAAAATTTTTGGCGTTGTGGCTTTACTGGAAATAATCATAATTACTTCTTTTTCAGGTACAATGGCCAGCCCCAATAATCCGAGTCGTTCACGGATTCCCATGCCCCTTGCGTAAAAGATAGTGGCGCCGCCAGCGCCAGCTTCTATGGCCGATTTGGCTATTTTATCGGCTTTACCGCGCTGAATGACACAGGTAATCAACTCCAGCCCTTCATGTTCATAAGGAAAAATTGTTTCGTTAGCCATTTACTTTACCTCCGCAGCTTTAAGCAGTTGAGCTTTTAGTTTTAATTCTTGCCGTTTTACATATAAACCTAACACGAGAATGTTGAACACCGGATAGGCGGATGCTAAGGCAATAATGCCGAAACCTTCCGCAAATCCTGTGGCGTGGCTGAGGGCAATACCGATGGCAATTTTTAAGGGTACCGTTACCGGTCCAGTAGTCACGGCGCCGCCGTCCCATGCTATATTTACGTATTTTTCATCATTTAATATCGTCAAAAAGAATAGAAAAAGATACGGAGGAATCAAAAGATACAGTAAATCGACTCCGTATACAATTGATAAAATTCCGAGACCGGCGCCTACGCCCACACCGATGGCTACAGCCTGACTGAACAACCATTTTTTAAAAGCACCCTGGGTTACATCCTCTACCTGCTGACCTAGGATATTGAATGCTGGTTCGGCTAAGGTCGCTCCGTATCCCAGAATCGCACCGAAAGCGACTACTAAAATTTTGCCAACTTCAGTCGGGAATAAAGCTTCTTCCGGTGGATGAAATGAGAACGGGAGGCGATGGCCAACCTGATTACCAAGTTCTGCTATACCTACGGATATACCCATATTAAACAGGAATAATCCAACGATAGCGAAAAGAATACCCAGTACCAACTGGGGCAGAGGTATATTTTCCTCTTTAAGTTTCAGTTTCATAAATAAATAGAGGAAAATAAAAATCGGAAGAATTGCCCGGATCGCCAGGACAAATGATTCAAAAGTTAATGTCCAGTAATCAGTGCCGCCGCCGTGTTCGGCTTTAGCTGTGGAGAAAGTCTGGTCAAAGGTAAGGACAAATGACAGAAAATAGGTTAATAAGGTAACGATAGCTATAGGAACAACCGAAATGAGACCTGCCATTCCAAAACCGGCCATACCGGAATCGCCTTTTCCGGTAACCCGGCAAACGCCAACACCAAGCGCCAGCACTAACGGGCATAATACCGGGCCGACTATTACCGCACCAGTATCCCATGCAAGGCCGACAGAATTTAGAAGCAGATCACTTTTTGTGGCGATCAATGCCAAGGTTATTGCAAGGCCCACAAGAGGAAGTATAATCCATTTTAGGCTCCAGTTATACAGAAACCGCAACGTGCCGATTACCACCGCGATGCCTACGCCAACAGAAACTGTAACGCTCAATACAATTGGATTTTCTACAAGAAGATAATATAAAATGGGAGCTTTATTCGGATCCACACCGGCACCTGCAATCTGCAGACTACCTAAAACCGGCTCTCCGAATGCGGCCAGAATACCTAGGAAAAACGCGAACAGCAGGATTCCGGCCATTTTGCTTTTAACCGGCAACACATTCCCTATAGACTCTCCTATAGGAGCCAGACCGATGCGTACGCCTTCCATGAAAAAGACAAGGCCGAAAATTACCATGACAATACCACCGGTGATCCAACCCACTAAATCCAGACCATATTGTAGGACAATTAGCTGAAATAAAATCAGATAAAAACAAACCGGCGCCACTGTTATAATCTGCTCTTTAATCTGATGCCAGGAATAAGGCAGGAGTATGGCCATGGCCTGATTAAAACTGACCTTTATCTTTTCCGGTTCAGATGAAAGGGTGGGTGCAGCGGTATTATTTTCAGACATAACCTCTATCCTTAGAGTTACTAAATTTACCTTACAAAGTATTGTTTATTTCTTAAATTATCAAGTATTGTTTTTTGAGAAGATAACTGTTTTATTTTACGCGGATATAAAGATCGGATACTAAAAATTCAAAAAAAGTATATTTTTTAATATCAAAATATGTATATTAAACATTGTTTCAGATTTGAAGAACTTATGAACAAAAAAAATTATTTAAAAAACAATTTTACCTTCAAGCGGTTCAAACGCAGGATTTCTGTTATTTATAATCATGCCATTTTTAAAATTTTGACCGGGATTCTGTTTTTGGCCGTGATATCAAGCGTACTGGTCAATATTTTTGAAGAAACGCCGGAAAGCACTATTCAGAATATTTGGCAGGGTATGTGGTGGGCTTTTGTATCTATCACCACAACCGGCTACGGAGACTTCACTCCCGTGACATTTGGAGGACGGATTGTAGGCATTATTGTAATGATAAGCGGGATAGCCGTGATTTCCTTACTTACCGCTTCAATTTCTTCGGTATTCATTGAAAGACAAATCAGAAAGGGACAGGGTTTGGAATCGGTAAAAATTAAAAATCATTTTATCATCTGCGGATGGAATTTTAACGCTGAACATATCATCACGACCCTGGAAAAAGACCTTGAATATCCTAAAATCGTGCTGGTGAATAGTTGTGATTCCGTGCAGATGATGAATATCATCAACCATCACAAGGAATCGGAAATATATTTTGTGTCCGGCGACTTTTCCAATGAAACGATTCTTGAAAAAGCTAATATCCGTGATGCGGAAGCTGTTATCATCGTTTCGGACATGAATGAACTGACCAGCAATAAAGCGGATGAAAAAACCATTATTGCTACCCTGACTATAAAAAACATGAACCCGAAAGTCCGTCTGTACGGACAAGTGGTCAATCCCGATAATGCCGCCCATCTGCAACGCGCCAAAGCCGATGACGTGGTTGTGAGCGACAAATACAGCGGCTTTCTTCTGGCCATGCACGTATCCAACCCCGGAATTCCAAGGGTGGTTGATGAATTGCTGTCCTTTGAATACGGCAATGAAATCGTCCGGATGTCAATTCCCCATGAATGGATTGGGAAAACATTTCAAGAACTGGTCCATTTATTTAAAGATGAAAAAGACGCTATTCTGTTTGGTATCGGTAGGGAAATACAGTCCGTGGCCATTCATGACCTGCTTTCGGATAACAATTCTTATCTGGATGTATTTATACGCCAGAAGTTGCAGGAGTCGGGCAAAAAGTTTTCTGAAGAGCATCGAATGACCTTCCGCATCAATCCCCCCAAGGATTACGTAACCGAACCCAATGATATCGCCATTGCAATATATGATAAATTTTAACCGCTATTTTCGTTACAGGAGCCTTCATGCTTGATATTGAGTTTCTCAAAAAATTTCCGATATTTTCCGGCCTTTCCGACGACGAACTGAAAAAAATTCTTGGTATCATGACCGTTACGGAAGCGCTCGCCGGAGCCATTATTATCAAGGACGGCGACCGCGGTGACGAGATGTTCATTCTGATGGAAGGGGACGTGGAAATATCCAAAAACATGACCATGGCTTTTTCGCCCGACCAGGTCGTCAACAAAGACAAATCACTGATCAAGCTGAGCTCAAAGTTCCACGCCTGTTTTGGTGAGATGGCATTATTCGAGGAAAACAGCGAACGGTCGGCGACGGTTACCGCGATTAATAACTGTAAACTAGCCATCATTAACCGAAGCAATTTTACAAAAGTGGTTGAAGAGGATTACCATATTGGTTTTATTGTCTTCCGGAATCTCGCCCGCATTATTAGCGACCGCCTGCGACGCGCGAATAAGGATATACTTAAATTGACGACGGCGTTTATTTTGGCCATTCAAAAATAGTCATCGGTTAATGAAATGTTACGTTATAATTTAAATGCTGTTTTTTCCTGTGCGCTCATTCTGCTCACTGCCGAGACGGTGCATCCTCAGTTTGGCTTGGAGCGCTACCAGGCCGACCAACGATTCAAAAACGGCAGCTTTTCGCAGGCATTGGATCAATACAAGACGTTGCTGGATAAAAACGTCAACGACCCTGAAATCAATTACAATGCCGGCAACGCGCTGTACCGACTTCAGAAATATGATGACGCGCTGAAATACTATCAGCGGGCTTTGGAAAACACCCAGGACACTCAGTTTAAGAATCGTATTCTGTACAATATGGCCAATGCCCAGTTTAAACGGAATAAACTCCAGGAAAGCGCCGACCTTTACAAACAGGTGCTGCGGCATGCTCCGGACGACAAGG
Organism: uncultured Bacteroidota bacterium; assembly: GCA_964609675.1. Lineage (GTDB taxonomy): Bacteria > CLD3 > CLD3 > SB21 > JBBIRG01 > CAZSRX01. The sequence continues at coordinate 7,719 of CAZSRX010000032.1, read as the reverse complement.
ATGCAAAATTTAATTATGAATACCTGTTGAAGCTTATGAAACAAAATCCGCCGCCGCCTCAGAAATCGGATTCCAATAACGATAAAAATAAACAGCAAGAACAGAATAAAGATCAGCAGCAGAATAAGAATAAAAAAGACAATAAAAATACCCAACAGCAGGATAAAAAAGATCCGGATAAAAAAAACAATAAGGAACAGAACTCATCCGGCATGAGTAAAAAAGAAGCAGAAAAAATCCTCGATCTGCTGAAAAATCAGGAAAAGGAGTATCAGCGTAAGAATATAAAGGAAAAAGCCCATCAGGAACAGAAGACCGACATCGACTGGTAAACCTGGTGTTGATGAGGTGCTTTCCCGAAGCAATTATAGGAACCATGGCGTTTCAACCGAAGGGAGAAGCCCTTTATCTGGTTTAATTAAGATTTGCAAAAATATAGGATTTTTTCCTCGTCTTCAGGGGTATCAGACTAACAGGTTTATTTTAAGAATATGCCATTGAGTACAATCACGTGACCAATCTGTAATTATGATTAATCAATCTCATTATGAAATTCAATTTTCCGGTCATCTGCTGGTTCTCATAATAGTAAGCATCATACTGGTTATTTTGGCATTTTGGTCCTATCGTTTTACCGTTCCGCCTGTTTCCGGGCTTAAGAGAAAGGTGCTCGCCTCGCTTCGCAGCGCGGCGTTTATTTTGGTCCTTTTTATTTTATTTGAACCGATCTTGATGATATATTATCAGGTGGCCGAAAAACCGATTATCGCGGTGCTGGCTGATCGCTCGGCCAGTATGGCTGTGGTTACTGAGCAGGAAGACCGTGCCGCTATACTCCGGTCGGCGTTAGAAGATCCGGTTTGGAAACCGGTAGCCGAAACCCATGATCTGCGCTGGTATGCGTTTGATGATACGGTAACAGAACTTGCCAAAGCCGATTTGGATTCAATGAAATTAAATGGCAGTCTTACCGACATAACCGGGGCGCTCGAAAGAGTGAAGCAAAACCTTACCGGAAAGAATTTCAGCGCTGCGGTAGTGTTGTCCGACGGGCAATATAACTATGGGTCGAATCCGGAAAATTATTCGGGCCTTTACGGTGTGCCGGTGCACACGGTAGGAATTGGCACCGTTACCGAACAAAAAGATATTTCCATTCTTCAGGTCAGCGCCAATGAAGTCAGCTACGCGCAGTCTAAGGTAACGGCTGATGTAACGATTCAGGCCTACGGATATGCCGGCAAAACCCTAACGCTGAACTTGGCCGATAAGAACGGTAAAATAGCCGCTACAACCCTAGCTGTGAAAGAAGATAACGCAGTCCTGCGCGCCGTATTTGAATTTATGCCGGCGGAGGCGGGACTTCAGAAATATACCGTATCGGCGGTACCCCTGGCGGGTGAACTGACAGATAAGAACAATGTGAAATCTTTTTACATCAAAGTTTTGAAGAATAAAATTCACCTGCTTCTTTTATCCGGAGCGCCGGGGCCGGATCATAATTTTCTTTACCAGACACTGATGGCGAATCCCGATTATCTCCTGACGGCATGGATTGAAAAACCGGACGGTTCCTTTATAGAGTATAACGAAAAAAACCAGCCCACAAAAACCATTGCGGAATATGACGCTTTCATCCTATCCGGCTATCCGACTGCGAATTCAGCAGCCGCAAGATTCGAATCGTTTGTTGAGGCCATAGCGGCGCAGAAAAAGCCGTGGATGCTTCTGTATCAGCCGCGACTGGATTTGGATAAATACAGCCGACTCAAGGAATACAGCGCCGGCGAGCTGATGCCGGATAAAGGGCTTGAGGAAACCGCCGTAACGTTATCGCTGACAGCCATGGGCAAAAATCACGCGCTGACCGGCATAGGCGATTCGCCTGATGAATCGGACCGTTACTGGTCGGAAATGCCGCCGGTGTGGATCAGCAAAGTGATAAGCCTGCCGCATCCCGGCACTGAGACGCTGGTCAAAGTGGATATGGCGCGCGCCGGTAAAGTGATTCAATTGCGAAAGGAAATACCGGTTATTCTATCCCGACGGCATGCCGGAAGACGGTCCGTGTTAGTTGCCGCCTACGGTTTGTGGCGCCTGCATTTTATGCCGCTCGGTTTGCAAAAGAGTAATAGGGTTTACCATGACTTTGTCGGTAATGCCGTGCGCTGGCTGACCGCCGAAGACGATACCCGTCCGGTGACAGTAACACCGTCAAAACTGCTCTACCGTACGGGCGAAAAAATATTGTTTTCCGGCCAGGTTTATGACGAGCAGTACCGCGGCATGAGTGATGCCGAAGTAAAAGTAAAAATTCGCTCCAAAAGCCAAACTGCCGATATCGTCATGAATCCGATCGGTGGCGGGAGGTACGAAGGTTCATTAAGCGGTCTTACGGCAGGCGATTACAGTTTTGAGGCCTCGGCAAGCCGCGGCGAATTTTCCATCGGCACCAGTACCGGAAAGTTTTCCGTGGAAGAATTTAACCAGGAACTGATTCATACCGCGCTCAATGAGAAAACCATGCAACACATCGCTTCGGCCAGCGGCGGCCGCTACGTTAAAGGCGAACAGATAAGCGAGCTTCTGAAAACTTTAGATTATAAAGCCGTTATCCATGATCAAAATGAATCGTCCGAATTGTGGAATAAAATATTCTGGCTGTTTGCGCTAGTGGTCGTGCTTTCGGCCGAATGGTTCATTCGCAAACGCAGTGACTTATTATAGCGTAAGCCGTTGATAGTAAGCGCCTTGCCGGACAGCCAAATTAATCAAGGGCGACAAAGTTACCCGAAGCCAACACCGGGCTTTCGTTTATTTCGGGTAACTTCGTGGCACATGCGGGACGTAATAAAAGTAATCCTGCCGTCAGTAATCGGTTTATTTGTAATAAAAAACTATCCGGCCGGGGAAAGCGCCGACCTCGTGACTTTCTAATTCTGTAAGTGAAGAATTATATATTTTAAAATGGCCGACGGTTTCACAGGTTGTTGCGTATATCCGGCCTCTGTTTGCGTCTACGGCTACATAATAAAAATTACCATTTATCTTGCCGGTCATAATCCCGTAAGTCTTGTGAAAAATACATACGTTGCCGGCATACCCGTTGATAAAATAACCGTAATTGCCTGCAATCCGGATTCTTGTCGGGTATAGCGTATCGGGCGTTCCGCCGTCGTAAATGGCGGTAAAGGAATGAACCACGGAATCCGTAATCAGGTCGATCACATAAATTCCACCGGGTACTTTGGGCTGGTCCCATGAGCGCCCGGAACACGCCACGTACAGTCGGCCGCGGTCATAATCCACCGAAAGAGCCAGCGGACAATACCCGACGGTGATGTTTTTCATCACAGCCAATGTACTGTTGTTGATGACGCCAATCTGGTTATTGTAACCCCAGCCGGATTTAGCGACATACGTCTTGCTTCCGTATTGGACCAGCTCTTCGGGATATCCGTCGCCTATATTAAATGAATCGGTTACGGTCAGCGTTGCCAGACTGAGCACTTTCACGAAACCGCCGTAACAACTTATAAAAACGCGATGGGAATCGACCTGCGTGAGGTACCGCGGCTGAGACATCGGAATATCCTTAATCAGCTTAAACGTCCGGTTGCTCACGATCCGTATTATGTTGGAGTTGTTGACGACAAGGATTCCCAGTGTGTCGTCAATCAGCATATCCTGTACCACATCGCCGGCGGAACTTTGATTGGCAGTATAAAAAAGGTTATTGAACATCGTTCCGGTGTCCGGATCGTAGAGCGATACATCGCCGTTGCCGCTGCCGTAATTGCCCTCATTCAGGATGAATATTCCTTCCAAACGTTCCGGATTCTTGAAGTCATCAATATCTTCGCGGCACGCGTTCAGCAAAATCGAAAGAAATAAAAACCATAGTGTTATTGATTGTTTCATAAAGCCTCCTGATTTACGTTTATTAAAATCCTATTGTAACGCCTAGTGAAAATTCACGTGCCAGTCCGGGATACAGAGCAACCGGTTCATAGGTTTCATCAAAGACATTCCTGAAACTCAGTTCAAAAGTTACAGTAAGCGCTCTCCACTGCGCCCACCACTGCATCATGAAATCCGTAAGCCAGTAGGGCTTCAGATAAGCGGTGTTCTGCAGGTCAACAAACCGTTCACTGTAATACCGTGTGGAATGGAAAAACATCCAGTGCTGGGTTTTCCAGTAATTGGTTAGTTTGATGGTATAGAGCGGCGCGTAGGGGAGCCGACGATGTCCCGAAGCCTGTTTTAGGTCTATCGGTCGGCTACGGATAAAGATGACTTTAGAAACGAGTGAATCATACTGATGGCAGATGGACATTTCGTACCCCGGGTTGCGGGTTTCCGTGAGGTTGACAGGCGTCCATACGCCCAGTTCCAAAGCGCCTGCCTGCCAGACTATTTGCCGGCTTATCTGCGAGTAAAACAGATTGCCCTCTGCCTTGATACTGTGGTAGGGGTTGAAGTTATGCTGAAGTCCCGCGCCGCCCTCCATGAGGTAGCCTTGCTCCGGCCGTATCGCCGGATTGCCCCGGCCGCCGTCGCCGTTCCAGAAACGTTCGTTAAAGGTGGGATATCGGAAGTTTCTTGCCGCGGCGGATCGGACGAATAATAACGTCTGTTTATAATCCCGGTAGAGGTATCCGTTGGCTTTTAAACTATGAGCCGCGCCGTAGTGGTTTTCATAATCGAATCCTGCGCCGGCATTCAGTACGGCGCGGTCAAAATAGATCATCGGAGGCAGATAAAACATAAACAGTTGGTTGCCGTACAACGCGTGGTGCCGTGAAGAGGCCGACGACAGCATATCGCCGTCAGCCTCAGCCGTAGTATAAGCGTACCGCGCCGTCGTACTGTGATTCGGGTTCCAGCGGTATTCGGCGGATGCAGTGATTCCAAATGAATGCGTGCCGAGCTCCGAATGCACTCGGGACAATGCGTTGTCATAAATTAACCGGCTCTGAATGAACGACCCGGAGAAGCGGTATCGTAGTTTGCCGGACGGCGCATATTCTGCCTGCGGATTAACAATCACCAGACGGTCGAATTGTTTCGCCCTGGACAGTTCGGATGTGTTGTTGTTTATCGTATTGGGAATCTGGTTGTGCCGGCTGACCCACTGCGTAAAAAAAGCATATTGCATTTTACCGGCGTCTCGTGCGATATTCCACGTAACGGCATTCTTGTCGGTCTGTGTGTTGACCCGGTACACTTTCTTTCCGGAGTAGGGATTATTCACTTGATAACTGCTGTCCGGCATGAATTCTTTGGACAGGCTGAGCGTCGAGCGCCAGCCGTAAAGCCGGGCGTTGTATGACCATTCAATGCGCCGGTGATCAAAGGAAGTGGCTTGAACGTGAAGTTCATTATAGGATTTCCCGCGAATATCCGCCGGGCCGGTGAGGATATTCACGCTGCCGCCGATGGCGCCGGTTTCCCCGGCCACAGCGCCGTTTCGGTAAACTTCGATAGTACGGATGTTTTGCAGGGGAATGAGGCTGATATCGATTTGTCCCGATGCCGGACTGTTGACGGGGATGCCGTTAATCATCACGGAGGTCTGTTCCGCGGTGGAGCCCCTGAACGAGAGCGTTTTTAAGTTATGCGTGCCGCCGTAGTCCTTGAAATCCATTCCGGTGCCTGTCTGCAGAGCATAGGCGGCGGAGTTGACCGTAATATAACGCAGTTCGCGCCCGGAAACGGTTTCTTTGGCAAGAATCGAACGGTCCTCCGGCGTTGCCTTACGGTGGCCGGAGATCACGATCTCCTGGAAGTGATATTCCTTAACCTTGACGCCGGTGGTATCCTGCGCATAGGATGCTGATGCGGAAATGATGACCGCAAAAAAGTATTTAAAAAAGTGTCTCATAAAACAAAACCCTTACCTTCAGGTAAGGGTGAAAAACGTGTAAATTTATGCATTCGCTTCACCTTCCCTCGAAGGATTTCAATACATTCAGGCAGGTCTCCTGGCTTATCCGGTCCCGGAGCGCCTTCCCATCCCGTTCTAACGGGCCAGTGGCTTGGTTACAGGGACACAATCCGTTTGTACGGATCGGACTTACAGTTGCGGGGCAGCTCGCGATTCACACGCGATTCCCTTTTCATCCCGATCGTATCGGGACACCTGAACGGATGATCAAAAAACATTTACGTACTGCATTATAGCAGATTTAAAATAACTATGCAAGACAAATTTCTAATTGAAACATATAAGCATACTTAAAATCTTGCTGAACGTACGCGCTTGAATTTTTTACTTTTTTATTTGAATGGATTTACTATTTTTTGCGCATGAAAAACAATCCAATTAATATCTTCGGATTAACCCACATCCAATTGCAAGATTATTTTATTTCGTTGGGTGAAAAAGCGTTCCGCGGGCATCAGGTGTACCAATGGCTGTACAAATACGGCGCGGAATCGTTTGAGGAAATGACCGATTTGTCCAAAGCGCTCCGCGATAAACTGAAAGCGGCCGCCGTGATCGGAAAACCCAAACCGCTTAAGACCGCCGTTTCACAAGACTCCGTACCGGCCGTGACAAAAAAGGTATTGTTTGAACTGGCGGACAGCCGCCGGATTGAAACAGTTTATATTCCCGATCAAGGCCGCAAGACGGTTTGCTTGTCCACGCAGGTAGGATGCAATCTCGGCTGCCGGTTCTGCGCCACAGGCACCATGGGATTAACGCGTGATCTGACGCCAGGCGAGATCGTCGGTCAGTTGGTTTACATGCGCCGGTATATCGATCCGGATATTACAAACATCGTGTTTATGGGCATGGGCGAACCGTTCCAGAACTACGATAACGTGATGGCCGCCTGTGAAATTCTTACCCATCAAAACGGGCCGTGCATCGGCAAAAAGAAGATTACCATTTCCACGGCGGGCTTAGTGCCGGCAATCCGGAGGTTTACCGAGGAGAATCAGCCGTACAGTCTTGCGGTAAGTCTCAACGCTACCACGGATGAAACCCGCCGGTCTATTATGCCCATCGCAAAAAAATTTCCGCTGAAGGATTTGCTCGAAAGCCTGAGACAGTATAACGCGATTGGCCGCAACCGCGTAACGCTGGAATATGTGCTGATTGACGGCGTCAATGATACCGATGAGGATGTAAAACGTCTCAAAAAAATTGTCGCTTTCATCGGGCGGTCCAAGGTCAATGTGATAGTATATAATCCGGTGGATCATGCGGCGTTCCGGCCGCCGACGGATAAACATGTGGAACGGTTTATGGAAATGTTGTCGTCCATCAACAGTCCGCTCACGTTGAGAAAATCCAGAGGAAGCGACATCGCGGCGGCCTGTGGGCAACTGGCGGTGAAGAATCCGGCATAAAATATTGTTGGTTTAATTGAATGAAATTTCCATGACGAATCCAACGGTTAAAAAAATCATAAAGATTATTAGCCTTACAATCCGGGTTCTTTTTACCGTCTATATCGGCTTACGTCTGTTTCCTTCGTTGCTTTTTAAATACGAGACGCAATATAAAAATACCACTATTTTCAGCACGGAACCGGTCGATATCGGCTATATCCTTGATAAGTCCTATCAGCGCATTCAACAGTCAGCCATATCGGATCATGATATAAGCTTATCCGTATTCTTTTGTATTACGTATTGAAAATATTTATTTTTTAATCCCAGATTTGTCATTAGAAAATTAGGTTGAAAAACTATAGGGTGAAGAAACAT
>CAZSRX010000031.1:0-45418 GCA_964609675.1 uncultured Bacteroidota bacterium | reverse complement strand
ATACTATTTAGGTAATGTTTATTATTACGAATGACAAATTGTGCGCATCCATAGTGAAGAAAAAGTACTTCAATTATCATTGTCGGGTTAGGCCTAATGCTATAAAAGACCTGTTTGTGATCGTTGGCCTGAATATTGAAAAACATTTATAGGTCTGAAAAAAAATAAACCTTAATGGGGAAAGAGGATTACTATTATTTTTCAAGACCGTTTGATGTAAAAGCTTGAATAAAGCCTTCCAACGATGAAACAATCGTATCTTAAATTGCAACAGGGGCTAGCACTATTTCATCTTAAGTTCAATCCGCACCGATTGAATCTCTGCGTCTTCCGTCTTGAGGCTTTCAATCATGCCTTGGATTACATTGGTAAATATTTTTTGGACAAAATCGTTGACCGGGATACTTTTTTCATTCACATAAATATTCAGAACGTCGGTTTCATTTTTTTTCATTATTTTCTCCAGCATGGTTAATTGGGATTTTGTGTCATTGAATTTGAGATTACAGGTTATATTCGGCAAGTCGTAATCGCTGATAACCGCTGTTAAACGTTCCGGGGGAACGAAGAGTTCCTCGCTGACGCCTTTTCTGAGACAGAGGATAATATGACCTATAGCTTCATGTTTGAATCCTTCGACAAAGACAGCGTCGCAGTCGGCAAAATAACGGCGAATCATATCAGTCAGTAAGAAGGGTTCGTTCAGAATAATTTCTGTTGACTGAGGCGATATTAACGCGATACGGTCGCCAGCCGCCTGCAAAAAAGCGCCGGAATCCTTAAGATGATCCGTACGGGTGATGCCGCCGTGACAGCTTTTGATAATGCCGATACGTAATCCTCTGGCTTTAAAATGAGGAATCCAGGAAGAGATCAGTGCGGTTTTGCCCGTATTGGAATGACCCACGACATGAAAAATAACCGGTCCGGGGGTATTTATCCCGCCAGCGTTAACCATAGCGTTCTTGTTTACAGTTACCGACGAGCCTGGCCCGATCATAGTTTAATTTTTTTTATATCCTCTTTCATTCGGGCGATATCGTTAATCCAGTCCTCGATGTCCTGTTCATGCTCGAGTTCTTCATTAAGTATCGTGGTCGCTATCTGGTGAGTCGTATGGTCCTTGCCCGATGTAAAATCGGCTATTTCCTTGTATCGACGGATGGCGCAACGCTCGCCTGATAAATTCTGATGCAGTATGGCTTCCACATACGGATCTTCCGGCGCGTCGTAGGCGCAGCGGCTGAGCTTGAACCAGTCCTGGGGATGCAGTACCGGTGTGCCGCCCAACTGGATGATGCGGCCCACGACCAGCACGGCATGATTCAGTTCCTGCGTGGCGTGCAGCAGCAGTTCGGGTTCAATTTCACTGCGCATCGGCCCTTCCATCAGCCGCGCGCCGATCCAGTACTGGTAATAGGCCAGCCATTCTTCGCTTAGCGCTTCATTCAGCATCTGTATGAGTTTGGGGACATCCAGATCCAGGATTTCAACGGCTCGTTTTCCCATGACTATCTCCTTTTTAAGTGCATTTTAGGTGTCAATAAAACAAAATAGAATAAGACATTTAAAAGAAAAAGTCAACCGTTGTGAAAAAGGTTTTGAAAAAGATAACTTGAAAATAAAAAATAATGCTCTTACTATTCAGGTGGCTACAAATATTTTAATAATGCACCCGCCCTCAGGAGAACAGATTGCCGCACTCACTCGAAGATTTATACCGTGAATATTTTCAACTTTTATCCGAGATACCTTATGATGCGGGTAGCCTGGATTATACAATCCTTGCCCGTCATATAAAATATCTTGATGAAATCAATATCGGTATTACAGGCTCCGCTTCGATTTTCGATATGTATCAGAAAGATCACGTATATTTATCCGAAAAATTTGGAGAAATTTTCGGGTGGGATATGCAGCGTGCGCATGAGGAGGGCCTGCGGTATATCGACAACCGTATTCATCCGGAGGATCGCATCGAACTGATGCAATCCGGCATGGCCATGCTTAAGTTTATGTTGTCCAGTGATTCCAGAGTTTACAAAGATTACAAAATGGTTGCGGATTATCGCGTTATGAATGCTGCCGGCGTTTATGTCCGCGTGGTTGAACAACATACTCTGCTGGAAACGGACTCTCAGGGATATCCCTGGCTTGCTCTGGCGGTCATGGACCTTTCGCCGTTTACGGATATACAAAGCCGGTTTCGGAGCCGCTTAATCAACTACAAAACCGGTCAGTTGTTTGTGTTTTCACCGGGAAGTGCCGCCGAACGTGCCCCGCTGACGTCCAGGGAAATGGAGATACTCCTGTGGATTTCACGGGGATTGGCCAGCAAAGAAATTGCCGACAAGCTTTTTATCAGCATCAACACCGTCAACACCCACCGCCAGCGGATCCTCGAAAAGCTTAACGTAAGCAATACCGCCGAAGCCATTCGATATGCGGCTGAAATAGGCCTCTTGCATACATTCCCGACCGAACAGCCGGATCGTGATATTCGCTGATGAGTACAGAGCCCGGTGATTTTTTAAACGAAGCAGAACCGTTTATGAAAAAAATTCAGCAGGCCTCAATTTCATCAGCCCGGTCGTTCGATTTTTACGCAGACTGGAAAAGAAGAATACGCGGAATTGGTTTAAGGAACATCAAGCAGAGTACGAAAATCATGTTCTGAAGCCCGCGCAGGAATTTGTTTTCCTGATGGGTAAGGAACTGGAGGAGTTTGTTCCTAATATGATCGCCGCCCCGAAGAGAAACCGCTCTATTTTCCGATTGAACCGCGATACCCGTTTCCGTAATGATAAAGCGCCTTATAAAACGAATCAGGGTATCTATTTTTGGAAGGGGCCGCACAGTCGACTGGAATCGTCAGGATGCTATTTTCATCCTGAACCGCGTTGTTTTTCATAGGAACCGGCCTGTACCGGTTTTCAAAGAATCAACTGCAGCTATTCCGCGAGGCGGTAACCGATCCGGAAGAAGGGAAAATATTTCGGTCTCTTATTCATTCCTTATCCAAGCGGTATGCGATCGGAGAGAAGGGATTTAAAAATATCCTAAAGGATTCAGCGGGAACCCATCCATGCGGAATTTCTTTTATTCAGCGAATGTTACGGCTTTCATGAACGCAGGGATCTGGACGTTCTTGAACGCGAAAACGTGGTCGCGTATTGTTCGAATATATTCAGGGAAATGGCGCTGTGGCACCGGTGGCTCTGCCGGATGATGTCGGCTTAAACCGATTCCTGTTAAGAACGGCGAAAAATAAGAGGCTTTGGTTATAACGTAACGGAGAAAGGAAACCGGAAACAACCGGTCAGGCTTTGTAGCTTTTAATCGCGTCTTCCTGAGTGGGAAATACTTCAAAGACATCGTTGAGTTTGGTAATGTTCATGACATTCCGAACAAACTCATTGATACCGCCGATTTTTAGGGTGCCTTCGGCCGCGTGGATCAGCGAATACACGGTGATCAGACTGCCCAGGCCGGAACTGTTAATCCGTTTGACGCGGGAAAGATCAATCACCACGTTACGGGTTTCCTCCTTGATGAGTTCCTTGACCGCGTTCTGCAGCATCTGGATATGCTCATCGGTCATCAGTTTATCGTCGATGATCACGACGGCCAGGTCATCCGTAACGCGCTGGGTTATGACTTTTACGGCGGACTCCGGCGCAATTTTGACTTTTCTGCTTTGTTTCATGGTGGGTTTCTGGTCCATAGACGCTTATGAATTTTTTCCTAGTTTCTTATTGATAACGTCGAGTTGCAGGTTCATATCCCGCAGATGCCTCTGAAGGATGACGATTTCAACGACCGCTTTCTGGTAAGCCGCTTCATCGCCGCTGCGGCCGCCGTATTGCAGACTGTTGCAGATTTCGTTAAACGTATCGAACGCATGCTTCAGGTAAAGAATATAATACGTGATATCCTTTTTGACTTCGGTAAAATCCATGTTCTGCGAGACAGCCAGTTCTGAGGCTTTTAGCCGGAGATACGTTACATTCAGCTTAAAAACATTCAGATCTTCGATAACCTGGTCAATATCCACTTCCCGCTCGTCAATGGTAGTCAGTCGGATATCGGTCTGCATGGATCGCAGATCCTGATAAGCCCTTCGTAAATCTGTTGCCAGTTCCTTAATTTTATTCACTAACATGGGTGAACCTCTATACGTATTTTTTTATCCGTTGGAATAATAGCGAATAGTAAATCAAGATATAAAAAAAATTAATTACAGTCAATAGTGAATCCTGTCACGGTGTTTTACGTTGATTCAGGCCGCGTATAAATTCTGACAAACGTAGGCCGTAGGACAGAAGAGAAGCCATAATAAAGGCAAGGCTGATGCCGATCAGTACCTGCTGAATGATAGTGATTGGATAGAGCCCCTTTAATACGGTGGCGAGGATGACAAAGAAAATGGTTGTTACGGCGATTTTACCGATCATGTTGGATTCGAAGATATACCGGTAGCGGATTCGGATAAACGAGCCGACACAGAAAATCAGTACATCGCGGAAGAGAACAATCCAGAGATACCAGAGCGGGAAATCGGGCCGGGAAAAAGCGAGGTATACCAATACCAAACCGACGCCGATTTTATCAGCGATAGGATCGATAATCCTTCCGAAATTGGTGACCTGTTTCATTCGGCGTGCCAGCCAACCGTCGAGCATATCGGTCATCGCGCCGATCATCATCAGACCCAGCGCATACCAGTTGTAGCCGCTTTCCAGAAGTCCCCGATCCAGGCAGTAAATAATCGGCGCCAGCAGCAGGATCCGGCTTACGCTCAGGACATTGGAAAGGGTTAATATTTTATCCTTTTTTTCCAGATTCATGGTTTTAATCGTTATATGCCTGTGTGGTGAAGGTCTTGGTGATTACGTCCAGTTCGCGCAGTTGTTTCAGTTTTTTGATCTCCTCAGGGAAAAACACCGCCTGATCGATGAAATACACGCGCCGGGTGAGTGAGTCGGCAAAGGCATAGGAGCGGAACGGCCCTCCGTAAGCGTTTTTAGTGCTGGGAGTTACCCATATGCCGTACAGGCAGCAGGCGTCGTAGTCGGCGAATCGGGTTTTCCGGAAATTCAGCTTATAATCGGAAACAACCGTCGAATCCACAAACCACGATCCGATTTTATTTCGGGTCTTAATCATCCATGCCCGGCTGATGAGCGTGTCCGTGCGTACGTTCGGTTCGGCGGGCTCCCAATAAACAGAAATCCAGCGTTGCAGGGATTTATTAAGACCGGCGGAATGGAAACGCACATACCGTCGCGCCGGATCTTCCTCCCGCAGTTTGAAATCAGGATGCACCCGCATCGTCCAATGATATTTTTCGAATAATTCACGCCGGAGCGTTTTATTTTCCAGAGGAGCCGCCGTCGAATATATGAAATCCGAAACAATACGGTTTTTGTGGTCATCCAGTTGCTGGTAGAGGGCTTCTTGGTTTTCGTTTATCGCTTCCATCAGTTCCGTAAGGTTTGTGGATACGAGAATCATGACCAATTGACCTCTGGCCCATTCGTTTTTCTTATTGAACACGAAATATTCGCGCGATTCCACCGAAGGCCGGACTTCGTCGGAAAGCATACCCTGAACCGTTTGCGAAACGGGATCGCGTGAATTCAGCGTGCCAACCATCAGGATGTATTTATACGTCTTGTAAAGATCAAAATTTGACAATTCGGCGCGCTGAAGATAAAACTCGGTTTCGTCCTGAGGCGTATACACGACCCGCTCAAAGACTTCTTTAAGCGGATATTGTATGGTGTTCCAGTCGGTAGAATCGGCAAAAACAATAATCTGATCATCGCCGCCAATAGCGGGTCCTTTGCGGGGTTCACAGCCGCTGTTTAGGATGGCGCCAAGCATCAGCAGGATCCAAACATTACGCATGCCGGGTTTTTCCTTTCCTTATGATAAATAAAAGCGCGCCGGGTACAGTGGTGATCATGGATACCACATAAGCCAGGAAGCCGATTGAAAACGCGATTTCCTGAGAAACGCCCAGACGCCGGAACAGATGAATTGTTGTTTGTTCCCTCGGACCCGTGCCGCCTATCGAAATCGGCAGACTGGCCGCAATAGACATCAGCGGCACAAATATAATATAATACCTGACCGATGAAGTATCTCCCAGGGCCCGGCCAATCGCCCAGATGGCTAAGATGCGCTGCAGTTGTACCAGTATTGACACGGCAAAAATGCAGACCAGCGAACGGCGCGCGGATCCGAATCGGTGGATTTCATAATATAGGTGCTGAAAGCGGACATAAATTTTCTGCGGCATCCATTTGGTCAGCGGCTTAATCGTCCATTCGGCGGTTTTTTTATTAAACAGGGCAATAATCAGCACAACCCATGAGGCGAACATGATGCCGATTCCGGCAACAAGCCGCGGCGATTCTCCGCGCGTCACCGCCACCATACCCATCAGACAGGCCAGGAATATCAGGGTAATCAGGCCGACAAAGCGGTCGAAGAGTACGGTGGCCAGCGCCGGCGACAGCCGTTCCCGGTCCGCCGAATGCTGATGGATGTCGTATATACGCATAAAATCGCCGCCCATGCCGCTGATCAGAAAATTATTAAAAAAAAGGCCGACATAATAATAACCCAGCACCTTAAGATAACTCAGCCGAAACTGCGCCATTTCCAGTATATAACGCCACTGCAGAGCGCCGAAAAAGTAACTCAGCGTTACCAGTAGCAGGGACAGCGCGACCCATCCGATATCCATGGTTAGCCACAAACGGCCGATGGCATCCAAATCGAGATTGTAAACCGTAAACCCGATGATACCGGCGCTGACGGCGACCTTTAGGAAAAAGATCAGCGTTTTCTTCAGGCGTTGTTTTGATGCTTCAAGCACGGCCTTACCGGACATCCGGTCTGATTATTTTTTGTTACCGGATGAGAGTTTCTTTTTATATTCATCCAGCTTATTTTTTGCACTGACATCCTGTGGGTTTCGGCTTAGCCATCGTTCCAGCAGACTGGAGGCTTCCGCGTAATTTTTCTTTTCTTCAAGCGCCTGGATGTACCAGCCCAGGGCTTCACCGTTGTTCGGTTCAACGTCAACAATCGGCTTGAGTATTGCGATTGAGGCGTCGGCATCCTTCAGGGCGTATTGGTACACTCCGGCGATCTGGATTTTTGCATTATTATCCACGCGGTAGATTTTTTCATTCTCCAGAACTTCCTGAATATACTGGCGCAGTTTTTCCGGTTTTCCCGCGTCGGCGTAAAATTGGCCTGTCGTTAGTTTAAGCCTGTAATCACGCATTGGTATGACGGTTTCGGGTATGGTCTTTTCCATGGTATCGAGAATTTTGATGATCCGTTGCTGGTCGTTGGGCAGTTCGGGCAGAATGCCGTCGGCCGAGCGGTTGCCGAAACGGCTTCCGTAGTTCCTGCGCTGGCGGAAGAAATCCGCTAGCTGGAGATACAGCGAACGGTAATTCTGTGTAAGGCGGCGAACGTTGTCGTCATAAAAAATATCCGGATTGTCCATATTCCGGAACTTGTATTTTGTAAATGTGTTTTCATAAAGGTGTTTGGGCGATATTTGCTGGTCGGGCACCGTTATGACTTTGAAAGCCAGGCCGTCCATGCGCAGATAGCGCTGCAGTCCGGTCTGGGCGTCGTTGCTGACCGTTATCGCAAAATAAATGGGCCGTTTCCATTCATTGGAGAATAAAATGTCCAATACCATCATATCCTGGACTTTCAGGAATCGGTTGTACAAAGTGGGCCGTACTTCAAAGGTCATTTTGGGCACTTTCATTGTATCCCAGCCGGCGGGCAGAGGATTGCCGGACTCAACCCAATCCTTCCAGTAAACTTCCTTCGGTATCGTGCGGGAAAATGTTTTCGTTTCCCAAGGCATCGGCATGATGCCGGAATTCGGCCGTCTGGGATCGCTTAGTATTTCCTCATCCGGCAGACTGATTGGCACTTTCATTGCCTTAAAAACATACCCCGGCGGATCGGATTCCTTCCACGGATACGAGGTTACAATATGATCGGGTTTAGTATAAGTCAGTTGGATGTTCTTTTTAATATTGACGTACCAGTCCGTATTGACCAGACTGAGGTTGACTATGCTGACATCCGGACGGACTTTTTCCACTTCCTGCAGATACCACAGCGGGAACGTGTCGTTATCCCCGTTAGTAAACAGAATCGCGTTCGGTTCGCAGGTTTCCAGCAAATTGTAGGAATAATCCCATGCTACAAGATTGCCCTGCCGGCTGCTGGTTCTGAAATTGTAAATGAACGTGTTCAGCGGAAGCAGAACAAACATAAGCCCGACCACTGCCCAGGTGACTGACTGCAGCAGGCCCTGATCTTTGATTTTTTGTTCCAGCCATTCCAAAATCGCGTACATGCCGATGCCGATCCACGCGGAGAAAGCGAAAAACGCGCCGGTATAGGAATAGTCCCGTTCGCGCGGCTGGGGATCCGGCTGGTTCAAATAGATGATGACCGCAATACCGGTGGCCAGAAACAACGCCATATTGGCCAGCGCCCGCTTCCAGTCTTTACTGAAATGATAAAACAGACCCCATAAGCCCACTAAAAACGGGATGCCATAGAGCCCGCGGAAACTGAGGACGGTGTACATGTAACCATGCCGGTCTTCCTGCGTGTCCTGCAGCCGGTCGACCGTCCAGCCTATGGCGTTGCGCAGATGATCAATGAGTGACAGCGCGTATTCATCCGGCCTGCCGATAAACTGCCAGTTGAAATACCGCACAAACATCTTATTAATCTGATAATCCCAGAACGGCGCCACGCGCGGCCACATTTCGATGGACCCATACTGCTCGCGGTTGAGGTACTTGATAAATGCCGCCCAGGTCTGCGGATCGTTCTGGTCGATGTTCGGATTCATACCCGAACGGATCATAATCATGGCATAGGTGGAATAGCCGATGAAAATCAGTAATATCGAAATGGTCACAATCGCCGCAGTATGTTTGTTCGCTTTAATAAAATAATAGGACATGTAGATCATAACCGCGAACATCAGCAGAACCGATACGGTGCCCAAGCCGTAGCGATCCATAAAGTTCGGGATTTCCGCGCTCCAGAAGCCGATGGCTTTGAAGACGATCAGTATACCAAGCAAGCTCAGACCGACGAACGCGGCAAACGATTTGAATGTAATGGTGTACTTCTTGCAATAGATGATGAAAAAGATAAACGGCAACGTCAGAATGTTCAGTTCATGGACGCCGATAGCCAGACCGATCATGTACGCAATCAGCAGTAAATAGGCGTCGCCGTGAAGGTCATCGGGTTTTTCCAGCCAAATCATAATCAGCCAGATGACGATGGCCGTAAAGAAGATGCTGCAGGCGTAGACTTCCGATTCCACCGAGTTAAACCAGTGGCTGTAGGTAAACGCAAAAGTCAGCGCGCCGGTCGCCGCGGAGAGCACGATCTTCAATCCCCGCATGAAGCTTTCCTCCGGTTTGATCCACTGCTGAAGCATGCGGACGATAATCAGGTACAGAAATAGGATTGTGAAGGCGCCGGCCAGAACCGAAATCCACGTCACTTCATGAGCCACGTCATAGTCCGATATAGCCAGCCCGAAGAGGTGGCTGATATCGGCCAGCGGGAGCATCGTCATGATCCGCCCGATGATCAGAAATAACGGCGAGCCCGGAGGATGCGGCACACCCAGCGTATAAGAGCAGGCGGCAAACTCGCCGCAATCCCAGTAGGATACCGTCGGCGCCATGGTTACATAATACCCCAGAAACGAAAGAAGGAATACAATCGCTCCGGTGATCCGGTTCAGACGTTGGAATGACATACTTTGGTTATACTCCTGTTCAATTAATTGGATTGGGTTTATTCCTGCGGTCGAGGAAATAGTCTTCTAAAGCCTCTTCCCAGGTATTCATGATATCAATCCCGAGGGATTGTAATCGTTTGTTCTGCAAGGTGGAATTGGCCGGTCGCCGCACCGGACTGTTGTAATCCCGGACAGAAATCGGTTCCAATGGGACGCGCATGCCCGCGATATCAAATATTTTACGGGCAAACTCAAACCACGAGCAGGAACCGTGGGAAACGGCATGATAAAGGCCGTAATCCTCACGCCGGATGAGCTGTTTCAACTGACGGGCCAGATTCAGGGTAAATGTTGGCGCCAGGCGTTCATCATTGACCACACGAACCAGTCCGCCCTCCTGTCCCAGCCGTAGCATGGTCTCGACAAAGTTGGTTTTTTTACCGACACAATGGTGAATGCCGTACAGCCCGGACGTACGGACAATGAAATGTTGCGGGTGGACATAACGGATGTATAACTCAGCCATATATTTGGTCAGTCCGTAAACATTGATAGGAGCCGGGGTATCGGATTCTGTGTAGGGTTCGTTTTTTTCGCCGTCAAAAACATAATCCGTGCTGATGTGCATTAATTTGCAGTTTACGGCATGGCAGGCGAGGGCCACATATTTGGCGCCCAGCGCGTTCAGTTCAAAAGCCTTCCTGTCGTTTGACTCACATCCTGGAACGTCGGTCCATGCCGCCGTGTTGATTACCGCGTCCGGCCGTTTAGACGCAATGCAATGGACAATCTGTTCTTTTTTGGTGATATCGCAGTCTTCGATATCCACGCCAATTATCTGATCGTCATCGGTAAATACCCGCAAGAGGTCTTTGCCCAGTTGTCCGTTTGCCCCGATAAGTAGAATTTTCATAATGACGTTATTATTGATAATACTTTAAAAAGCCAAACATTTTACGTAAAGATTTTATTTTTATCAAGTAAAACTCTGCGATACGAAAAAAAGAATCTCCGTTGTGATGATAATGTTAACGCGATCAGATTTTTTCAATTCAGTAACGGAACGCCGGTTTAATCCGATAATGTTTCAAAGTCTGCGAACGGCTGTCCTTGGGGGAAAGAAGGACATCGCGGATTGGCCAATCGATATTAAGGTCAGGGTCGTTCCACAGGATGCTTCCTTCGGAAGCAGGGGAGTAATAATTGGTGCATTTATACTGTACTTCAGCCGTATCCGAGAGCGTCAGGAAGGCATGGCCAAAGCCCGGCGGGCACCACATCTGCAACCTGTTATCGGCCGAAAGTTCATGGCCGAACCATTTACCGAAAGTAGGCGAGCCTACCCGCAAATCCACCACCACGTCCAGGATATTACCGGCCGTACAGCGCACCAGCTTACCCATGGGCGCAGTCATATCCTGATAGTGAATGCCACGGAGAACGTTTTTTACGGAACTGGAATGATTATCCTGAACGAATTCAGCGATCAGGCCGGCCTGCTCAAAGGCTTGCTTATGATAGGACTCGTAAAAAAAACCGCGATCGTCGCGGAAGCAGTTGACTTCGATAATCCAGACTTCGGGAAAGAGTGTGGGATGTTTGGTCAGTTTCATAGGTTTAGGTTTTTTCAATAAGTTGATTATAGGTTTTTTTTCGGCGAATAAAATAACCGGCGACAATACTCCGGGGATAAACCGAACGGAATACATCCCGGTCGCTGACGCGGCGTAGTTTTTGGACGGCGCGCCGCTTGCGAAGCATTAAGGGCAAATGCGTCCAAAACCACACGTGAGCCGTGATGATTGCACGGAACCAGGTCCAGTTGCCTTTGATGAGCGTAGCCGCGGCATTGATGGCTTCGAAAATAAAACGCACCGTCATGCGGCGCAGTAACGACAGGCCGGAAAGATTTTTTAAAAGCATAAACAGATTGTTCCGGTGATTAAGATACAGCTTCCGGTAGGAACCTGTCGGCAGAGTGCCTCCGCCGTAATGATAGACTACGCCCTTCGGAACGGCCTTAATCTTATAACCGGCCAGATGTATGCGCCAGCACAGGTCGATTTCCTCCATATGAAACATAAAATCCTCATCCAACAGGCCTGTCTGGTTCAGGATGTCCGTTCGGAGGAACATGGCGGCTCCGGTAGCCCAGAAGATATCGCAGGTATCGTCGTACTGTCCGTGATCTTTTTCGATGACGTCAAAAACCCGGCCTCGGAGGAACGGATATCCGTAGCAATCGATCATGCCGCCGGCCGCGCCGGCGTATTCAAACGCGCTTTCATCCGTCA
Organism: uncultured Bacteroidota bacterium; assembly: GCA_964609675.1. Classification (GTDB taxonomy): domain Bacteria; phylum CLD3; class CLD3; order SB21; family JBBIRG01; genus CAZSRX01. The sequence goes on along the minus strand of CAZSRX010000031.1, from coordinate 33,301 downwards.
TGGAGCGCAGTTTTGGCTGGAGGGCGGCAACGGCCGGATCCGCCTCGGCCGCCTGCACCAGCGGAGTCAGCCATCCGGATTCGACGCGGACGTCATTGTTCAGCAGCACCACATATTTACCCTCAGCGGCCCGGATGCCGATATTGTTGCCCTTGGAAAAGCCCCCGTTTTCGGGGCTGGTGATGATTTTTACGTCGGGGAACCGCTCCTTTACAAAGGATACCGATTCATCGGTGGATGCGTTATCCACCATAATGATTTCCAGGGGACGGTATTCCGTCGCGGCCAGACTGGTAAAACAGGTTTCCAGAAAACGCAAGCCATTGTAATTCAGTACGATGACGCTGACTAACGGCGAGGAATCAAGATGGGATATCGTCATGGGACGTGGCTAAAACGATGGATAATCCTGCGGCAGAGGCGGCGGGACATTCAGCGTATGATGCGTCTCCAGTTCTTCAAACCGCGTGTATTTCTTGAAGAAGGTCAGATGGATTTCGCCAACCGGGCCGTTCCGCTGCTTGCCGATGATGATGTCCGCCGGGACGGGATCGACATTTGGGTCAGGGCCGTTGGCGTCATAATAATCGGGGCGATGAACAAACATGACCATATCCGCGTCCTGTTCGATGGAACCGGAATCGCGCAGATCGGAAAGCATGGGCTTTTTCTCGCCGCCGCGCTGTTCCACCGCGCGGGACAGCTGGCTCAACGCGATCACGGGGATATTCAGCTCTTTGGCCAGCGCTTTAAGGGAACGCGAAATCTGGGCGACCTCTTCCTGGCGCGACGCGCTGGCCCGCGTGTTGGATGTAAGCAGTTGTAAATAATCAATGATGATGAGTTCCACTTGTTTTTCCGCGCGCAGCCGACGCGCCCGGGCCCGTAACTCGAGAATGTTGAGGCTCGGCGTATCGTCGATGTAAATCGGCGCCTTGGACAGCTGGCCCACGCTGATCGACAGTTTCGGCCAGTCAGCGGCCGGGAGCGTACCGGTGCGGACTTTATTGGCATCCACGCGGGCTTCGGCGCAGAGCAGGCGCATCACTAATTGCAACGAGGACATTTCCAGACTGAAAAATCCCACCGGGCGGTTGAACATCACCGCGACGTTGCGGGCCATCGAGAGCACCAGCGCCGTTTTGCCCATGCTCGGCCGTCCGGCCACGACTATAAAATCGGCATTCTGAAAACCGCTGGTCTTGGCGTCTAAGGACGGATATCCCGACGGTATACCCGTAACGCCGCCGGCGTTGTGGTGGTAATTCTCAATTTGCTCAAACGTGGAATGAAGCAGGGGATAAATATGATAAAACCCTTTGTTCGTACGGTCTTCGGCGATTTTAAAAACTTCCTGCTCCACCTGATCAATCAGTGCGTCCACATTTTCGGTTTCCTGAAACGCCATCGTAATCATTTGATTGCCAACCTGTATCAGCCGCCGGAGCCGCGATTTATCAATGACAATTTTAGCGTAATGCGTCACATTGGCCGCACTGGGCAGTTTCTCGGTCAGGCCGGTGATGTAAAAACTGCCGCCCACTCGTTCCAGTTGGTTGTTTTTACGCAGTTCTTCGGTTACCGTTATCAGGTCAATGGGTTCCGAACGCGCATACAGCCGTTTCATCGTAAGGAAGATCAACCGGTGGGATTCTTTGTAAAAACTGGTTTCGTCCATTATCTCGATGACGCGGGACATTGCAGTCTCATCCAGCAGGATCGAACCCAGGATGGCTTCTTCCACATCCACCGCCTGGGGCGGTACGTTTCCGGCTGTTTCAGAGCCACGAGTCAAATTAATGTCAAACTCCTGAACCGACATGATTGTGCTGAATAAATTTTAACCGTTGGAATCGTTTAGCTGGGCGATCATTTCCGTTACAGTCATCCGGCTGAAGTCGACCGTACCGGCTCTGGAGGGATCTTTCATCCATTCCACGAGTTTGGCCAGCAGGTTAATTGTTTTGGTAACCTTGTTACAACCGGTTTTACAGTCATCAATCAGTTTCTGCACCTGTTCCGTATCATTGATTTTGCAGATTTGTGCCCGCCCGGCCATCGGCGCAATTGCGTTATTGACGTAATGGGATATCGCAATCAGCGTTTCTTCAAGGATTTTAACGCGCTCAATTTCCTTTTCCCGGGCGATCAGGTCGTCGCGCAGGCGCTTCATTTTGAGCAGCGAAGCCACCCGCGCCCGAAGTTCCGCTACGTTGTAGGGTTTGGTCATATAATCGTCCGCGCCGACGTTCAATCCGGCGACCTTATCGAACAGATCCTTTTTGGCGGTAATCAGCAGAATCGGCGTGAATTTGATTTCCGGATCATTGCGGACAATTTCGCAGAATTTGTATCCGTTGATCACCGGCATCATGATATCGCTGATGACCAGGTCGTGACGCCGTTCCCGAAGCAGGTCCAGACCTTCCTGACCGTCCCGGGCGGTATCGACCTGATAGCCCACTTTGGTGAAAATCATTTTAAGGATGGAAAGTGTATCCTCATCATCGTCAATCATGAGCAACCGGGTATCTTCCGATATCGTTTCCAGGTTTTGGAAAGGACCGGCCGGTATTTTGGAGGTTTTATCCTGTTCGTTCATCATTTACATTATGAATTGACAATATCTTAAAAAATCAATATTATGATTCGGTTAATGAATTTTCGATTTGCCCTGAAAAAATTTATTATCCCATAATACTTCTTTATGGGGCTGGTATTATAAAGACATTTGGAGCCATTAGCAAGTTATTTTTAAGAACCCGCCGTATCCGATGCAGTCATGTCTTTACTGAATCGGACGGCCTTAACGGAGCCATAGCCGATGATGAAAACATACTCCCGGTTTTTCCCCTTAAGCATTTTTATCCTGTCTGTTTTGTTTACCGTGGTCACGTCCTGCAAGCCGGCGGGCGGTGGCGTCGCGAAAATGCCTGCCGAACGAAGAATTATTATCAGTTATTGCTGGCAAACTTTCGATATGGGGTTGAAGGACAAAGCGGCCTTTGTGCAAACGCACACGATGCGGCTTCTGGGGCGTATCGGTACACGTCGCGCTTTAGAGACTCTGAGCAACGCCGATCTGAAAGGCAAGCCCACTCTGGTGCGCATGTATGTAAACACGCTCGCCCGGCAGAATGACAGTCTCGCCTTCACGCTGCTGGTTCCGTTCATGAAGTCCTCTGATTTTCAGACGCGGGCCACGGCCGTTACGGGTTTAGCGAAGATGGGCGCGCTGTATGCGGATACCACCGTAGTGGCCATGTTCCGGAAAGCCCTTTCCGATGTGGACAGCGTTCGCGTGGATTCTTTTTTGTTGGACTCGGTGGAAGTCGCCACCGAGCGGCTGGACCTGCGATCCCGGCTGGGCATTGCGCTTTTAAAATACCGCGACCGCTCGGGCACGGACTATATACGCAAAGCTTCCAACCACCCTTCGATGCAGGTGCGTCTGGCTGTGGTCAACACGTTGGGTGAAATCCGGCCGCCGGACGCGCTGGCGATGCTGAAACCCTTCCTGAAAGATCCATCCGATTATGTCCGGCTGAAAACAATCGACGCGCTCGCTAAAATCAGCGAAATGGACTCTGAGACTATCCTGCGTAATTTGCTGACGGCCGCTTCTTCGGATGCCATGAAAACCCGCGCCGCTCTTGGGCTTCTGAAAAAGGATGAAAAAGCATCGCTACCTGTTTTAATCGCCGCGGTTTCAGATTATGACGAGGATACCCGAAGCAAAGTCCTGCTGGCATTGGGCGATGTGCGGCTGGAAGAATCCCGCGAACGCGTCCTTCCGGTACTCCGTGAACAGCTTAACGATCCGGTTGTCTGGATCCGTGTCGCCGCTATCGGTTCGCTGGGCAAGCTGAAAGACACCGCCGCTATACCGCTGATTGAAAAAATATATCAGGAAGACGGTACGCAGGATGTCAAAGAAATTGCCCTGGCCGTTCTGAGCGAACTGAAAGGCAAAGTCATGACGGATCACCTTTTGAAAAAGCTTGAAGACGACGAATATTCCATGCGTGCCGCGGCAGTCTCCGCCCTGGGCCGGATTCGTGATGCCTCACTGGAAGAAAAAGTGATTCTGCCGGCCCTGTATAACCGCATGGTTAAGGATAACGACATGATGGTCCGACTATGGGCGGCTTTCGCTATTCTTGATATTCTGCACGAGCATAAATACACACTGAATCAAGAAAGCAACTAATTTTTATATAAAGGATAAATGCCATGAAAAAACTGACATCCGTCATCATTATCCTCATCCTCCTCATAGCCGGGGTTAAGGCTTATGTTTCATTCTATGCCGACTGGCTCTGGTTCGAATCGCTGGGCTACGAAGAGGCTTTCTGGACCATGTTTTCCACGGAATATATTGTGGGTTTTGTGTTTTTCATTGTGTTCTGGATACTGTTGGGCATCAATCTTTACCTAACCACTAAAACCCGCGCCACGGCCTGGGTCCATCCCGGAGGCGATGCGTTCGGCGGAAGTCTGGCCCCCGTCACCAGAATGGTCAGATTATTTTTCATCCTCGGTCTGCTCTTTATATCCTACACAATAGCTTCCTGGGCCTCCGGTCAGTGGCTCTCGGTGATGCGCTTCTACAATTCCGTTCCGTTTGGCCAGACCGATTCGGTTTTCAATAACGATATCGGGTTTTACGTGTTTGAACTGCCCTTCATCCAGAGTCTTATCAACTGGCTCTTCTTCGTGATTATTGTCATGATGATCATAACGGCGGTGGTTTATTTTTATAAACGGGCCATTATGTTTCAACCGTCGGGAGTGACATTCAGCCCGGCCGCCAAGCGGCATTTTATGGGTCTGTTCGCCTGTATTTTTCTGCTCTATGTTTTTGATTATTATTACTCCGCCTTTGGTATTTTGTACAACAATAACGGTGTGGTATATGGCGCCAGTTATATCGACGTCAATGCCGTACTATTCGGTTACCGTGTCCTGAGTTTTATGGCCGCCATCGGATTTATTTTGACCATAATCGGAATTATCAAAACCGCCGTTAAGTATCCGATAATCGGTCTCGCGGCGCAGATTGGCGCAGCGATTATTTTATTGTGGATTTACCCGGCCATCGTTCAGAAATTTGTGGTCACACCGAACATGCTGGAAAAAGAGCGTCCGTATATACAGGAAAATATCCGAAAAACGCGGATGGCCTACGATCTGGATCAGATTCATGAAAAGGACTTTGTCTATAAACAGGATCTGACGGCGCGCGGCCTTAAGGAAAATCACGTAACCATTAAAAATATCACCCTCTGGGATTACCGCCCGCTGAAGGATTCCTATTCCCAGTTGCAGGAAATCCGGCCTTATTATACGTTCAACGACATTGATATCGACCGTTATGTGATCAACGGCGAATACCGTCAGGTCATGCTTTCCGGCCGGGAACTCAACTTGAAAAAAATCGGCAGCGGCGATAACTGGATTAATAAAACCTTTATCTATACGCACGGTCACGGCATTGTAATGAGCCCGGTCAACCGCGTTACCCAGGAAGGCCAGCCCGATTTCTTTATAAAGAATATCCCGCCCGATATCAACGTGGATATCAAACTGGAACGGCCGGAAATCTATTTCGGCGAGATGCAGGATAATGACGATTATATTATCATCAAGACCAGCAAAGAGGAATTCGATTATCCGATTGGCGAAACCAACCAGCATACTTTTTATAAAGAAAACAGCGGCGTGGAAATCGGCAGTTTCGGGCGTAAGCTTCTGTTCGCGATGCATTTCGGCAAATTGGGCATATTACTGAATGAATATATCCAAGACCAGAGCCGCGTGGTCTATCACCGCAACATCACAGACCGCGTTAAAAAAATTGCGCCGTACCTTAAATTTGACGGCGATCCGTATCTGGTCATCGGAAATGGCCGCCTGTATTGGATTTATGACGCTTTCACCGTAACGGACCAGATCCCTTATTCCAAAATGTACTTTGAAAAATCCAACGATCCATTTGGCACTTCACCCTCTTATAATTACATACGTAATTCCGTTAAAGTCGTCATTGACGCCTACAACGGCCAGACGCTATTCTATGCCTTCAATCCTGAGAAGGACCCGATCATTCAGGTCTACAGCAGGATTTTTGAGAATGTTTACCGTCCCATCGCGGATATGCCGGATTTTCTGAAATCGCATCTTCGCTATCCGCAGGATCTGTTTGATATCCAGGCGCGGATGTACGCCACATACCATATCGAGGACGTCAACGTGTTTTTCAACCGGGAGGATATCTGGAATATTGCCGACGAAAAATACGGCGACGCCACGACCCAGATGGAAAGCTATTACGCCATCATGAAACTGCCCGGTGAAGCGAGGGAGGAATTCATCATGATGGTGCCGTTCACGCCCAACGCGAAATCGAACATGATTTCGTGGTTCTGCGTCCGCAGCGACGGTGAACAGTACGGTAAACTGCTTGTGTACCGGTTTCCTAAGACCGAGCTGGTGTACGGCCCGATTCAGGTCGAAAGCCGCATTGACCAGACACCGGACATCTCTGAAAAACTCACGTTGTGGAACCAGCAGGGTTCACGCGTCACCCGGGGCAATATGATTGTCATACCCGTCAACAATTCCATCATCTATGTGGAACCGCTTTACCTGCAGTCCAGTCAGAGCAAACTGCCTGAGCTGAAAAAAGTCATAATCGCTTTTGGCAACAACATTGCGATGGAGGATAACCTCGATCTTGCGTTTGAAAAGGTGTTTGGGACCTCGGTTTCCTCCGAAGCTCTGGAAGCACCCGTAAAAACGGTTGATCTGGCCGTTGCCGGCGGGACGGATAAAAAAGAAAACGCCCTGTTAGCCGGCAAGCTGAAATCCGTCCGGGATCTATCGCGTTCGGCTTTGGATAATTATCTGAAATCCCAGGAATCCGTACGAAAAGGCAACTGGTCCAAATACGGAGACGATCTGGAACGCCTGCGCCGTGATCTTGAAAAACTTGTTGAAATAAGTAAAGGATTATAGTATACTATTCACAGGACAGATCCTATGAGTGACCATAACGGAAACCTACCTCGTTCAAAAGATTATTTTACCCGCACGACCGGCATTTTCTGGACTGATAATGATGACGAAGCCGCCGAGCTGGAGTTTAACCTGCACACCCTGCTCGGCCTTCAGATCATCAGTGTAAAAACTATTGAAGAGGCCAAAAAAGTCCTAAAGGAAAAAACAATCAACATTGTCATATCCGACGCCAAAATCAATTATATCCGGCCGTGGGATCTTTGCATCTATATCAAATCCAATGAGCAATACCGTAATATTCCGGTTCTTGTTCTGCTGGATGAGAAAGACAAGAAAAACCGTACGGTAGCGCTTAACTACGGCGCCGATGATTTTCTGGTGCGACCTTTTGAGAATTCTGATATCTATAACCGTATGCGGGCCCAACTGCGCATTCACGAACTGCACACCAAGGTGCTCGAGGCGGAGCGTGAGAAAGTCCTGCTGGAAATGGCCGGTGCCGCGGCGCACGAACTGGCCCAGCCCATTACCAGCGGCATGGGGCTGATCCAGATAATCCTTGCCAAGAATGAGATGAACAACCAGAAAACGGAATTCGACAAGGAAATGAAACTGCTCTACGAATGTCTCCAGCGCATGACGGAAGTCATTCATAAAATCCAGCGCATACGAAAATACGAGACCACGCCTTATGCCGGCGCTTACCAGATCATCGATATCGACAAGGCCTCGGGATCTAAGCAAACCTAGCCGGTTGCTGCATTAATGAAATCCCGGTCGGACCTGTATTGCGGTCTTGAAAGACATCTTAACACCCTGTTATCCGGTGGCAATCGTTTTGCGGAATTATTTATCGAATGCCGTAGCTCATGGCGTATCATCGTTTCCGGCAGTAACGTCCACACAATTCAACACGCCGTAAAATCGGGTTTCGGAATCCGGGTATTTTCCGCTGACGGCGAACGGTATTATTATAAAACCAACCCTTCTCCCGAAAATATCGTTCATGCGATCCGGCAAATCCGGACGCATAGCCTGGAACCCCATGATGTTGCGCCGGTTGATGAATCGGGCGGCGAAGAGGATTATGAAGCATCAACGATCGCGGAGCCTGTTCGGATAGTATCCGCCGCGGCGGAATCCGCATGGGAATCTGACCCGAAAATACACCACGTCCGCGGTGAGTATAACGAGACGCGATGTGACGTTACCGTTATTAATACGAATGGTCTTTATGTGTCGGATCGCCGGATGCATCATGAACTCTACCTCGAATCCTATGCGGCGCATAAAAAGAAACAGGGCCGGGGCATCGCATGGGCGGGTCGGGCCGCTGCCGGCCATGCATATTATGATAAGGCGCTCATCCGGGAAACCGGGCGGCTATCCGCCGCGTCCGCTTGCATTATGATGGATGCGCGTACCATCAAGCCGGGACTATACCCGGCGGTTATCCATAGCGGTTGGAACGGCATCGTGTGGCATGAAGCCTGCGGACACGGACTGGAAGCGGATTTTGCGTCGAATGGATCATCCGTTTACGCGGATGCTTTAGGGGATAAAATCGCTTCGGACACGGTTACCCTGGTCGATGACGCCTCTTATCCCGGCGGCCGCGGCAGTTTTGCGTATGACGATGAAGGAACCGCTGCGCAGACCACTACGCTCATTGAAAAAGGCATTCTGAAATCATTCCTTACCGACCGTAAATCCACTGAAAAAATAAATCACCCACTGACTGGAAACGCCCGGCGGGAAAGCTTTCTGCATACGCCTTTGCCGCGGATGACCAATACATACATCCTCCCGGGCAGCGCCGCACCCGATGAAATGATACGGTCCGTCAAAAAAGGTTTGTATATTAAAAAAATCGGCGACGGCCAGGCGGATATTGCAAAGGGCGATTTTATTTTTGAGATTGCGGAAGGATATATGATTGAAAACGGTCGTCTGACTTTCCCGATTACATGTATGCTGGTTCAGGGTAACGGCCGTGATTATATGCAGGCCATCACCGAAGTCGGAAACGACCTGGCCGTTGAAACCGGTACAGGCTCGTGCTTTAAGCAAGGGCAGCGGATACCGATCAGTGTGGGGCAGCCGACACTGAAACTGCAATCGATAGCGGTAAATGTCAGCCAACATTCATCCATGGACATTTAAAAAAACTGATACTTATCTATCCGTTTTATGTTATATTTAACCAAACGCATCCCCGCTGTTATTCGGAGGCGCAAAAGACAAATATTAAATAATAACTCCTTTAAAGCCGATTCGGGATATACCCAATGTGCCGGGGAATGCCAGCGGGCGCAACAAACAATGAGTTAACGTGTTTCACATACATATCAATTAACACCGGATAAAACCATTATGAAACCAATTCCCCGAAAATCCATCGTTCACACGCACTGGCAGATTGTTTTTCCAAACCTTGTAAACACGCACGGCGCGATGTTCGGCGGCAAGATACTGGAAATCATGGACATGATGGCCGCGGTGGCCGGTTCGATGTACTGCCGCACCGCGATCACAACCGTTTCGATTGAAGCCGTTGATTTTATCGCGCCGGTTAAGTCCGGAAACCGTCTGGAAACGCAGGCTAAGGTCGTGTTTACGGGCCGATCTTCACTGATGGTTAAAGTCGCGTGCTTTGTTCATGATCACCTGACCGGAGAAAGCCGGCCGTGCGCCCGCGGGTATTTTAATATGGTATCTCTGGACACCAACGGCAAGCCGATGGAAGTTCCCGAACTGCTGACGGAAACGGAAGAAGAACGGAGGGATTTCGACGAGGCCAGGCTGTATCAGACTTCGGCGAAAGAAAGAAGAAAAAAATAATTCACGAAAAACCTTCAGGGTTCACCGTGAAGATTAATCGTGAACCCGAAATGATGCAAATTAATTTTTACCCAATCAAACCCAGAAGGTTTGAATTCGGGAGTATGAAAAACCACTCGCCTCGCCGTATTACTGGTCACCGTTTGTACTGATCGGGAAATAAAAAAACCGTACGCATGGTGTTTGCGTACGGTTTATGGTTTCATTAAAAAATGTCAACTATTATAAATCCGCGGTGTATGTTGCTCCGGTAGGATTACAGTCTTTATCTACCGCACCAATGATAGAGGTCGAAGTGTTGTTGGTACATTGAATGCCCATCGCTTTGCCGTTGAAGTAGAAATTATTCCATTGCCGGATCCGGACGATACTGGTGTTAAAAATCATAATATCATAGTTACCCGCATCCACATGTTCATTAAATTTTCCCTCTTCATAGTCAAAGCCATCACCGTTGTAAATAGGATTATCAAAATGGCTGTAGCTCCATGTGGAAGTACCGGCCGGGCGCCATGCAATGCCCTGGGCCGTTTGTCCGGAACCGTTGTAGAAACATAAATGTTGCGATTTATCTTTCTCATCACTACAACTTACGAATAGAAACAATGCAAAGGCAATGCTTCCTGAAAAAAAGAACCACTTCTTCATAATACCCTCCCTGCAATGTTAAAAATTAAAAAAAGATGAGTTGTAGACAACAGCTTATTGAAACGGCCGGCGAGAATCAAGAAAAAAATTAATTTTTTAATGGGATAGGCTTTTTTATGAAAAGGCTTCCCTGATAATCCGGTCTTGTTCGATGCGGAAAATTTTGAATGAGCCTTCGGCCGGAGCCGCGCTTTCATCCCGGCCGACATAGAAAAGGGTCTGTCCGAATGTAAGAAGCGGGTTAATGAGCGGCTGAATAAATCGCCACGCTCCCATGTTTTTTGGTTCTTCCTGGACCCAGTAAATGTCGGTATTCGCCGGATAGGATTTTAGGATACCGGCCACCGCTTCGGATGGGAACGGGTACAATTGTTCCAACCGGATGATGGCTGTATGCGAAAGCCGGTTTTTTTCGCGATGGGATTTCAGTTCGTAATAAATTTTCCCGCTGCAGAAGACAAGGCGTCGGATGTGATGTTTGTCGGGCCACTCATCGTCAAGTACTTCATGAAAGCGGTCGTCAGTAAACGCGTTCAGGTCTGAGCGGGCCTCAGGTAGGCGCAGCAGGCTTTTGGGCGTCATGAGAATCAGCGGTCTGGGCTTGCCGCCGTAAATCTGCCGACGCAAAACATGAAAATACTGAGCGGGTGTGGTGAGATTGCATACATAGATATTATCTTCGGCGGCTAATTGCAGGAAGCGTTCCAGCCGCGCGCTGGAATGCTCCGCGCCCTGACCCTCCAGGCCGTGGGGGAGCAGCAACACGAGATGGCAGTTTAACTGCCACTTGGAGCGTGCGCTGGCTATAAAATTATCAATTACCGGCTGTGCCACGTTGACGAAGTCGCCGAATTGCGCTTCCCATAAAACCAGCGCCAGCGGGTCGGCAAGGCTGTAGCCGTACTCGAATCCCAGCACCGCGGCTTCCGATAACATGCTGTCGATCGCTTCGATTTTAGCTCCGGCGCCGGGGATCGCGTTCAATGGGACAAACTCTGCTTCCGTTTCAATATCGGTGAGCGCCAGATGTCGCTGGCTGAATGTGCCGCGCCGGGAGTCTTCCCCGCTGAGCCGGACAGGAACGCCCTCGAGGAGCAGCGAACCGAATGCCAGGGATTCGGCAAAGGCCCAGTCGATGCCGGTTCTTGTAGCCATCGTCTGACGACGGACATCGAGGAACGTTTGCAGTTTGGGATGAATCCGGAATGTATCGGGAACTTTAGTGAGGTCGTCGATAAGTTTCAGAAGGGTATCGGCGGTGACGCAGGTTTTGCATTCCTTATCCGGATGTCTAAGGGCATCAACGGGCACGGCGAGCGGCACATCAGGTTCATATTTAACGGCGCCGGCTTTAGCGGCATCTAAGGATTCGTTGAGACATTGATAAACGCCGTTTTCAAATTCGGTTATTTGTTCCGGCGGTAATAGTTTTTCCTGAATGAGCCGTTCCGCATAAATGGTTTTGACGGTGGGGTGGCTGCGGATTTTCCGGTACATCAGCGGCTGGGTATAACCCGGTTCATCGCTTTCGTTATGGCCGTGGCGGCGGTATCCGATAAGATCGACGACCACGTCTTTTTCAAAGCGCTGGCGGAACTCAAACGCGAGCTGCGCCACCCAGAGGGCGGCTTCAGGGTCGTCGCCGTTGACGTGGAAAATCGGCGCCTGAATCATCCGCGCGACATCGGTGGCATAAGGCGAAGAACGGGCTTCTTCGGGCAGGGTGGTGAAACCAATCTGGTTGTTCAGAATAATATGGAACGTGCCGCGCGTCCGGTAGCCTTTCAGTTGAGAGAGGTTCAGCGTTTCAGCGACCACGCCCTGACCGGCAAACGCGGCGTCGCCGTGAATCAGCAAGGCCATGTACGATTTGTTAAGAACCGCTGCAGGTTTACGGGACTGTTTGGCGCGGACTATACCTTCCACGACAGCGTTGACCCATTCCAGATGGCTGGGATTGGGCGCGATAGAAACCTGGACAGCTTGGCCGTTACGTGTATTAAATACGCCGGTGGCACCGAGATGATATTTGACGTCGCCGGACCCCTGAATAGAGTCGGGATCCATGTTGCCTTCAAATTCCGAGAAAATCTTAGCGTACCATTTGCCGATGATGTTTGCGAGGACATTAAGGCGTCCGCGATGCGCCATGCCGAACACGACTTCCTTAACCTCCGCTTCTGCGGCAATATGTAATAAGTAATCCAGAAGCGGTATCAGGGTATCGGATCCTTCAAGTGAAAAACGCTTATGACCGACAAACTTGGTGTGGATAAATTTTTCAAACGCTTCGGCGATAATCAGTTGTTGCAGTATGCGCTGTTTGGTTGCCGCATCCCATGCCGGTTTATTACGCGCCGATTCCATGCGGTTTTGAAGCCATTCTTTTTCTTCGGGTGACTGAATGTGCCGGAATTCCACGCCGATTTTTTCCGCATACGTTTCGGTGAGAATATCCAGGATTTCCCGAAGCGTCGCTTGGTTTTTGCCGGCAAGTCCGCCGGTCAGAAATACGCGGTCGTAATCCCAGAGGGTAAAACCGTAACGTCCCGGATCCAGTTCGGGATGATCATGCGCCACCACGGCCAGCGGATCCAGATCCGCCAGATGATGTCCGCGGACACGGTACATGTTAATCAGTTCGGGAATTCGTATCTGCTTTTGCAGATGCGTGCTGTCCGAAATGTTTGAAAACGTCAAAACCGGCGTATCCTGCTGCCAGGCCAGCGGTTTAGCGGGGATTCCCAGATCGCGGAAAATGGTTTCGTAAAATCCGTGCTCGCCGGTCAGCTGTTCGTGGATGGTTTTAAGAAATGCCCCGGATTCGGCGCCCTGTATGATGCGATGGTCATAGGTGCTGGTAAGGTTCACGACTTTACTGATGCCTAGGGCCGACAAGGTTTCTTCGGCCATGCCGTGAAATTCAGCCGGATATCCGACAGCGCCTGCGGCAATGATAGCGCCCTGGCCGACCATCAGCCGTGGATTGGACGTTACGGTGCCCAATCCGCCGGGATTGGTCAGGGATATGGTTGTGCCGGTAAAATCAGCCGGTTCAATCTTTCCGGAACGGGTCTTCGCGACAATCGCTTGATAGGCCAGTATAAAACGGCGGAAATCCATGGTATCGGCGTTCTTGATGTTCGGCACAATCAGCGAGCGGCTGCCGTCTTTACGTTCGATATCCACCGCGATTCCGAGATGAACGGCGCCTCGTTTGATCCAATGCGGCTGATGATCTTTGACGGCGTAGGCCCCATTCATCACGGGATGTTTTTTTAAAGCCCGGACCACAGCCCACGCGAGCAGGTGTGTATATGATACTTTAATAGACTCTTTTTTCAGATATTGATTGATGCGTCGCCGGTTTTCTTCCAGCAGTTTAACGGGAACCGTTCGGTGGGATGTGGCAACCGGAACGGCAAGGCTTTCCTGCATGTTTTCGGCAATCTTAAGCGCGCCGCCCTGAATGGGGATGTATTGATCGGTTACGCCCGTTGGCGTGGGTCCGGCTGTTTGCGTGATGATGGGATGGCTAGCTGTTGTATTTTTCAAATCAGCCACATCCAATCCCCAATCACGCCATAAGGCTTTCCAGCTTTCCGGAATATCGTTTGATAGCAAATCGCCTGATTCAATCAGTTCCCGTACGTACCATGCGTTAACGCCGAATTGATTAATGGCCGCGATTTGTTGCTGGGTGAGTTTCATATCAGGATTTAATCATCACCAGCATCATTTTGAACCGGCTTTCCGCCTTGACAGCATGCGGCACATTGGCCGGCATGATAATCATTTCACCGGTTTTTAAACTGAATGAATGCCCGCCTATAAGGATTTCGGCGCGGCCGTCCAGTATTTGGACCATAGCGTCAAACGGCGCGGTATGTTCGCTCAAAGCCTGACCCTTGTCAAAGGCGAATACCGTCACGGTTCCCGTGGCTTTCTTGATAATGGTACGGCTTACCACCGCGCCGTCCTGATAATCGGTCATACCTTGGAGGTTAAAGATTTTGGATGTAAGTTCGTCCATAAGCGTTCCTGTTGGGATTGCAATGTATTATTTACATTCGGCATTGGTTCCGTACCATTCGCCGGTGCAGTTGGTACCTATCATGGTGTTTACATAAATATAGAGTTTTCCGTCATGACACGCTTCATAACCGCCGTAACACCAGCCGCCGGCGCGCTCGGTTTTGCTTTCCTTTTCACGGGCTTTCTGAAGCAGATCATTGAGTTTGTCCAGTATGACCTGATCTTTAACCCCAGCGCCAAGCGTTAGGGTTTGACCGCTGGTATACTTTAAAACCGTATTTTCTTTAGTAAATTCCACATGAAGGGCAGCCAGTCCCATTTTTTTCAGATTTTCCTGTACCCTGCGCAATTCTTCTTTTTGCTTTTCCGATTCTTCTCTTTTCTTTTCTAATTCTTCCTTAACCCGTTTTTCCTCCTCCAGCTTGGCCTGCCTTTGTTCTTCGGCTTTTTTAAGTTCTTCTTCTTTAACTTTTTTTTCTTCCTCTTTTTTCATTTCTTTTTTGGAGTTCTTTTTTGATTCCTTTTTCGAGGTTTGGGCTGACGATGTGCATCCGTAGACAATGAGCCCCATGATCAGCAAGAATAAGGTTAATGATTTCATATAGGCCTCCGTGTTTAATTAATGATGATTATTCAGTCAGCGTTTCGCACCGGTTTAATGCGTCCGAAATCCAATCGATTTCATCATCCCGGATGGTGCGCATATCAATAAAATACGTATTTTCTTTGATATATCCAAATATCGGGATGATATTTCCGCGCAGACATTTGGCAAGCTGTGAGGCCGTTCTATCTTTATGCACGATTTTCAAAGCGAGGCTGGGGATTTTCTCAAGCGGCATGGTGCCGCTGCCGGCTTCAGCGAACGTTTCCATAACAGTTAGTATTTTATAATTATCCTTTTTAACTCTGGTGAGGATTTTTTCTGCGCGGGTTTGAAGCGCGGCGATATTCTCGCCAAGCATTTTCAGGGACGGTATGTTTTGGCTGATCGATTCAGGAAAGAGATAGCTGCGCAAGGTGCTTTCGAGAACAGACAGGATCATCTTATCGCAGCGCAGAACGCGCATCAGCGGATTTTTACGGATGCAGTCGATATATTTCTTTTTTCCGATGATAATTCCGGCCTGCGGGCCGCCCAGTATCTTATCCGCGCTGAACGTTACAATATCCGCGCCTTTACTGATGGCGTCGGGTACCAGCGGTTCCCCGGGCAGGTTGTTCGCGCGCAGATCTACAAGCGCGCCGCCGCCAAGGTCATACAATACGGGTATACGCCGGCGCCGTCCGAGCGCGGCGATTGCTTCCATAGGCGTTTCATGGGTAAATCCTTTTACCCGGTAATTGCTGGTGTGGGCGATCATCAGCAGGCCGGTCGCCGGGCGTATGGCCTTTTCGTAATCGCGCAGATAGGTTTTATTGGTGGTGCCGACTTCCCGCATCACGGCGCCGCTTTGGGCCATAATTTCCGGTAATCGGAAGGATCCGCCGATTTCGATCAATTGTCCGCGGGCAATGACGGCTTCTTTTCCAGAGGCCAACGTGTTCAGGGCGAGGAATACCGCGGCGGCATTGTTGTTAACGACCGCAGAGGACTCCGCGCCGGTCAGGTAGCGCAGCAGAGCGTCCGTGTGCGTGAGTCGCTCACCGCGGTTGCCTGATTCCAATTCCACTTCAAGGCAGGAGTAATGCGCCGTCACATCCGCTAAGTGAGCACGCGCGGCGGCCGAAAGAGGGGCCCGGCCCAGTCCGGTGTGCAGCACAATACCGGTGCCGTTGATTACGCGTTTCAGACTGGGAGTTGTCAGGCGGCCGATAACTGAGGAAACGGTTCGCAACAAGCGTTCTTTTATAACGGCGCGCGGGAAAGCGGCCGCCGTCTTCTTCCGGCGGGATTGTTTTTCATTGTGTATCGCTTCGCGGATAATGCGAACCAGTATCTCCCGGGCAAGGCCCGTCTGCTGTACTTCCGAAAGCAATTCACGGACGGAAGGGAATTCAGAAAAATTATCGGAAATACTTTTATTGCCGGCGCTCATCGTTCTCTGGTTTTTTGATAAACGACTGCGTCAGCGCTTCGAATTTGATTTTTTTCATGGCTGCGTTCATTGTGAGATGCCGCGTCTGTGAAGTATATAAGAGAAACAAAAGTATAAAAATCGTACCGATGATGCCGCCGTCCATTCCGAAATGGCCGCCGGTCAGCCAGTCGGGACCGTCAACCGTGACGGTATATATCGAACTGGAACTTAAATACGCCTCCACCCGGGAGCCGAGGAAATAACTCTGAACAAAATTCCAGCCGAAATGAAGCCCCAGCATCGGCCAGAGCGAACGGGTGCGGAAATAGATAATCGTGTACATAAAACCGGCCAGCGCCACATTAATTACAGGCAGGATGCTGGTGGTATGGCCGCTTCCGAGGATGAAGCCGTAAAATACAGATATAAAAATAGTCGCCGTAAACCGTCCGGCGCCTTCAGCAATCGTTTGCAACAGGTAGCCCCGGAAAACCAATTCGTAAAAAGTCACCAGTGAAATCCACACCCCCAGACTGATGAGAATGCCGGTCCATGATTCCGCGTAACCCATCGGGCGGAAGGAAAAATAAATCTGTCCGCTCAACCAAAGCGTGACGCCGATGAAAAGCGGCAGCAGGGATCCGACGACCAGGCCGAAAAAAAGCTCATGCCTCCAGCCCGGATGAAAAGCCAGTCCAATCGATTGGAATTTTCGGCGGTCAAGAAAACGAAGGGCGGCCCAGCTGATCAACCCGACCGTCACGGCCATTACAGCATTAGGAAGAAGAATCAGAATGTCTCTCTCCCGGCTGATTTCCTTGGGTGTCGGGAAATAGCGGTGGATTGTCTGCAGGATAAAGTAGGACAACACGAAAAAAACAGCCATGAAAATCACAAACCGCCAGTACCAGTGAATCTGATTCAGGTCATTCAAAAATAAATGCCGGGGTTTCGCTTTCTCAAATTTTACAGCCAAAACAGTCGCTCCATGTTTATCGGGGATTAAGGTAATTATTTTTTGACAAAGAATCCACAGCGCTTTGTTCAAGTATCAGCGGATACGCCTCACCCCGGAAGGTTAGATCAGTCTGAAAACATTGCTCCCAGGTTTCCCGGTCAATAACGGCGTTTTGATAAAGCAAACGGCTTAGCAGCGCCATGTTGTCTTTCTTGTTCTTGCGCAGTTCGCCGTTCCGGAAATACCAATCGTAGCGTTTCGGGTTGGGGATGATGGTTGCCAGAAAAACAGCCTCCTGGACCGTCAGATCGGCCGCGCGTTTTTTGAAATAAAATTCCGAAGCGCGTCCGATACCGAAAATATCGGGTCCCCATTCGATAATGTTGAAATAAATTTCTAAAAGTCGTTTTTTATGCTTTTCCTTATTTCGGTATTCGTCCAGCATCCGCTCTTTGTTCATCAGCCAGGTTATGATAAGTTCCTGAAATTTACGCGAAAGCGTTTTTTCACGGCTCAGGTAAATGTTTTTTACGAATTGCATGGAAATCGTACTGGCTCCGCGCACAAATTTTTTTGCGCGGATATTTTCCGCGACCGAACGTTCCACCTGCAGGATGTTGAAACCGTCGTTTTTGAAAAAAGATCCGTCCTCGCTCAGCAAAACGGCATGCACCAGATGCGGAGGCAGGCTGTCGTAAGGCACAAAATAAGGATTTTCCTTTCCGACTCTGAAGGTGCTGTCCGCGCCGTTTTGTAAGGTCACGGTATAATCAAAATCCGAGCGGAGTTTTTTTACGTTGATCGAGTCGCCTAGACTGATAAGCCTGAAATCGCTGCTGGTTTTCATACGCGCATCGATGGAAAGGCTGTCGAGACGCGCCATATCCACCGAGATACCCAGTTCATATTCGAAGGAGCCATTCATGCGGATGCCTTCCAGCTGGGTCATGAAAGCGGAGGGTATGGATTCGAACAGATCGGTAAAGCTTGTACGGGGAATGGATATTTTCAACCGGTAGCATGGATAATTATCACCGGCGATCATCACGCCTTCCGCATGGACCTTAATCCGGTTGAGGGTCAGCGAAGTGGGCGCAAGCACGATGACGGTATCGCCCACGATGGCAAGATTCAGCCGTGTATTGAAGTTCAGTTCCCGTATTTTAGTCCGTGCCATGGCATCCGAGACAAGGGACATATCCTGAACGTTTAAGCCGGCGTCAATAAAGGCGCTGTCGGCGTTGTGGCGCGTCACAGCCGATAAATTACATTCCTGCAAATAAAGTGCGGCTTCCAGAAACGAATCCAGAAAAGGCGCTTTCACCGGTCTATCGAACAACAAATGGGAGCGGATTTCTTCGGATGAGGGATCCAAACTGCCGCTTATCATCAACGGGATGAATGTATGTTCATGCAGGAAGCGGCTTTTAAATTCGTAGTCCAGGCGGTTGGGTGTGGTTTTATGCAGGTATCCGCTGATGCCGGTTATCAGGACAGCTTCTCGGCGCAGGGACCTTCGGCGCGGGTTTTTATGAAATGCCGTATAGGTATCGGTCAGCAACATACGGCTGTGGCGGACCTGAATTTCAGGGACAGGCCATGTCTCAATGCGTTTCCAAAACCGGCGCAGAAGCGGTTCTTTTTCCTTGTGGGTTCGAAAGCCGATGGAATCCGCTTCGGGCTCGAAAGCTCGCCAAAGTCCCTCGACGTTAAAACCGGAGGAGTCATGCGCCACGTTAAGAAATACGGAATCCAGTTCGACCGAACGAAGGTAATTGCCGGAAAAAAAACCGAGCAGGTAATAACGGCCGGTCAGCGAACCGACATATATCAAAAGATCGTTGGAGACCGAAGAAACCGCCGAGGCATTTTCAGAAAACAAGGAATCTCTTTGTCGGTCAGCCGCATGGTTAGTGCGCATGCAGGTTACGTTTTGTAATCGGAACTGACCGCTTTCAGGAAAATTTACAGATGAAAATTCTATATGGACGCCGGCCCGCTTTCCCAGACGCGATAGTTCTAACCGTATCCGTGATTCAATTAGTGATTCCAGGATAAGCGGAAAAAGAAAATACAAAAGGACCGCCAGACATCCGACGGCAATCCAAAGGCGTTTCCAGGATTTAAAAATATTCCTCACAAGCAATCGGTTAGTCCTAAAGTCGTTTAAAGGATGATGCCCGCGATGGTACCCGCAAGCAAAGTGGCCAGGGCGCCGCCGATAACGGCCCGAAGGCCCAGTGAAGCAATATCCTTGCGGCGGTCGGGTGCTAATGGGGAAATGCCGCCGATCTGAATGGCGATGGAGGAGAAATTAGCAAATCCGCAGAGAGCGAATGTGGAAATAAGTATGGCCTTGTCGGAAACGAGAAGATTTTCCCGGATTAACTGCGACATATCCGAATAGGCGACAAATTCATTAAGAACGATCTTGGTGCCGAGGAGCCGTCCAACGGTAACGGCTTCCTCCCAAGGAACGCCGGCCAGAAAAGCAACCGGTGCGAAAATGTAACCGAGTATCGTCTGCAGACTCAGAGTTTCCATGCCGATCCAGCCGCCGACCCAGCCGATAAGCGAATTAAATAACGCAATAAGCGCGATGAAAGCGATCAGCATGCCGGCGACATTGAGCGCAAGCTTAACGCCGTCCGAAGCGCCGCCGGCCGCCGCCTCAATGACATTGGAGGCGTTTTTTTCAACCGTAACATGAACCGATCCTTTGGTGACGGGCGTGCCGGTTTCCGGGAACATGATCTTGGATATGGCCATGCCCGCCGGTGCCGCCATGATGCTTGCGCCGAGCAACTGGGTCGCGAACATGATTTGGCCGTCCCGTATCGGCAGATCATGCGCCACGGCGAAAGATTCGCCCAGCATCTGCACGTAGGCCGCCATTACGCCGCCGGCAATCGTCGCCATGCCGCCTACCATGATCGTCAGCAGTTCGGAGTTGGTCATATCTTTCAGAAACGGCCGGATCATCAGCGGCGCTTCCGTCTGGCCGACGAAAATGTTTGCCGTGCAGGACAGCGATTCGGCTCCGCTGGTGCCCATCAGCTTGGCCATAACCCAGGCCATGCCCTGCACCACTTTCTGCATGATTCCAAGATAATAGAGCACCGACATCAGCGAGGAGAAAAAGATAATCGTAGGCAAGACCTGAAATACAAAGAAAAATCCGAGACTGCCCTCGGCGCCGGGACTGAGTGCCAGCGTGCCACAGACAAACCGCGCGCCTTCCGTAGTAAAGCTCAATATTGCCACGAATCCTTCGCCTATTTTCTCGAACATCAGCGCGAACAGGTTAAACGGAAAACCCCACGATTTTCCTTTAAGGACCAGCAGGCCGAACACCAGTTGGATCAGCATACCCATCCCGACCAGTCGCCAGTTGATTTGTTTTTTATTGTTTGAAATCAGCCAGGCAATACCCAGAATCGTAATCACACCCGTCAGTCCAATAAACCGTTCCATTGCTGCTCCTTTAGTTATATCGCTATGTGTCAAATGTGTTAGGCATAATTTTTATCGGCGGATGCGCCGTCGGCCATCAACCGGCGGTACCAGGCCAGGAGATTTTGGTATAGCGTTTCCGGTGCGGCATCGTTGGCAATGACCCAGTCGGCTTTTTGGATTTTTTCTTCAAGATCCATCTGCCGGCGGATACGGTTCATAATGGCTTCGCGGCTCAGGCCGTCGCGTTGCCGGAGGCGCGCGATGCGGTTTTCCAGCGTGGACGCGATAACAAGGATGCCATCAAACAGCGGTTCCAGGCCGACTTCAAAAATCAGCGCGGCGTCCACGACAATCAACGGATGTTTTTCCGAACGCGCCCGCTCAACGGACTGTCTGACTTCCTCCCAAAGCCGAGGATGTATCATCCGGTTCAATTGGTCCAGTTTCTCCGGATCGGAAAAAACCCTGTTTCCGAGCGCTTTTCGGTCTATAGCCCCGCGCGCATCGGCCAAATCCCTTCCGAACGCAAGAAGTATCGCTTCCTGTAAATCAGGATTCTGTTCCAGTATGGTTTTGCCGATAGCATCGGCGTCGATAACATACGCGCCGAGTTCTTTAAAAAATCCGGCCGCCGTGCTTTTACCGCAACCGATACCGCCTGTTAATCCGATTACCATTATGGTCTTTCCGCTTATTAACAAAACAAAATAGTTTATCTGATAACAAGAATCAACAAGACTTTAAAAATCAGTTCCGGCTGCATTTTTTTTATCCCGGCTGTTTTGAAATTTGAATGGAGATTTTACTTGAATAGACGTTTAAATATGATTAGCTTATAATTAATATGAGCGATACTGAAATTGAATATATCAGCCGGTCCGAAGAAGAAACCATGCGGATCGGCAGGGAAATATCCCGTACACTCGCGCCTGGCGCCGTCGTAGCGCTGTTTGGCGATCTCGGCAGCGGAAAAACCGTTTTCACCAAGGGTTTTTGTGAAACATTTGGCATACCGCCGGCCATCGTCAACAGTCCCACCTTTGTCATTATCAATGAATACGCCGGCCGGTGGCATCAACAGCCGCTGCGGGTCCGCCATTTTGATTTTTACCGCGTGCATACCCCCGACGAAATCATAGATCTGGGCATTACGGAATTTTTAGATGACCGCGATGCCGTTTCCGTCATCGAATGGCCCGAACGGATAGCGGATTTTCTGAAACCGCCTTATCGAACTGTTCGCTTTGAAATCACGGACAACGGCAACCGGCGGTTATGTATCAGAGAGGAATCAGGATGTATTGGCTGACGATAGATACCTCCGGAGCCGATTGCCAGACCGGTGTGGTTGCGTGTAAAAACGAATCGGTGGAACTCGTTTCAGCGCTGACCGTGAACCGGAAAAACGTGCATTCAGAAAAACTGATTACCTTTATCGAATGGGTTTTACGCCAGGCCAATATTGAAAAAAAAGACCTGTGCGGAATCGCGCTGACCATCGGTCCCGGTTCGTTTACCGGTTTACGTGTGGGTCTGTCCACAGCCAAAGGATTGGCGTTTGCTCTGAGGATTCCGGTAATCGCCGTGCCAACGCTGGATGTTATCGCAGCGCCCTTTCATTTCATGCAGCGGCCGGTTCTGACGGCAATCCAATCACGTAAAGGCGAATTTTACACGGCGGGTTATGAAAACGGTGCTTTAATGATGGGACCTGAAGTAACAGCCGCGTCGGTTTTGATTGAAAAGTTGTCGCATCCCTTGATTTTTGTGTGTGATTCCATAAATTTCATTCACCATGATATTCCGCCCGGTTCCAGATCCGTGTTAACGATACCGGAACGGCATCACGCCAAACCCGATCTTTATTATCTCGGCTTACTTGGATACAGGAAATTCATAAACAATGAAATGGAGGATATCGATACGATGGTTCCGCTCTATATCCAGCCGTTCCTGGGGAAAAAGCCATGACCGATCCGATTATGACCGACCTGAACATGCTGATCATTCGGCCGATGACGCGTGAAGATGTGGATACAGTAATGCTGATTGAATTGGCCTCGTTCCGGTCGCCGTGGGGCCGAAGTCATTTTACGGATGAACTGAACAACCCGGACTTGTCTCTGCCGTTAGTCATGGAAAAGGATGGCGTGATGGTTGCATTTACAGTTATGTGGTTTATCGTGGATGAATGCCATCTGGCAAATATTGCCGTGCATCCCGACCATCGGCGGAAAGGATACGGCCAGCGCCTTCTGGAAGCGGTGATCGCCGAGGCGCGTAAACATTCCTGCGGACGGGTCATGCTGGAAGTCCGCCGTTCCAACACCGATGCCATACGCATGTATGAACGCAACGGATTTAAAAAAGTCGGCGTGCGGAAAAATTATTATCACGACGGGTTCATGCAGGATGAAGACGCTATCCTGATGGATCTGGAGTTAAAACGGGAGAATGTTTAATGAGTTGGTATCAGCGGACTAAAGATGGCGTGGACGCCGGTACGGAAAAAAAAGAACTTCCAAATGTCTGGATAAAGTGCCCGTCCTGCGATGAAATTTTATACAAGAAGGACCTTGCCGATAATCTGCAGGTCTGCATGAAATGTGGGCACCATTTCCGTGTTAATGCGAAAACTTACATCCGTATCCTGTGCGATGCGGACACTTTTGTGCCGATGGATAAAAACATGGTATCGGTAGATCCGCTGGGATTCAGGGATTCCAAACCCTACGGCGAACGTCTGAAACAGACCATCCAGAAGACCGGGCTCAAAGATGCCGTGCAGACCGGCGTGGGAAAAATGGAAGGGCGGCCGGTGGTGCTCGCGGTGATGGATTTCGGATTTATTGGCGGCAGCATGGGTTCGGTGGTGGGCGAGAAAATATCCCGCGCGGCCGATGAAGCGCTGAGAAGAAAATACCCTCTGATCATCGTGTCCGCTTCCGGCGGCGCGCGCATGATGGAAGGCGCCCTGTCCCTGATGCAGATGGCCAAAACAAGCGCCAAACTGGCTCTGCTGCACGAGGCGCGCCTGCCGTACATTTCCCTGCTGACCGATCCCACTACCGGTGGCGTCACGGCCAGCTTCGCCATGCTCGGCGATGTGATTCTCGCCGAACCCGGGGCGCTCATCGGTTTCGCCGGCCCGCGGGTCATCAAAGAAGCAACCGGCAAAAATCTTCCTGAGGGTTTTCAGCGAGCGGAATTTTTACTGGAGCACGGTTTCGTTGATTATATTGTCCCGCGAACGGCCCTGAAGAAAACAATTTCCGGATTCCTGGAATTCTTTGAAACCCATACGAATAAGGAATAAATAAAACGCTTATCCAATAAATCAGAACAGGTGGTACCATGAAACACATTTTGTTGACCAATGATGACGGCATCGATTCCAACGGCATTTTTGCGCTGTATCAGAAACTGAAACCGCTTGGCGAGGTCACGGTCGTCGCGCCGATTACCGAGCGCAGCGCGGTAGGCCACGCCATTACCATGAACGAACCGATCCGTGTCACCGAATACAATCGTCCTGACAAGTTCCACGGTTATGCCATTTCCGGCACACCGGCGGACTGCGTCAAGATCGCCATCAAGAAAATCATGCACCGCAAGCCCGACATCGTTGTCTCCGGCGTCAACCACGGTTCTAATACCGCGACCAATGTGCTGTATTCCGGGACGGTCTCTGCCGCCACCGAAGGCGTTATTATGGGCGTACCCGCCATTGCCGCATCACTCACCAGTCACGACCTGAAGGCCAACATGA
Source organism: uncultured Bacteroidota bacterium (assembly GCA_964609675.1). Lineage (GTDB taxonomy): Bacteria > CLD3 > CLD3 > SB21 > JBBIRG01 > CAZSRX01. The sequence goes on along the minus strand of CAZSRX010000031.1, from coordinate 8,553 downwards.
CTTTCGCCGCCGAATTCGCCGCCAAAATCGCGGGTATGGTGCTTCAAAAAGGTTTACCGGCTGATACACTGATTAATATTAATATTCCCGCTATTGACCCTAAGAATATACAGGGAGTCGTCATCGCGCGCCAGGGCAAAGGGCGCTTCGAAGAGTATTTTGAACAGCGGTATGACCTCAGTGGCCGCGCGTATTACTGGCTCACCGGCAAGAAAATGAATCTCGATACAGACGATGACATCGACGACGTCGCCGTCTCTAAAGGAAAAATTGCTATAACGCCTATCCATATTGATATGACCAATTATGATATGATCAAAACCCTGGAAGGATGGAATATTACTCTGTAGAACAGCGGATTTAAAAAATATATTTTTTCTGGGCTCTGATTATACTTCGGGTATGCCGTCGGGGATAAAATATACCTGATAAGGGCCATATTCTTTGGTCCTGCCATTGATAACATGAAGTAAACGCCGGCCGGCTTCCTGTAAAAGACTATCTTAAGTGTACGATTTATTCTGCCTCTCTCCCTGCGAGATGCGTACCGGTACGATCATTCTGTATAAAATTGCAATTTCTTTGATCGGGGAGAATGTTTCCTTCAAAGGACCCGAAGAGTATGCGCGGTGCCAAGGGATCAAGCTTATCAATATGCGTTCAGGATAATACATCGGATTAATGAAACGGTTTATCCACGACCGGCCGGAGTTGTGGCAGGAAGATATCGGGGTATATATTGTTCGGAAAGTTCTGTAGCTGGTTTTAGAAAAGCTGTTACCATACGACTTGTTGTCTGTGGTTTACGAATTATGAGTTAAGTGATAGACAAAAACCGCTCATCGTTACGGCCACTCAGGATTATCGGGACCAGCTTCTTTGCGGGCACTACACGGTTTATGGATTTTCAGATTGCGCACTTGAAGCTGGCTGAAATTATTGATTGTCTGATTAATTCGGGTAAAAGAAAAAGACATTCCCGAAATTTTAACTCGGCATACTGGTCTGGCCGTATCGGGTGTTTACCGGCATCAGAAAATTTCAAAAAAAATGGAACTTATTTGTATTGCCATGCGTTTAAACTACGCATGGCTTTAAAAAGCTTATTGTAAAATATAGACTTAGCATAAATAATGCGGTAGCAAACAGTAATTAAAAATAAGGAAATGTATGGCTCGAATTAAGATGCGCATCAATAGCCGGGAAGATCAGTCTATCGAACGCTATCTGGAAGAAATCAATAAAGTACCGTTATTAAAACCTGAGGAAGAAATTGATCTGGCCAAAAAGATTAAAAAGGGCGATAAATGCGCTCTTAAACAGTTGGTGGAAGCCAATCTCCGTTTTGTGGTCAGTGTAGCCAAGGATTATCAGAATCAGGGATTACCTTTAAGCGATCTGATTAATGAAGGAAATCTGGGTCTCATGAAAGCCGCCGAAAGGTTTGATGAAACACGGGGATTTAAATTCATATCGTATGCGGTGTGGTGGATTCGCCAGTCCATCCTTCAGGCTATCGCCGAACATTCGCGTATCGTCCGTCTGCCGCTGAACCGCGTCGGTATGCTGAACAAAATCGGCAAAGCCTACAATGAACTGGAACAGGAATTCGAGCGCGAGCCCAGCACCGAAGAAATTGCCCATGAACTGGAAATAAAGGACTTTGACGTTTCCGACGCTCTCCGCATTTCCAAACGCCATTTGTCTCTGGACGCGCCCCTTCAGGAAGACGAAAAGAGCGTGTTGATGGATACCGTGCCGGACAAAGTCAATCCGCTGCCGGATGACGTCCTGATGCAGGAATCCCTGCGCCGTGATATCGAAAATACGCTTTCCTCCCTGAGCGAACGGGAAGCTAAAATCATCAAGCTGTATTTCGGCCTGGGTATCGAACGCTCGCTGACTCTGGAAGAAATAGGCGAGGAATTCAAACTGACCCGCGAACGCGTCCGCCAGATCAAGGAAAAGGCCATTAACCGCCTGCGGCATAAATCCCGCAGCAAGTCCCTGCGATCCTATCTGGGTTAACCGATATCGAAAGCTGCTAAAAAAACAAGCCCGCATCAGAGCGGGCTTGTTTTTTTCATTTATTATCTTTACATTATATTCTTTAATAAATTAAACTTTAAACCCCTATCTGAAAAGATACTATGAATAACGAGGCGGTTTTTTTCGAGCGCAAACGCGAATATGTGGAAGAATGGGAAGAGCGCTTTCTGGCGCCTTACGCCTGCAAGAGCCGGCACTGGCATAAGACCCGCCTGAACGAAGAACTCGAGGATCCCCACCGTACCGCTTTTCAACGTGACCGTGACCGGATTATTTATTCCAATGCCTTCCGCAATCTCAGCGACCGCCGGCAAATTCTTGTGGAGCGCGACAGCGAACACAATCGCAGCCGTCTGACCCACACGGTTGAGGTCGTTCAGGTCTCCCGGACAATCTCGACGGCGATGGGCCTTAATAACGATCTGACCGAAGCGATCAGTCTGGGACATGATCTGGGACAGCCGCCGTTTGCTGATGTGGGCGAAAGCACGCTGAACGCTTTTCTGAGCGGCGCCGATAACGCCGAGGGCGTCCTGCCCGGCGAAGATTGGGGCGGATTCAAACACAATTTTCAGAGTCTGCGCGTGGTAGACAAACTCGAAAAAAAATATAATTACGACGGCCTTAACATGACCTCAGCCGTCCGGGAAGGCATTTTAAAACACACCAGCACCCGTACCGAAAAATATTGCTACCCGGATTTATACGTCGAAAACCTCAACTACGATTCGCTGATGTGCCTGACCCTCGAAGGCCAGGTCGCTGCCATCGCCGATAAAATCGCCCAGCGCACCTTTGATCTCGAAGACGCCCTCCGGGCCAACTACATCAGTCTGCGGGACATCCGCCAGTTGAAGATTATCCAGGACGTGGAGCGCCAGTGCAATATCGAGTCGCTGGTGTTTACCAATCCCGAGCAGTACGGACACATTCTCATCAGCGGGCTGGTGCGGCTCCTTGTCGGCGATGTGGTGCAGAACACCCTGAAACGCATCGAAGAGTTCTGCGAGCGCAAACAGCGCCAGGACCACTTTGACGAATGGCTGGTCATTTTCAGTCTCGATGTCAACCGCAAGCAGAACGAACTCGACACCTTCATGCAGCGGGAACTCAGCAACAATTTCGAAATCAACCGCGTCAATAAAAAATGCGAAAAAGTACTCCGCAAACTCTTCAAGGCGTATTATTCCAATCCGCTGCAAATGACCGATCGCTTCCTGGAACGCTATACGGTTAAAAAACTCGGCGCCGATTACCAGTTGCGCAAATGGCCGCACAAAACCGTCCAGGAAAAAATCCGCGAATTTCAGAAAGACCCGCTTTTTGCCCGGCACGTGGTGGATTATATCGCCAGCATGAGCGACAGCTTCGCGGTAGAAGAATACAAAGCGATTTATATTCCTGAAACGACCCGACTGTGATTTTCAGAACCTTTTATATGAATTATATGGACAGCGGCCATAATGCCTGTCCTTGGAATTTTGTGTATGGTATGGACCGGCAGCGGCCTGGTAGCTTAATGAATCATTCATCCTTGGATTCAATCGCCGAATTATTTTATCAGGCTATAAGCGACGATCGCCGTCCATCAACGTTTTCGTGTAACCGGTTTGATGGTTGATTCTATGGAAATTTTTAAAAACAAGAAATATTTTATCATGGCGCTTGGTATCGCCGTATTCTTATGGCTTTACGTTAAGCTCGGATTTACCACCCGGCAAGTCATAGGCATTCCGTTGAAGGTGATTAATGTGCCGGAAGGGTATGTGCTGGTTTCCGACCTGCCCGAGCGCATTCCTGTTCAAATTGAATCGGAGGGAAAAAACCTGCTGGCGATGATGTATCTGTATGATGTCGTTTACGAATTAGACTTTGAAGATTGCCGGCATGACTCGGTTTTTTATCCCGGCCGTCATCCGGAAAATATTCATTTGCCCTCCAAAGGTACCTACCGCATCCTCGGGGTGAATTACACGGATTCTCTCATTCTGAAAACCGAAAAACTAGTAAAGAAAAAAATTCCGATACGCCCAAACGTTCGTATTACCTGCAGTTCGGGATTCGTGGTGGTTGGAGGCCTGAAGGTCAAACCCGATTCGGTTATGGCAGAATTTCCGGAGAGTTATTCCGATCGTATCACCCACCTCTCCACGGATTCGGCCGCCTACAGCGATTTGAACAGCCATAAAACCTTTTTTCTTAAAGTCCTTCCCAGTGACGACCATCGGGTGCATTATAACCTCGACGAAGTGGAAGTTAATGTGAATGTGCAGCCGCTGGGAGAATTTCAGATGGATAATCTGCCAATAAAAATACTGAACCTTCCTCCGAACATTCGTGCCGTCGTACAGCCTTCAACCTTTTCCATTCGACTGCGCGGCGGCGTCAATTATCTGGCTTCGTTGCCGAAGGATAGCATCAGGGGTTACATTGATTATAAAAAGGAAAAGACCCTCCACCGCCCTGAGCCGCAACTGATTATTGAAGTGCCGAAGGATATTACCTGGAGCCAGATTTCCCCGAGCCGGTTCCGGCTGGTTGAACTGGAGGACTGATATTTGGAATTACCTCTTCTGCTCGCGGTTGAGACGTCGTGTGATGATACGTCGATGGCTGTTATGCGCGGCGCTTCGGTGCTGGCTCAAATTGTTTCTTCCCAGCTGACGCACGACTTTGGCGGTATTGTTCCCGAACTGGTATCGCGCTCGCACCAAAGGTATATCGTACCGGTACTCAGGGAAGTATTGGCCAAAGCCGGCGTTTCCGGCGGGGATCTGAATTTGATTGCGGCCACCCGCGGACCGGGCCTGGTGGGTAGCATTATGGTGGGCCTGAATTTTGCCAAAGGCCTTGCCGCCGGTTATGGAATTCCGTTGATCGGCGTTAATCACATTGAGGCCCATCTCTTGGCTGTATTTATTGAACATCCGGAACTGGAATTTCCGTTTATCGCGCTCATTGTATCGGGCGGACACACCCTTTTGGTTGAAGCCCAATCCCTCGGCCGCTACCATATTTTAGGCGAGACTCGTGATGACGCCGCCGGCGAGTGCTTCGATAAGGTGGCGCGCTGGCTGGGCCTGTTGTCGCCGGAATCGCAGATGGGCGGTCCGGTGATTGAGCGGTTAAGCCGTAGCGGCAGAGCCGATGCCTTTGATTTTCCCAGACCGATGCTGCGGTCGGAGGATTACATGTTCAGCTTCAGCGGATTAAAAACCGCCGTAATGACTGCATTTAAGAACCAACCCGAAACCTTCATCCGCCAGCATTTGCCGGATATCTGCGCCTCGTTTCAGGATGCGGTCACGGAAGTTTTAGCGGCCAAGACGATGCGGGCCGCGCTGGCCGGCGGATATCGCACGGTAGTGCTGGCCGGCGGAGTTGCCGCCAACGCCGCTTTACGCCGGCGGCTGACCGAACAAACACAAACGCACGGGTGTACCCTGATAGTGCCTGCGCCCGAATACTGCACCGATAACGCTGCCATGGTGGGCATTGCCGGCTGGCTGCACTTTCGTAACAAGATACCATCCGACTCGGAATTGTTTCCTAATCCGTCCTTACGGCTCTAAGCCTGGAAAATAAATAATTTTTATTGTTGACTTTTACTTAATAATTCTTTTATATTTTCCCGTTAAAGAAATAACAAAATCCGGCAATATTTATTGACACAATATAACTTCTTTACATGTTAACCCTAAAGTGGAGGCTTGTTATTTATGGATGAAAAAACATTAGTTGATTATTTTATCGACGGTGGCGCGTTTATGTGGCCGATTTTAGGCTGCTTGGTGTTAGGCTTTGCGATCAGCATTGAGCGTTTCATTACGCTGACGCGTTCCGGTGTCAACACCCGGAAGTTCCTGGTCAGAATTAAAAACGCCCTCGATGAAGGCGGCGTACCCCGCGCCCTGGAAATTTGTTCCGGCACCAAGGGTTCCGTGGCCTCCATTTTCCATGCCGGTCTGATGCGGGTTGACCGCGGTATTGACCAGGTGGAAAAAGCCATTGTCAACGCCGGCGCTATTGAAATGGCCTTTCTGGAACGCGGTATGCTCTGGATTGCGTTTTTTATCGCGCTCGCTCCGATGCTCGGTTTTACCGGTACGGTACAGGGCATGATCCAGGCCTTTGAGGATATCGCCAAAGCCAATGATATCTCCCCAACGATTGTGGCCCGCGGTATGGGCGTCGCCCTTTTGACTACCTTGTTCGGTCTCATTACCGCCATGATTCTTCAGTTCTTCCATAATTTCTTTACGGCCAAAATTAACCGCCTTATCGTCGATATGGAAGACAGTTCTGCAATGCTGATTGAAGCTCTGGTGGAATTAGAGCAACGCAAGTAATCAAAATTTAGGGAATCGCCGATTCCCTAAAATAAAATCAGGATGCTAAATTATGTTAGTTGAAAAACGAAAGAAAAACACAGCCGAGATTCCGACCAGTTCGATGGCTGATATAGCATTCTTGCTTCTGATCTTCTTCCTGGTGGTGACGACCATCAGTAGCGATAAAGGCATCGATCTGACTCTGCCTCCCGAAGGCGATGTGAAGGCCATTCCACAGACCAATATTACCAATATCCTCATCAATGACGCCGGGAACATTCTTATTGACGAAGAGCCCCGGATGATGAATCAGGTAAAGGATATCGTCAAGGAAAAAATCGCTAAAAACGATAAAATGATCATTTCCGTCAAGACAACGCGCGGTACGCCGTACCGGGTCTTTATTGCGGTTATGGATCAGTTGAAGCAAGCCGAAGCTAAAAAGATATCCATCGCGGAACCCGATAAGTAATCATTGGAGTTTTTTTATGTCTAAATTTAAAAGAAAACCCGGAGGACCTGCCACGATTCCGGGCTCTTCCATGTCGGATATCATTTTTACCCTGTTGCTGTTCTTTATGGTTTCTACCGTCATAAAGAAGTATTCCGGCCTGCCCGTTCAGATGCCAGAAGCCTGGAAAACCGAAAAGCTGACCTCAAAAACGCATGTTTCCTTTATCTGGCTGGATGAAACCGAACGTATCGTGTTTGACGATTATCCAATATCTCAAATGGACGATATTTATAATATTGCCCGGGATAAAATCGAAAAAGACGTGCAACTTATTATCTTTATGCGGATCGACCGTAATACGCGAATGGGTCTGGTCAATGAAATCCAGAACCGTTTAAGGCAGGCTGGGGCTTTACGCGTCATTTATGCCACCAAGTCAAAAAGTCAGGCCGCTTACTGACAAATCCGGCTTGGTTATTTTCGTAAATATCGCCGCAATAAACGGTATTACGAAATGATCTCATAAACGGTAAAGGAAAATGATATGAAAATTTATGAATTAAAATTGCAGTACCGAAAACTGATAGAACTATCAGTTATTATTTCTTTGCTGCTTGCGACACTTTGTATCCGTTTTATCAGTTGGACTCCCTCCGAAGGTGAGTTAGAAAAACTGGACATCAAGTTTGAGATTACCAAGGTTGAGCAAACGCAGCAAATCAAACGTTCACCGCCACCTTCACGACCGGCCATTCCTATTGCCGCCGAATCGGAAACCCTCTTAGGCGATGAAACCATTGACGACACGGAAATAGATCTGGAAGAAATTCCTCCGCCGCCTCCGCCGCCTCCCAAAAAAGAGGAAAAATCCGAAGAGGCTGAAGTATTCGTGGCTTATGATACGGCCCCGGAACTCAAAGGCGGTTATGAGTTTATCCGTAAAAACCTTAAATATCCCGATTTAGCCCGTCAAGCCGGTATCGAAGGTAAAGTGCTCATAAAAGCCATTATTGATGAGCAGGGCAACGTATTGCGAGCGGAAGTATTGAAGGAAGACGGCAACGTCGGTTTTGGCCAGGCAGCCATCGATGTAGTGATGAAATGTAAGTTTACTCCCGCTAAACAGCGCGACAAAGCTGTTAAAGTGGCTATCACTTTGCCGATCACCTTCAAGCTAAAATAAAGATTATTACTTTATTAAAAGCCCGGTCATTGTGCCGGGCTTTTTTTTTGTTTCAGGCGACGACCGGTTGGTCTCAATCTAAAGCCGGCATTCTTTATTGCGCTTACTGTAAAAGGTTTATAGTTCCGACCTTTGGTAATGTATCGAACCGTGTGATTTTCATTCAATTTTTTTTGGTTAGAATAGTGACCGGAATTAATTTCAGACACATCGTAATCGTTGAAAAATTATGGATTCCATAGATGGAGTCCTTTTACATATTTGGCTTAGTGATTATCGTTAACATCCACACGGATTTAAACGATGTTTACCGTATTAAAAAAAGTAAAATAATTACTTTCCGAAAATTTATACCGAAGATAATCGTCAATATTGATTCGTAATCTGGTATTTATGAATCCTTAGGGAAAAAAGGAGCATGAAATGAAAAATGTTATCCTGAAAAAACAGCGCCGGAAGATATACGAATTTTCATTATTTATTTAAACCCGGAATTGTCATTACAGAATAATTTCTAATGGCCGCCATTAGAAAAA
>CAZSRX010000030.1:0-50445 GCA_964609675.1 uncultured Bacteroidota bacterium | reverse complement strand
AGGTAGTTTATGGTAAATATAAGGCCTCCTAGGGTCATATGATACAAACTTTAAATGTTGGTTATTGAATTGACGTATTGATTTCATGAAATTCGGATGTATTACTCTGATTTGTTAAATTTATTTACTTTTTTAAAATTGTTCCACGTGAAACCCCAAATTACCAAATGCTCCCATTGCTAAGTATGTTTCACGTGAAACACTCCTTAAAAAGGTGGCACAAAAAAAGTCAGGAAATTGCTATCATTGGTACATTTTGATTTTCTTGCATCCATTGTTATATTTTAATATAACAAGAAGGATTTGAATGGATGTTTTTGATGTCATAGTTGTCGGCGGCGGACATGCCGGTTATGAAGCTGCTTTTGCAACTTCTCGTTTAGATTGCAGGACTCTTTTAGTTAGTATGGATATTTCCAAAATCGGAACTCTGTCTTGCAATCCGGCAATTGGAGGAACCGCTAAAGGACATCTGGTTAAAGAAATCGATGCGTTGGGTGGAATAATGGGTTTTATCACAGATGAAACGGGTATTCAATTCAGAATGTTAAACCGATCCAGAGGTCCGGCTGTATGGTCTCCGCGCGCTCAGGTGGATAGAGAGCTTTACCCTAAAACCGTGATTCGTTACCTTCAACAAACAAAAAATCTTAAAATTTTACAAGCGCACGTTACAGGGATAATTGTTAAAAATAACCACGTCAGCGGAATCAAAACAGAAAACGGTGAAGAAATACAATCAAAAACCGTTATACTTACCTGCGGAACATTTCTAAATGGAACGGTTCATATCGGATTGGAATCATTCAAAGCCGGTCGAATGGGGGAGCCACCTGCTGAGGGACTGACTGAATGCCTCACCGGTTTTGGATTTGAGTGCCGTCGACTTAAAACGGGTACGCCGCCGAGAATACACCGAGAATCCATAAATTATTCAAAATGCCAACCTCAGAACGGAGATTCTGACCCTGAGCCTTTTTCATGGAAAACCGAAAAAATAACTAATAAGCAAATCCCGTGTTATCTTACTCACACCAATACAAAAACCCACGAGATTTTAAAATCCGGATTTGAACGTTCACCCCTCTTCACAGGAATTATTAAAGGTATTGGCCCCAGGTATTGCCCGTCAATTGAAACAAAAATCGAACGTTTCGGGGACAAAGACCATCATCAGATTTTTCTGGAACCGGATGGTTATGAATCTGTTGAATTTTATGTGAATGGATTTTCAACCAGCTTACCGAAAGATATTCAGCATGACGCTCTCCGAACAATACCCGGATTGGAAAATGCGGAAATTTTAAAATACGGATATGCGATCGAATATGATTATTTTCCTCCCTATCAAATAAACCTTAATCTGGAAAGTAAACATATCAAAGGTTTGTTTTTTGCCGGACAGATTAATGGAACATCCGGTTATGAGGAGGCCGGGGCACAGGGACTAATGGCGGGAATTAATGCCGTCCGGCTTATCAGGGATAAAGAACCCGTTATTCTTAAACGTAACGAAGCGTATATAGGCGTTTTGATTGACGACCTGGTTAACAAAAGTACTGACGAACCCTATAGAATTTTCACCTCCCTGGCAGAATACAGGTTATTACTTCGTCAGGATAACGCCGATTTACGACTTACCGAAAAAGGTAAACTTATCGGGTTAGTCAGCGATGAGCAATATGAAAAATTTATGAAGAAAAAAGAGTATATAGAAAAAACGAGAAATTATATAAACCAATTTACCGTACGACCGGAGAATATTAATGATTTTCTGAAAAGCGCAAATTCATCCGTTATATCTGAACCTGAAAAACTGAGGAAGATTCTTTCCCGTCCTGAGGTTTCACTTGAAAAAATTATAAATTTTAACCGGAACTTATTTTGTCAGGATATTCTCGGTTTTTTATCTTACCCGGATGTTTTAAATGAAATAGATACATCCATTCGCTATGAAGGGTATTTAAAACGTCAGCAGGAAATGGTTGATAAATTTATCCGCCTTGAAGAAAAGAAAATTCCGAAGTCAATGGATTATCAAAGCATTCCGTCGCTGTCATCGGAAGCAAAAGAAAAATTTTCAAAAGTCAGACCGGATAATTTGGGTCAGGCCGGTAGAATCTCAGGTATAACCCCGGCTGATATATCGATCCTTATGGTTTATATTGAGAAATATAATTCACCCAGTTAGAGGATTTTACTTTGAGATGAAAGATTATGATTTAAAAGATAATGAATCATTAGAGCCGTTTTTTGACTTTATCGAAAAAAACATTAAAAAAATTAATCAAACTCAAAAAAAACAATATGTTGACTTTTTTAAATTATTAAAAATAAACAACTTAAATGTTAATCTTATATCTCGCAAAGAAAAAAATATTATAGAAAGACACTTTATTAACTCAGTAACAATGGCAACAGTAAGACCTTTTTCTTCCGATAAAAACGTAGTGGACATCGGATCGGGTGGTGGGTTTCCGGCAATCATTCTAAAAATACTTTACCCGGATACGTTTTTTTTACTGATTGATTCTGTTAAGAAAAAAACTGTTTTTCTAAAAAAAGCCATTTCTGAACTGGAATTAAAAAAAATTGATGTTATCGCTGAGCGCGCTGAAAAAGTGCTGAATAATAATCCGCAATTTTCTCATTATTTCGATTACGTAACGGCTCGGGCGGTCGCGCCGATGGACAAACTTGTAAAATATTCTCTACCGTTATTAAAACCTGATGGTGAGATGATTTTTCTAAAAGGAAAGAATTATGGAAAAGAATTAAATGCGGTTAAAAATTTTAAAAAGGAAATTAAAAACATTTTACAACTTCCAAATCAGGATGAAAACCAAAATGGCGTTATTGTAATCCTAAAAAAACATTTACATCCATAGATTATACCGTATTTATTTTGATCAGGCAGAACAGCTTTTTTTAGAGCTCTCACATGTAAACCTATACTAAAACCAAACTCAAAAAAACGCATTTGTTTCAGCCATTGCTTCTAATTTTAAAAAGCAACTAAAAACATTGCTGTGACGGATGAATAAATTTTTCTTGAAATGATTCCTTGCTTTTATTATAATTCGCTGTCACCTGTTGAACAAAAAAGGAGCTTCTATAGGTCAATTGTTACTTTCATTTTGTATGTGCTGAATACGCTGAAGGAAATGCTGCAATAAGTTCTTTTTTAGGTGACGTTTTGATAAGACCCATCAAGGCTTTTTTGCCTTACACGGTACTATCGTTTTTAGTGTGCGTTAATGCCTGGGGTGTTTTATACGCTCAGTCCGGGTTTTCTGTTGATACGTCTGTCGTTAAAACACCATACGATACTTTATCGTCTGATAAAAAAACCGATACAAACAGTACGGGCTTACCCTTGTTGTCCACCGACTCGCTGAGCGGAGACAAAGCCTTATCGCCCGTAGATTCTGCGTTTCATGCCTTGCTTAACACGCCTGAAGCGGATTCGCTTACCCTGTGTAAAATGGACAGCGTTTTTGCCGCGTTCAGTTCGTTCTTTTCCGGATTTTTCGGCATCAGCGGCAGCTTAGAACTAAAGCTTGAACAAATCATCCGTGAAAAAGCCGATCCGTATTTAATAACGGCAGGCGTGGAATCCGTTTCAGACATTGCTGTCTATCCTTTCCGGCACAACCGGATGGTTTCAGTCAACCCGAATGAGAATTACTTTTTACTCCGCAGTTCCGTTGTGGATTTTTCCCAGACGCTGACAGTTCTACCCGGCTATAAATTGGAAACCGTTTATGACAGCGCTACCGGTTGTTATATCTTTGAAGAAACATTCGGCATCAATCTGGGAAAAAGAAAAAACCGTTTGAGGGAATCGATAGTGATTTCGTATGAGGACTATATATCTTATAGTATGAATAACCAGGCGCGGAATTTATATTCCAAAGCGGTAGTCACCGCGCTGTCTACAAAAGAGGCCGAAGGGCAGGCCGGGCCGCTACGATTGTTCACCGCCTCCGTGACCACAAACGAAACTTTCCAGAAGATATTCGGCGGCGATGAAGTGGCCGTGGATGCGAGGGGCAATATTAACATGAGTATGTCCGTCGCCAAAGAGTCCAGCTCACGGCAAAGCACCAGCACCGGAAAAACCTCTCAGGTAATACCGAAATTCGAGCAGAAACAGCAATTCAACCTTCGCGGCACCATCGGCCGGAAAGTGGAAATCCTGATAGACCAGGACAGCGAACGCGAATTTGAATTTGAAAATAATATCAAAATCATTTACACGGGCTTTGATGATGAGGTGCTCCAGAAATTAGAAGCCGGCAATATTGACCTCTCCCTTCCCGGAACCGAGTTTGTTACGGCCGGGGGCCAGAATAAAGGTTTATTCGGTATTAAGGCATTGTTTCGTCTGGGTGATTTCAATTTTACCACGATTGCCAGTCTTCAGCGCGGCGAAAAGACCAAGCTGACGTATAAAGGCGGAGCCGGAGGCGGCACCACGTATACCAAAAACGATTATGATTATACCAAAGCCAAATATTTCTTCCTTAATGACGATTATCGCGAAAACTATCAGCGCTATACCAATCAAATACATACACGCATTCCGGATATAATTACATCCATCAGGGTTTTTCGCGGGGCAGACGGCAATCAAAGTCAATCCGGAAACCGTTATGGAGACGCCTCTTACGGTAATGATTTTTACAGCGGATATTTCCTTGAATTAAAAAATGATGAATACCGGATTGATAAACTTACTGGTATTCTTGAACTGCAAAACCCGGTTCCGGACGGTGAGGCCATAGCGGTATGGTATCAGACTGAAAGCGGACAAACGTACGGCACAATAACCTCTAACGCCTCCGACACCCTGCACCTTGTTCTTATCTGGGATAAAAATCCATCACCGGATAACTCGACGTGGAATCTGGAAATGAAAAACATCTATGATTTTTATATAAATGGGTTGTCGGCAGACGATGTCAATACTTTTAAAATTAAATATAAAAAATCTTCTAACGCTACCGTTACCTCCGTCCCGGACCGGAACAACAACACAAGGAATTTATTGCAGATCCTCCATTTGGACGAGCGGAGCGTTTCCGGAGGCTCAACCGATGACAGGGTTGATATAAGCGACGGGTTAAATTATGGTTTATATCTTGAAAATGGCCGGGTAATTTTCCCGCGTTTACGCCCTTTTGACCCTGACAATGCCCCTTTAGATGGGTTCAGCCCCGAAGCGTATCCTGATGTAATTGATGGCGATAGTGTGCGCCTTCGGAACATTTATGACCGGGTCCGCGATAATCAAAATAATAATGAAATCCAGGCAAACTCCAAATTTACATTAGAAATTGTCAGCACAAAAAGATCCGCCACCATCCCGCTGGGCTTTAATGTTCTGGAGGGCAGTGAGGAAATTCGCTTAAACGGTCGGCTGCTTACCAAAGACGTGGATTATGTTATTGACTATTTTTCAGGCACCATAACAATCAATGATCCCGAAGCGATACTGCCCAGTTCCGATCTTGAAATTACCTATGAACAGGCTCAGTTGTTTCAGATTGATAAAAAAACTATTTTCGGAGCCCGGGCTGAATACGGTTTGGCTGAACTGGGGTTGGGGCAGAATTCATTCATAGGTTCTACGGCGCTGTTTCAAAGTCAGTCGACAATAAACAAAAGAGTTCAGTTGGGTGAAGAGCCTTTCAGGAATTTCGTGTGGGATATAAACACTTCTTTGGAATTTGACGCAAAATACCTGACCAAAGCGGTGAACTACATTCCGCTGGTATCTTCAGTCCAGCCATCGAAGATTAATATCAGGGCTGAATACGCCAAGATATTTCCCTCTCCAAATACCAGCAACGGATTGATGAAGCACGAGGAAAACGGGGTTGCGTATGTGGATGATTTTGAGGCCGTGAAGCGTACATTTCCGCTTGGTACTTCCCGGAAAATGTGGGCTTTAGCCAGCCGTCCCACCGGCGCCATAGCGAGTGCCCGGGGCCGGACTATTTGGTTTCAGAAACAGGAACCCCGGAAAAACATCACTAAGCTGAAAACCACGGCCGGTGACCAGATAACGGTGCTTGGCATTGCATTCCAGCCGGATTCCGCTTACGGATATACAAATTCCTGGGGTGGTATCATGAGAGGTTTTCCCGCTTCAGCAAAAAATGACCTTTCAGAAAGCCGTTTCATTGAATTATGGCTCAATAATAAAACCCATACCAATTGCATCGTTAATATTGATATTGGTGAAACCAATTGGGACCAGAACGGGGACGGCCGCACCAATAAAGAGGACCCGGATCCTCAAACACCAATCACAAAATCAGAAGATGTGGGCCTTGACGGTTGGTCTGACACTCAGGAGGACTCCCTGCTTACCTTTCTTGGTATTCCAAGAGGGTTACAGGAACTTAGTAACCCGAGAGACCGATTTATCATAGACAGTTTACAAATCCTATATCCGTGGGGAAAAATCAATTATTCACGCTCCGGTCCCGATGATGATCCTTTCGGGGATAACTGGCGAGAAAGCCATGCAAGGCCCGACGATTATAGCGGCAGTCCTATCAGCGCCAATAAAGATATTGATGCGGCCATCCGTAAAAATGATTTAAGTAAAATCAAACTCAACGGAACCGAGGACAACGCCGGTTTAAGCGGCAAAAACATAGATGGCGTTCGTGTTGGAGATACAGAAGTATTGGACGGCAGCGGCACGATAGACGGCAAGAAAGAAAACTTTTTCCGTTATACATTTTCCACGGATACCAACAGCGCAGATTCATCTTTAATTGTCGGCTACGGCGATGAAGGTTGGTTATTATACCGGATTCCTATTAATCTCCCTGATACCGCAATCGGTAACGCTAACCTTAAAAATTTGTTTAATACGGCAAGGGTTTGGATTACGCCTTCGGATAACAGCGGTAAAGTTATTGCGTTGCTTTTTGGCGAATTCCAGTTTGTAACCAGCGAGTGGACTTTTCCGTCTGATTACAAGGATGGCATTATCCTCGCGCCGAACGGCAAAGAGCCCGATCCTGTAGAGGCGAATAAAATTGTCGAAATCACGTCCGTTAACACCGAAGAGTCCAGCCGTTATACCCGGCCGCCCGGCGTAAAGAGGGAATACGCTACCGGTCAGTCCGGTGCCGACAAAAGAGCGGTTAAGGAGCAGTCGCTCTCGCTTAAATTGAATCAGCTTCCCGCTCATTCCTCGGCTATTATTGTCAAGAATATAACCGCGGCCGATTTCAGAAATTACAGAAAACTAAAAATGTTCGTGCACGGTGATGAAGACATCTCCAGCGGAATCATTCTTCCCAGAAACGAAGATTCCACCTTTTACAGCCCTATTCGTTTTTTTATGCGCATCGGCACGAACAAGAACAATTATTATGAAATTGACCAGCCGTTATTCGCGGGCTGGGCGGAAAAGAATTTCATTGAAATCGACTTCGACAAATTAACCGCTCTGAAAATAGACGCCGGAGTAGCGGCCGACAGCAACAACATCAAAACCTTTTACCAGCCAAACAACCAGGTCATACGTATCAAAGGCAATCCCTCCATCTCCAGCATAACCCAGCTGTATATCGGCGCGACTAACACTGAACCCTTGCGTTCTTATTCCGGAGAAATCTGGGTGGATGAGATGCGACTAACCGACGCCAATGATAAACCCGGCCAGGCGGCTTCGGCGGCCCTTTCCTTTAATATGGGAGATTTTCTGAGTTTCAACACATCGGTCCGTTTCCGGACCTCCGAATTCCGTACTGTGGATCAGCGATTTGACGCCAATACCGGCGATACCAAATCATGGTCGGTCGCCGGCAATCTTAACCTGCACAAATTTTATATAGAAAAATGGGGCATATCGTTGCCGTTGAATATGAATTATAATTTCAATCAATCCGACCCCAAATATTTGCCCAATAATGATATTCTTGTTTCCGTCGCTAAAAAGAAGAACGAAGAAAACATATCGATTATTAAGGACAGCATCCGAATAACCGTTGATAGTCTGCAGTATTACAGGAATTTCGTTTTCTGGGACACGGTATCCATCAGCAGAAAAATGAGAGACAGTTCCCGTTATGACAGTCTGTATAACTTAGCCAACACATTTGACGCAAGGAACCGTTCCGTCAACACCACATACGGATTTTCTTTAAACTTTTCAAAATCAAAGTCGGAAGATAATTTCTGGTTATTGCGGTACACCATAGACAATGTTTCGTCCAATTTTAATTATACCGTCAGCGAATCCAAAAACGCGCAATATAAGATGAACCAAAACCGCTCCTGGTCATCATCCACAACGTATAATCTTCCCATCAAGAAAAAAAGCCTCAAGCCGCTTTCCTGGACGCCTCTTTCAGGCACGCCGGTTATTGGCTCACTATTTAAAAATATAAAAGAAACCGACTGGAATTACCTGCTTATTACCGCCTTTACAACGGATTTTTCGATTACATCAACCGAAAGCCGGAACATCGAGTGGTCGCTTTCCGGATCGCCCATCGAAAGGCCGCGTCAGGCAACGCTCACTTCCGGCCGTGGTTACGGCTTAAGCCTTTCGCCGTTGCAGTCTCTCAATTCCAATATATCGGTAAAGTACCAATCGGACCTGCGGGGATTATCTACCGCTGAAATTCTGAAAGGCGTACTGAAAGGATTCAATCCTTTTGACGGATTCGATGATTTTACTTTTAATTCATCGGTGGATACCATTAAAAACCAGAGGGGCAATCTGAAAGACACGCTGATATATAACCGCGATTATTCGGTTATGAATTCTTTCAATGTTAATTACAGCCCTCCGGTTTTTCCGTTTGCGACTCAAACTTTAACGTATTCCTCTTCGCACTCTTCGAACCGTATGCGTGCGCCCACTTCGGCTTATAACATTACTTCACAGTTAAGCCGTAACGTTCGTATTGACGGTAATTTCAGCCTTAAAAATTTTGTGACCGTACTAAAAGAATCTTTTAGTACGGGTCGTGCCGCCGGTCAGCAAAACCGAACGGAACAGGATGGGCGCAAAGGGGGACGCAGGGAAAGACAAAAAAGCCTGAACACCAAAGAAGCTGATCAGAATACGAAGGAAGCCAAACAGGACACCGTAAAAAACAAAGGCGCCGGGATCTCGTTTAGTAAACTGGCTTCCAAGATGGGCAACTGGGGCGGTAAAGCGCTTCAGGTTATCAATGACACGCGATTTAATCTTTCTTTCGACAACACTTACGCGCTAAATAATATTGACCGAAACGCCTTTTCCTCCTATTCATGGTTTGGTTATGCGACAACAAAGAATAGTGGTTTTATCGAGAATCTTTTCAATTTTGATTTAGATACCATCAACCAGTTCCGTAAAGATAATCTAGACAGCGCCAAAGGTCTTTTTACATACATGCCGCGCAAAGCCATCAATTACGGTTTCAATTACGGATTTAATTTCAATCTGTTTACGCTCGATCTGAAATACGACTATTCTGAATCGCGCACTCTTACCAACGGTATTGAAAGCCGGGTTATTACACGTTCAAAATTATTCCCGTGGCTAAGTTCACTACCTATACCGTTTTTTTATGATATTACCGTTCGATTTCAGAATATAGCCCGTTGGCCCGGATTGTCAGTGCTTTCAAAAATTACAAACAATGTTAATATAAGTTCTACATACAGCAAAAAAGAAACCATAAATATTGATGAATTAAGAAACAGTCCTACATATATCGATACTTTCAGAAGCAACAATAAAACATTTAAAATAAATTCTATTACCATACAGGAGACTTTTCCACAGATCAGTATTGATGTTTCATGGAAGGGGAATATTAATCAGTCATTTAGTTACATTAACACCCACGCATTGAACCGAAGCCCCAGTAAGGACCTTCTGACAAATAATCAAACTTTTACATCCAATATAAATTACGTGAAACGGGGCGGATTTAAGTTACCTTTATGGTTCTTAAAGAATAAAAAAATAAACAATGAAGTCCGGTTTGCCACCATTTTTAATTTAACCAACAGCTCCAGTTTTGAAATTAATTATAATAACGGAAAAAAGGAAAAACCGAAAAAAACCAATGAACGATCATCATGGTCTGTTGAGCCAAGAATAGATTATTCATTTACTACAAGGGTAACCGGTGGTTTGTTTTTTAAATATGAAAGTACTGATGATATGACTACCGGAAAAATTATTCGATTTGCAGGCGGTTTTACTGTAAACATTACCATTTAACAACGTGTTAATTACAAAAATATTTTATTGATATTTTGTTAATAAAAATGATGTTTTTTTTCTTTAATACATTTTTTTATTTTTTTCTTTAAAGCAGATAATTTATTAACAATTAGATTTTTAATTAATTTTATTATAAATATACATTTAAAATATTATTAACATTTTGTAACACATAATTTATTACTACTACGACTATAAAATATACTAATAATGATGAATTATATACTAAGAGAATTTATTTATATTTTAAAAAATTTTTCTAATTTTTGTAAAATACCAAACATGGTATTGGTTATATTATCTTTTATTATTAATAAAATTTGTAAAACGAATGTATTGTTGGGTTATCCGTTTTTATTAATGATTGAGCCAACAAATATTTGTAACTTACGTTGTCCGCTTTGTATAACCGGAACGGATCAAATGAAGAGACCGCAGGGAAACATGAATCTGGAGGAATTTACAAAAGTAATTTCTGAAATGAAAAAGTATCTCCTTCATGTAACATTATGGAGTCAGGGTGAACCGTTTATCAATAAAGATTTTCTTAAAATGGTCCGTGTGGCTTCGGATTATCATATCAGGACAATGACCAGTACAAATGGTTATTTTATAAAAGATAAAGCTGAGGAAATCATTGAATCGGGACTTAGTTATCTTATTGTTTCCGTAGACGGAATATCTAAAGAATCTTATGAAAAATACCGGATAGGCGGTAATTTCGATAGAGTGAAAAACGGAATTTCAGATTTGGTAAAAATTAAAAAACAAAAAAATGTTCAGCATCCGGAAATAGAGTTACAGTTCCTGGTAATGAAACACAATGAGCATGAAATTGAATCAATAAGAAAATATGCTTCGGAAATAGGCGTGGATTTTCTTTCATTGAAAACGGTTCAGGTGTACACTAAAGAACAGGCTGATGCATTCTTACCTGAAAACCCTAAATTCAGGAGATATGCAAATAATGACCATCTAACCGTGAATCTGAATGTAAAGAATATTTGCCGATGGCTTTACTTTTGTCCCGTTATAAACTGGGACGGAACTGTGTCGCCATGTTGCTTTGATAAAAACGCCGATATTGATCTGGGTAATGTTTTTAAAGATGGCGGGTTAAAGAAAATATGGAAAAATAAAAAATATACTGATTTCAGAAAATTCTTACTGAAGGGTCGGGAGAGCATTCCAATGTGTAAAAATTGTTCGGAAGGATTAAATG
Source organism: uncultured Bacteroidota bacterium (assembly GCA_964609675.1). Lineage (GTDB taxonomy): Bacteria > CLD3 > CLD3 > SB21 > JBBIRG01 > CAZSRX01. The sequence goes on along the minus strand of CAZSRX010000030.1, from coordinate 38,968 downwards.
TGGATATTGTTGCAAAAGAGAGAATAAAAGCGTAAATTAATTAAAAAACCAAATCAGCAGGCTTACTATGAAAAAGAAAAAAAAGGAAAAAAAAGAGAAGAAGGAAAAGAAGGAGAAAAGAATAAAGAAATCAATTAAGAAAATTAAATTGAAAAATAATCTATTAAAAAAAGCCAAAACAAAATCCAAAGAAAAAAAGAAGAATTTAAAAAAGAAACCGGCCGCTACTAAAAAAATAAAAACTCCAGAAAATCAGGCAAAGAAAACAATCTTAAAAAAAGATACACCGGTTAATAAAAAAGCAAAGGCCGAAAAAAAACCCGCAGCTATAACCCATGTATCAAAACCGGTTTCAAAAAACTTAACAACTAAAACCATTTCTCCCGCAACGGAAGTAAAAACGACACCGGTTGCAGTTATCCGAACACCTAAACTGGATATCAAACAAATGATGAGCAGTACCGTTAATCAGGATGGGTTTTCCATTGTTTTTGTCTGTACAGGCAATATGTGCCGCAGCCCTATAGCCGAAGGACTCATGAGACAAATGATAAACCAGGAAATAGCACCGGACATCAGGGATAAAGTGTATGTCCAATCCTGCGGTATTTACGCGCTCGACGGCAACAAGCCCTCGGAAAACGCCGTGAAAATATCAGCGCAGCACGGCGTAGATATTACGAGCATTCGTTCTAAGCCCATCAACCGTATGATTATGGATGAAGCCGATATAATTTTTGCCATGTCCATCGAGCATCTGAATTTCATTGAGGATAATTATCCGAGCGTGAAAAGCAAAACGCACTTACTTAAAACGTACGGGGAAAAGCGCCAGCCTGTAATCAGCGATTCCATTCCCGATCCGATGGGTTTTACAATGGAATTTTACCAGAAGACCATCGAAGAGATTCAGAAAACCCTGGACCGCATATTTCCCTTAATACGAGAAGCGATTTACCAGAAGCTCGGTAACCGGTAATTGGGTATGATAATTAAATTCCTGGTTTTTTTGCTGGTTGCTTACGGACCAGGCGCGCAGGAGTCGGGAAAAAAAGAAAATAAGGCATTCAAAGTAGGAGAAAGCCTTAAATTTTCAATCGGGTGGGAATTTATAGACGCCGGAACCGCGACACTCTCGGTCAGCAGGATGACCACCATTGACAATCAACCTTGTTACCATTTTACAGCCATTACATGGTCTAACGCCTTTTTTTCAACGCTCTACAAAGTCCGTGATACATTAGAAAGCTATATGCACGCGGAAAAATTTTATCCTTTAAAATATATCAAAAACGCGAATGAAGGCGACTATAAACGGAGCTTCGTTACAGTATTTGACCATCAGAATGCAAAAGCCATGACCGACGATCGTGACTCCGGGAAAAGTCAAATTTCCATTCCGCCCGATGTGCAGGATATTATATCGGCTTTTTATTACATGCGAACCCGGCCTATTGAAGTCGGTTCCCGGTACGAGCTTTCTGTTTTTGATAACGGCAGGCATAAAAAAGTTACCGTAAAAGTAATCCGTAAAGAAACCGTTTCCGTGGAAGCCGGAGAGTTTGACTGTATAGTCGTCCAGACGCCGATTGGTCCGTTTAAAAACCGCTCCGATCTCTTTATCTGGCTGACGGATGATGCCAGAAAAATGCCAGTTCTGATGAAAAGCAAAATTGTAATCGGTTCCGTGCGCGCCGAACTGGAAGAATATTCAGGCACCTACTGAAGCGACAAGAGACGGGCACTTTTTTTGAACGCTTTATATAGGGGAAATTATGAGAATTGCATTTGCCGCAAGCGAAGTAACGCCTTTTGCCAAAACAGGCGGACTGGCGGATGTGGTCGGTTCCCTGCCAAAAGCTGTAGCCCAATCGGGATGTGATGTCAGGGTTTTCATGCCGAAATATTCCAGCATTGATGACTATAAATATGACCTGCATTACGAAGCTTCATTGGGCGAATTATCCATTCGTGTTGGCGGTTATAACCGTATCGTGCATGTGGAAACCTCTGTCCTGCCCGATTCCAACGTGAAAATATACTTCATCGACTGTCCGCAGTATTTCAACCGCTCCAGTTTATATACCAACGATTGGGATGAACCGGAGCGTTTTATCCTTTTTTCAAAGGCGGTTATCGAAGTTATACAGAAAATGAAATGGATTCCGGACGTCATACACTGTAACGACTGGCAAACCGGGCTGATTCCTGCTTTCCTGAAGGATAACTATAGTTGGGACCGCGTATTTGAACAAACGGCGACAGTGCTTTCCATCCATAATATAGCCTATCAGGGACGATTTGCGCCTGAGACCGCCCAAAAGGCAGAGGTCAGAATGGAATGGTTTTATCCCGGGGGACCTTACGAATTCCACGGCTCTTTCAGTTTTATGAAAGCAGGCATCATCTTCTCAGACATCATCAGCACGGTGAGTGAAACTTACGCAAGTGAAATACTTACGCCCGAGTATGGTGAAGGCCTCGAGAATATCTTATATGAACGGCGCGGGGATCTCATAGGCATATTAAACGGCATTGATGATGAAGTCTGGAATCCGAAAACAGACAGGTTTGTCAAATATCCATACAACGCAGAAACCATTGAAAATAAAGAAAAAAACAAAGAATACCTGCTTAACAATACGCCTCTGAAGTATATTAAAGGCAAACCTCTCATCGGCATCGTATCCAGACTGGTTGACCAGAAAGGATTTGATCTTGTTGCTGAAGTGTTTAACGACTTGCTGGCAATAGATGCTCAGTGGATTATTCTCGGCAGCGGGGACGGCCGTTATGAATATATGATTTCAAATATGGAACGGTTCGCTCCAGATAAAGTATGGACTTACATTGGCTTCAGCAACGAGTTGGCGCATCAGATTGAGGCCGGAGCGGATATATTTTTGATGCCATCACGATTCGAACCCTGCGGATTAAACCAAATGTACAGCCTGCGTTACGGAACGGTTCCGGTAGTCAGAAAAACCGGGGGATTGGCCGATACGGTAAAGGATTGGGATGAGTATAAGTGGGATAAAAACAGCGAAGAAGGAAACGGATTTTCATTTGTACATGCCACCGGATATGCCATGATTCAAAGTCTTTGGCGTGCACTTCATATGTACTACAATGACCAAAAAACATGGAGAAAATTGCAAATCAATGGCATGCTCCAGGATTTCTCATGGAGCGCTTCAGCGAAAAAATATATAGCGCTTTATAAAAAGGCCATTGATAAGAAAAAGCGATAAACAATTCCCTTTTTCAAACTATCGGCTAATCGAAAATCATACATTATCCATGAACCCGGTATATTGGGGATGATAAGACACAAAAAAGAAATATATTTTTCTCAATTTTATCGGGTTAAGTTATATAAGAGTCCACAAGTAAATAAAATTGACTATAGATTCTACCAAACAGAGCTATTTTGAGATAATAATGTTGTCGAAGGACACTTTTGTGTTCTGATCAACATATAAGCTTATCGAGCGATCGGCGGCTTTGTCGTCTTTGTAAGAAGTTATCAACTGGTTGTTAATATAGTAAGATATTTTATCTTTAATACACTCGATTTTTATAGTATTCCAATCCTTAATTTTAATAGATTTATGAGGAAGGTAGTTGCGTATAAATTCCACCCCGCTTTGCGCGGTATTGTGGGCCTCGTATCCATCACCGGTCAGCGCCAGAGAATATACTTTTCCGGATGGAGACGATACTATATCTATACTGTAACCGGCGGACTCTACTCCTCCGGTCCATTTAGCCTGTACTGTCATAGAAAAATCGTTATAAACATCCGGAAGCCAAACCGGCATGGGTGAGTTACCATCTAAATTATAATATCCATTTTTAATGGTGGTGTTAGCGTCTTCAGGCCAACCTCTTGTATTGCGGGTAAAATCCTCGGTATAAAACTTCTTATTTTTTTCCTCGAGCGGGTTGATATAATCAACCTTATAATTGTATCCCATTGCTTTAAGTTTTTCGGCTTCAGCTTTGGCCAACTTAAGGTTAAAATTTCTGGATATGTTAAGGTAATCCACCTCAAATACACCGTCGAAATTGTCATCGACCCAGCCTACCTGGCCTGCGGTATACTCGCAAAGTACAGCCCCGTTTGCTTTCATGATGCAATTCTTTTTAACTATGCCGCCCTCTTCGGCGTTACCATTGATGACTTTCAGGAGACCGTGCCTTTCATTGCCGTTGGAGGCGCCTTTGTACTCATCCAGCGCGTTGAATATATGGCCGGTTTCATGGGCGACCACCTCCCAGACTCTCGTATAGCCCCAGCCATCACAACGGTTGGTGATGACCATAAGCGGCCCTCCGAGATTGGCCCATGCCACGGAGCCTCCGCCTTTCCAGTCGCCGTCCTCGTCATTGGTGGCATTAATGACATAAATTACAAAAGCCCAGTCTGTCCTGTTTTTATCCCTTAGCGCGTTGGCATAATTACGGTTGATATCATGAAAGTTGCCGGTGCCATGACCTAATTTTAAAGAGACGTCCTTTATCCAGTTTTCGGCATCCTCACTGGAATGTATAATCGGTTCATATTTGGTTTTTACGGTTTTGAAGTCGTAAGTCCAGGATAAGCTGGCCCGGTAACCACCTCTTTCTGTCCACCATTCAAGGCCTTTTTGTATCTGGTGGAAAACATCTTCTTTGTCTTCCTGCGTCCAGTTTTCGCTGTTCGGATCGGATGTACCGTCGCTTTCAACAAATACTATTCCAACGGAAACACTTCCAATCATGTATTCGCTGGTTTCATTACGTCCGGGTTTCAGGGCGGGCTTGTCCTTGTCGCCATCCTTGTCATCACCGCGGGTAGCCATGGATTTGGCATACCACTTATTCCATGAATTTACGATAAACTGATCCTTTTTTGTTAAGCCCTCTGTATTCGGATCAATTCTGTCAGTGACGAATCTGACAGGTAAGCCCGTTTTTTGTAACTCGGTTTTGGCTTTTTCGGTTATATAACCCTGAAAAATTTTTGGTGGGAAACAATGGATTATATGGCCGTCATTATCCGTTACCATTTTTTTTAGATCAAGAAATTTAGTTGTGTCCTTGTTATTCAGGAAAACCATGGTTTTCTTACCCAGAAATAGGCTTTGGGAGAAAGTGAGATTTGTGAATAATAATAAAATAGTGAATGCCAAGGCAATAAGATTTTGTATCATATAGGCTCCTGTTTTTTTGAGGTGGATTTCTTAATATACAAAAAAATGGACAGAAAATCAAATTGATAAATATCAACAAGCGTGTTTTGGGTTAAGTATCAGAAAATATTAGCTTTGGAAATAAGAGGGTTTGTGGTATCGTCTTCGTGGTTGGGCAACGAAATGAAATTCGTTGAATGAAGGACAACATGAAGATTCAAATCTGCGTGGTTGGGTCAACGAAATGAATTTCGTTGGACGCTTGTCCGGCTGTCGGGTGAAATTCATTTCGTCCACAATCCTGGGGAAATAAACCGCTCTTGAGCAGGAAGCATGTTCACATGGGCAGTTTTCGCCTTCGTGGGTGGGCAACGAATTAAAATTCGTTGGACGAAGGACAACATGAAGGTTCAAATCTCCGTGGTTGGGGCAACGAAATGAATTTCGTTGGACGTTTGTCCGGCTGTCGGGTGAAATTCATTTCGTCCACAATCCTGGGGAAATAAACCGCTCTTGAGCAGGAAGCATGTTCACATGGGCAGTTTTCGCCTTCGTGGGTGGGCAACGAATTAAAATTCGTTGGACGAAGGACAACATGAAGGTTCAAATCTCCGTGGTTGGGGCAACGAAATGAATTTCGTTGGACGTTTGTCAGACGAAGGGTTATGAATAGGAAATATTTTTTCTTGAAAAATGGGTGATTATAATGTACATTTCATTACTGAAATTCAGATTATTTACCAGAATGACAACAGAGGATTTTGCATGAGACGATTAGCATACCCTATAATTTTATGCTTGTTTGTTATTTCGGCTGTTTTTCCGCTAACAGCCCAGCAGAAAAAGCAAACCGCCGCTGTGCTTGAGTTTGCCAGTCCCAACCTCAGTAAAGAAGACATGCTGAACCTCACCAACCGGTTTCGCAGTTTGCTCAGCCAGACGAATTCTTTTGACATGATCGAACGGGATAAAATGAAGGACATTCTCAAGGAACAAGACTGGGTGCTGACCGAAAACTGCAATTCCGCGGAATGCGCTGTTCAGGTGGGACAGTTACTCGGCGCGGAAATCATGTTCGCTGGCGATATTGGTAAAATGGGGCAATTGTACACCATCGACATCCGCATGCTCGATGTTTCCACGGGCAAGATTTTACTCACCAAAACCGAGGATTACAAAGGCGATATTGAAGGCCTGCTCGGCGTGATGAAGCTGATTGCAAATGAATTTGCCGGCATCAAGACCGAAGGACGTGGCAAAGGCGCAATCATTTTGGCGGGACAGGAATCGTTCGGCACGGCGGTGTTCAAACTACCGGTGGACGGCGCGACACCGGTGATTAACGGCGTGGCTGGTAATCCGGTGTTCAGCAAGGATATCAAGCTGAACCTGCCCGCAGGCGTACATAAAATAAAATTCACCAAATCCGGATACGCCGCGACACAGGAATTTACGGTGCAGATTAAGGAAAACGAGGAAACCTCTCAGGCCGTGGAAATGAAAGAAGATAAAACGGCAACCGCCGGAGCCGATCTTTCGTTGAATTTTGGGATAGTCCACATAACATCAATACCAGATAAAGCGAAAGTATTGGACGGCGATATCGAAGTCGGCACGACGCCTCTTTCCGGGCTCAAGCTGTCCGTGGGTTCACATACGCTGACACTGAAGAAGTCCAAATATCACACGCAGGCGTTTACCGTGGACATCAAAGACGGCATCAACCGGATTCCGGAAAAAACGCTCGCACCGAATTTCGGTACATTGAAAATCACGTCATTGCCTGCCGGGGCAAAAGTCAAAATCAACGGCATGCTCAAGCAAGGTACGACGCCGCTCACATTCGACGAGTTCCAGTCCGGGTTTTATGAAATCGAGGTGGAACGCGACCGCTACTTCGCGGAGAAAAAATCCGTGGAAGTAAAAGACCTGCAAGTAACGGAGCAGACGTTCACGCTGAAACCGCAGTTTGCCGATGTAACGATTAATTCCACACCCTCCGGCGCGAAAGTGTATCTCGATAATGAATATATCGGCACGACGCCGCTCATGAAAAAAGGCGAAGCGGAGGGCATACTCGCCGGGAAATACAACCTGCGGCTGACGATGAATTCCGATCTGTATATAGATTACGAAGACGCGATCACCGTGAAAGCCGGCGAGCCGCTGACGAAAACCATTGACATAAAATCCAATTTCGGAACGATAAAAATCGTGACGGAAATGACCGGCGTGAAGGTGATGGTGAACGGAATAGAGAACAAGGAATTCAGCCGTGATTTACAGGCGCGATTGAAGCCGGGCAATTATGAGATAGAAATACTCAAAGATAAACACCAGCCTGTGAAGAAAACCGTGAGTCTTGCCGACGGGGCTGTGGAGACCATTCAGGCGCAGTTTATTGCGAAGCAGGGCCGCATTATGGCGTATTCCGTGCCCGACGGCGCGGATTTTACGCTGACCGATGAAACCGGGAAAGAAATATACAAGGGCAAGAGTCTTGACCAGCAGGTGCTGATAGGAACTTACACCGTAAAAGCGCAGATGGAGGGTTACGGCAATATCAAAAACAAAACGATTACGGTAACCGAAGGATACAAAGAACCGATAGAATTTGCGTTCACCGATGAGGATAAAATAAAATTGAATCTTAATGAAAGTAATTTTATTGATTTACGTGATGGAAAAATTTATAAAACAATTAAAATTGGAAATCAAATATGGTTGGCTGAGAATCTAAATTATGACTCTGGTGAAGGATCTTTATGTTATGGAAATAATGACCAATATTGTAAAAAATATGGCAGATTGTATACTTGGGAGGGGTCAAAAAGGGCTGTACCAATAGGGTGGCATATGCCTACAAAAAATGAATGGAAAGAGTTTTTAGATTTTATTGGTGGGGAAGGATCATATGGTTTTAATAATTTAATTGGTAATCAGAACATTCAGTTTAATATTTTATTTAGTGGCTATGGCAATTCAGATAAAAGTTTCTCTAGCATCGGTAGTTATACAAAATATTGGTCAGCAACAGAGGAAAAAAATAATATTTGGATTGTATATATTAGTAAGGGAGGACAAGAAATAAAGATGGTAAATAGTGGACAACTAAATGATTATTATTCATTAAGGTTAGTAAAAGATTAATTTCATCGTTAGGTTAAAATTTAAGGAAAAATCTGAACATTAAACTATGTTAATCAGCTTGGGCGGAAGCGGCGCGAACGCTTATAAACAAATTATCCCCGGTGGGTCTTCCGGTTTCGACGCGTTTTTTGGCTGTTACCGTAGCGATGTGGGTTCCAGCGCGTACTTCTGGTCGTCGACGGAGTTCGGAAATGATGGCGCGTGGTACCTCTACGTGAACTCCGGGTACCAGAACGCCTACATAGAAGGCGACGGCTACGGTACGTATCTCGCGTTTTCGGTTCGTTTAGTCAAGGACTGAAGTTGACTATTTGGGGTGCAGGGGCGAAGCCCCTGCTTTTGGATTGCGGGTACATTTAAAAGCTGTCGAGCGAACCTTCGTGGTTGGGTCAACGAAATGAATTTCGTTGGACGCTTGTCCGGCTGTCGAGCGAAATTCATTTCGCCCATAAACATGAATAAAAACATCATTCTTTAGCAGAAGCATGTTTGGATGGATAGTTCTCGTCTCCGTTGTTGGGTCAACGAAATAAATTTCGTTGGACGAAGGACAACATGAAGATTCAGATCTGCGTGGGTGGGTCAACGAAATGAATTTCGTTGGACGCTTGTCCGGCTGTCGGGTGAAATTCATTTCGTCCACAATCCTGGGGAAATAAACCGCTCTTGAGCAGGAAGCATGTTCACATGGGCAGTTTTCGCCTTCGTGGGTGGGCAACGAATTAAAATTCGTTGGACGAAGGACAACATGAAGGTTCAAATCTCCGTGGTTGGGTCAACGAAATGAATTTCGTTGGACGCTTGTCCGGCTGTCGGGTGAAATTCATTTCGTCCACAATCCTGGGGAAATAAACCGCTCTTGAGCAGGAAGCATGTTCACATGGGCAGTTTTCGCCTTCGTGGGTGGGCAACGAATTAAAATTCGTTGGACGAAGGACAACATGAAGATTCAAATCTGCGTGGTTGGGTCAACGAAATGAATTTCGTTGGACGAAGGACAACATGAAGGTTCAAATCTCCGTGGTTGGGTCAACGAAATGAATTTCGTTGGACGCTGTCCCGATTAGTCGGGACATTTCGCTACCCATCCTCAATCCGAAGCGATCTTCAGGTCGCGCATTAAAATAAACATCAGAGCATCATACCGTATTCGTAGCTGACCAATCAAACGTACGCGATGGCAGGCCGCGCAATTTAAAGATAGCTAGCGTATCAGCATATAAATGGTGGTAGCAGCATTTATGCTGTGTAATCAAAGATGTCGTGCCATGATACTCAGCCTGTGGTTCGTCCCGACTTGTCGGGATCACCAATCAGGCTGAGGTAACCGGATAAAAAAACATAAACGGTAACCGCGACAGTTAGCGATGCAAGCAAATGATACATGAACGGTAGATTTGCAAAGTCTAAAAGATTTGGCAAATCATATTTTTGGATTGAGGTTACAGAATTTCCCCGTTCAGCGAAATCGTGTAATCTTTCACCATCATGGTTTTGTTTGCCATTTGGAGAGCTTTCTGGACGATAAATCCGGTTCCGCCGCAACAGGGGACTTCCATGTGAAGAACCGTTACTGACTTGATATTCTTGTTTGCGAACAAAGTCGCTAATTTTTCCACGTACATGTCCAGCGTTTTGTCTAGCTTCGGGCAGAAAACCACCAGAATTTTATCCTTGAGGAACCTCTGGTGAAAATTCGGATAGGCGAACGGCACACAGTCGGCGGCAACCAGCAAATCGGCATTTTCAAAATAGGGCGCATTCGGGTTGAGCAGGGCTAACTGAACCGGCCATTGCCGCAATTCGGAGTCCATTTCTGCAACCGGGCTGGATGACTGTTGTTTGGCTTTGGGAATGATAACCTGCTGTTTAGAGCCCGGACAGCCGCAGGCGAGTGGCTCGCTTTTTTCAAGATCCGGCACCGGAATGTTTTTTTCTTTAAGATAATCAATCGCTTCCTGCAGGAATTTCATCTCGCCGTGGTCTTTCATGTGCCGTAAATGGGCTTTAATCGTATTCGGCCCCTGTTTGACGATATAATCCATGACTTTACGTTCGTTATACTCTTCCGCCTCACGCTCTTCGATAGTGATCGCGCCTTCCGGGCAATGGCCCACGCAGGCGCCCAGTCCGTCGCAAAACATATCGCTAATCAACCGCGCTTTGCCGTCAATAATCTGGATGGCGCCTTCAGCGCAGTTAGGCACGCAATCGCCGCAGCCGTTGCATTTTTCTTCGTCGATTTTGATGATTTTGCGTTTCATAATGAGACTTTCGTTATGTTTTAAAAGTTTGTTATATTATTTTCATCTAAGCGTGCATAAATTAAAGGCGATTATTTTCATGGAATCGGCAGTGGGCCTTAAGGTCAATGTACTTCATAAATTCTTTAGTAAATTCGCAGTAAAAGGGCATGTCCGAATTAGCGGGATTACGGACAAAATTGCTACAGGTCAGGCAGATTTTTGCGGATTGTATGGAACCGTCTGAATAATATTCACTTATTATTTTCAATAAGACTTTACTGAGAATTTCTTTTTCTTCAAGAGGCAGTGTATTTAAAACAGCATTCAATTTATCATAACGTTTTTCAAAATCCGATAGTTTTGAACGGATTTTTTCAGTTAGGGTGAAATAAAACACCCGCGCATCTTTATTGTCCCGGAATTTTTTCAAATATCCTTTATCTATCAAGGAAGAAACTGAATCGCTTACGGTCGGTTTTTTAAGATCATATTCTTTAGATAAATTGGATATTGTGCAAAAATCTACCGGATTTTTACTGATATATTCTATAAATTGGATTTGTATTGGACTTAATTTATCCTCTTTTCCGATCTCCCAGAAGTGTAATCTTTGGATTGCAAATATTTTATCAATTGCTGTAATTATGTTTTTATTTATTTTATCTGACATATTGAACACCCTAATAATAGTTAGGATTCCTAATAATATAAGACAAAAAAATCGATTTGTCAAGCATAATGGAAAAAATTTTTTAAAGTTTTTATTTTTTAGGCGTTTCTCAAAGAATCCACGATGCTTAAACGGGCCGCCCGGATTGACGGTAGGAATCCGCCTAAAAATCCCATAGATAAAGAGAAAATAATAGATGTAACAACAATTCCGGGCGACAGGCTGAATTTGAATTCCAACTGAGAAAAAGTCTGAAAGTTCAGTGTGGAAATCGAAAAGAACTGAAGTCCTGAGGCTAATATTATTCCGGCAAGACCGGCCATCAGGGCCATTAACATCGATTCTATCATGAAAGCCCAAAGGACATGGCTTCTTCTGAATCCGAGCGCACGCAAAGTGCCGATTTCAGTCGTCCGGTTAGCTACGGAAGCGTACATGGTAATCAGAGCGCCAATAGTAGCTCCTAAACTGAAAATGATAGTTACGAAAGATCCGAGCGCGCTGATGAATATGGCCAAAGCCTCGGACTGTTCCTCGAAATACTGCGATTCAATCTTCGGTTCAAAATACTGCAGCCGTTTGTCCGATTTGAAATTACTTTTAAATTCCTCGTACTTTAATTTGTCCTCCAGTTTGACAGTCATGGTTGATACGGAAGAGCCCCGGTTATAAGCGGCTAATAATTGTTTTGCGTCGCCCCACAATTCAGAATCAAACCCACTTCCTCCGGCGTCAAATATTCCGACTACCGGCCAGAAATCGCCTGCAAATTTAACCTTATCGCCGATTTTTGCTCCCTGAAACGATTTGGCAACGGATGCTCCGGCGAGGATTTCCCGTGCTCCCCAGTTAATCATCCTGCCATCAATAATTTTAATTTGAGGTCGTAAACGGAATACTTCGGGAGATACACCCCGTAAAGCGATGTTGCTCATGATATCCGGAGATTTATATAAATTAATAACGCCTACCGGTTCCGGGGAGACTATAGGGCGCCCATCCTCGGTTTTGGCAATCAGGGGCATGGATGAAATAACGTTTACGGTTTCGCCGTCAATGATGCTGGATACTTCCCCGTTGGAAGCCTTGCGGGCTATTAGTACGTTATCATCCAGACCGGTGGATTTTAATGTTTGCTGTACTCCCTCGGCCATCATGAGTACGGCTGTAAATACAAAGACCACAAGCGTTATGCCGCTAACCGTGATCAAGGTGGTTAGTTTGCGGTTTTTAAAATTTCGGGCAATGTATTTTAAGGTGATTTTCATGGCTAATTCCTTTTGAATCAAAAAACGAATTTAAATTTTTTTCGGAATGTACGTAGATATTTATTTTTCATAGCAGGTCGTTTAAATTTCATAAGGTAGTTAAATTAACTGTTTAATTAACCAATAAAACGTAATCCGTCAACAATTTTAGTACGAATTGTTTTAATTAAGGGAAACAGCGCCGAAAAAACCGCGACAAAAAAGGCGGCGAGGATAGCGAAAATGACGGTAATATCTTCCAGATTGAAAATCGGGAACCAGCCTTTAGGGACAACCTGTGAAAAACCCTCGATTACCGGAATCGAAAGAAAAAGCCCGAGTCCGGCTCCGATGAACGATATAATAAGCGATTCGCCGGCAATCAATCCCGTGATGTGGAATGAGGAAAAACCAAGCGTTTTCATGACGGCGTATTCGGTGGTGCGCTCACGGACAGACATAATCATGGTGTTGCCAAGCACCAGCATTATCACGCAAATAATGACAAAAGACATGATATTAATGGAAATGATAATCGCGTTCATCGAGCCCATCATGTTCTGGCCGAATACGCGTTCGGACTCGGTTTTGGTTTCAGCGGCGGAATTGGCAAATTGCGCGTCAATATTTTCTGATATATACGGAGCTTGATTCGGGTTGTCGATTTTAACGACATACCATCCAACATCGCCTTCGCGTCCGGGCATTTCGATTTTCATGCGTTCATCCACATACTTCCAATGGAAAAACATACCGGTTCCGTCGGTTATTTTATCCCTGGGCTGATAAATTCCGCGAACGACGAATTCCCAGCGGCCGGGGTAAATATCTCCTTCCAAAGGGATGATATCGCCGATTTTAAAATTTTCGGCCTTTGCGATATCGGCTCCAACCACGCAGGAGTTTCGTTCTTTCAGAAAAGCCTCAAACTGATCTTTTGGGAGTATGTATTCAGGATACACCTCAAAGAAGGTCTCGGGTTCGACGGCCATACGCGCAAAGAAATGGGATTGGTCAATATAGGTTCCACCGAACCAGTTGGCGAAGGTAACTTTTTCAGCGCCGGGTACTTTTTTGATTTTTTCCTTATAGGCATACGGAAGCGGAAAAATGAAAGAAACGGAATGCCTGACTATCAGGCGATCAACCGCCGCCGCTTCAATACCGGAATCCCAGGCGGTTACCACAGTGCGTAAAAAACAAAAAGCCAGAACGGCAACCGCCAGACCGGTAATAGTGAGAAACGTGCGTAATTTATGCCGAAAAATATTTTTTATAAGTAATTTCGCAACCATTTTCATTTCCTATTCATGAGATGATTCATAATTTTACCCGAGGAAGACACGACAAGCGAAAATTTGTATTTATTCGCAGTTTAAAATTTATTTTTATTAGGTTTATGTGTTTCTATTCAAGAGTTCCTTTATCCAGATGACGTTTTGTATGGGCTTTTTCGGCGGCGTGCTGGTCATGGGTAACCATAATGATTGTTTTCTTCAGTTCGGAATTCAGTCTAGCCAGAAGGTCCATGATATCCTGCGCGGATTGACGGTCTAAATCGCCGGTGGGCTCATCGGCTACTATCAAAGTCGGGTCGCTTACGATGGCTCGCGCAATAGCCACTCTTTGCTGCTGACCGCCGGAAAGCTGATTCGGATAATGTTTCATCCGGTCGCCCAATCCAACGATTTCAAGAACTTTGCGCACGTGCGCATCGCGTTCTTTTTTGGATAAATTTGTCAGATGCAGCGGAAGCTCAACATTTTCGAAGGCGGTCAGAACGGGCATTAGGTTATAAAATTGGAAAACGAAACCTACATGGTTAGAGCGCCATTTTGCCAGAGCTGTTTCGCTTAAGGAATTCAGATTCGTACCGGCAACAAACACCTCCCCGCCTGAAGGGCGATCAATACCGGCTATCATGTTCAATAGTGTAGTCTTACCGGAACCCGAAGGCCCCATAAGGGCAAGAAATTCACCATCCGGAACCGTGAGATTAATGTTTTCAAGTACAGGAATTATTAGGCTATCTCTGCGGTAAGATTTTGACAGATTTTTTATTTCAACAATATAAGACATTATAGTCTCCTAATTAATTATTCGATAATAAGTTTTTCTTTATCACTGATTTCTTCCCGGGGATTATTAACTATCACATCGCCGGATTTTAGTCCAAATGTAACTTCTATTTTGTCAGAAAGGATTTCACCTGTATTAATTTCAGTTTCCACGGCAGAATTATTGATTACCCTGTAAACGATACGCTTGTTTCCGCTTGTTTTTATGGCGCTTAAAGGTATTGTTAATTTGGGTTTTGCGGCGAGCAAACTATCCGGAATGGGTTCTGTTAGAAAAGAAACTTTGGCGCTCATTTCCGGAAGTACCCGTTCATCAATTTCAAGAAATTTAATCTTGGTTAAAATTGTTGCTTTGGCGCGGTCGGCAGTGGGCACTATTTTCCAAACGACACCACGGTATCTTTTATCGGGATAGGCGTCGAGAATAATCTCGCAGGGTTGTTCTGTTTTGATGCGTTCGATATAAGATTCTGAAACATCGGCTTCAAGCTGTAAAGAGGTCATGTCGGCCATAGTGACAACCGCGCCGCGTGAGTTTAAAGATGAGGCGAAGGGGGCGACAATTTCGCCGACATCAGCATCTTTTGTGAGCACCGTGCCATCGAACGGAGCACGGATTATGGTATTTTCTATATCAATCTTTGCGCCTGCCACCGCGGCTTCGTATGCTTTAATGGTAGCACGGGCTGAGTTTATTCGTGCTTCGGATGCCAGATATTGCGCTTTGGCAATGTCATATTCCGATTCGGTTATGACTTTGGTTTGAAACAGGGATTCTCTTCTTTGAAAATCCTTTTGTATTTGGTTAAAATTTACTTCTTCCTGATTGAGCTGGGCTTTGGCCATATCCAATTGTGCCAGCGCTTGATTTAAGCGCGCATGGACATCGTCGCTTTCAAGACGCGCGATGATTTGTCCTTTTTTAACTTTATCGCCTTCTTCGACGCCCAGATAGACCAGACGACCGGTCCCTTTGGACGCTATGGAAGCTTTTCTCTGCGGAACGATGTAACCGCTGGCGGTAAGGAGTGATGCCGAGGAAGAAGGATAGATGTAATTCGCAGTAACAACGGAAACATTAATGGCGTTACGGAAAAAAAACTTATAGACGCCAAAAATTACAGCAATAACAAGAAGAAAAATTAAAACATTGACTATTGTCTTCTTTTTTTTCCGGGCTTCCTCTTCGTAATCCGGCTTGTTACGGTTAATGCGCAGGTCCGAAAGGTCGATATTTTGTTTTTCCATTAATAAGGGGCTTTATCTTGTTTTTTTGGGAAACGCACTTAATACTCGAGAAATATGAATGAAATATTAACCGACATACAAAGCCAGTTTATCGTTCAGATAATTTTTAACCGAATCGATGGCAATTCGTTCCTGCGTCATTTGGTCACGGTCGCGGACAGTGACGGTCTGGTTTTGAAGCGTTTCGCTGTCGATAGTGATGCAGAACGGGGTACCGACTTCGTCCTGGCGGCGGTAGCGTTTGCCGACGGTGCCGGATTCGTCATAAAAGACTTTCATCTGATGTTTCAGCGAATTGAACAGGTTCATGGAAATTTCGGGCATGCTGTCTTTTTTTACGAGAGGAAGAATAGCCGCTTTTATTGGGGCGAGGACGGGATGGAATTTCATAACCGTGCGGATTTCCGTTTTTCCGTCTCCGGTGGGCGCTTCGTCTTCGTTGTACGCATTCACCAAAAACGCCATAAGACCGCGGGAAGCACCGGCGGAGGTTTCAATCACGTACGGAATGAATTTTTCTTTGGTTTCATCGTCAAAGTATTCGAGATTTTTCCCGGAAAATTCCTGATGGCGTTTCAGGTCATAATCGGTGCGGTTGTGGATGCCCTCAATCTCACCCCAGCCGAACGGGAAAAGGAATTCGATGTCTATGGCCGCGGAAGCGTAATGAGCGAGTTTTTCATGTTCGTGGAAATTGAGTTTATCCGGGGCCATACCGAGACCCATATACCATTTTTTTCGTTCTTCGCGCCAGTATTCGAACCATTGCATATCGGTGCCGGGTTTGACAAAGAACTGCATTTCCATCTGTTCGAATTCGCGCGTTCGGAAGAGGAAATTCTTCGTGTTAATCTCGTTGCGGAATGCCTTGCCGATCTGCGCGATGCCGAAAGGGACTTTTTGCCGCATGGTGTCTTTGACATTATAGAAATTGACGTAAATGCCCTGCGCTGTTTCGGGCCGCAGGTACACAATCGCGCTGGCGTCTTCCAGCGGGCCGATGTAGGATTTAAACATCAGGTTGAACTGTCGGGCTTCGGTGAATTTGCCTTCATCACAACATTTTCGGGCTTTGCGGCCTTTGTACGCTTTATTGCCGCACATCGCTTCGTCAATCTGATCGGCGCGGAACCGGGCCTTGCATTCTTTGCAGTCCACCATCGGGTCGGTGAAATTTTCCACGTGTCCGCTGGCTTCCCACACGCGCGGGTGCATGAGAATAGCGGCGTCGATGCCCTCGATATCGTTGCGCAGGGTCATCGAGCGCCACCACGCATTCTTGAGGTTATTTAAAAGCTCTACGCCCAGCGGGCCGTAGTCCCAGCAACCGTTGAGTCCGCCGTAAATTTCGCTGGACTGAAAAATAAAACCGCGTCGTTTGCAGAGTGATACCAATTTTTCCATAATATCGGGGGCAGCCATGACCGTCATCCTTTTTTAATTCAATTTCAAAAACAAGGAAAGAACTTATTGAAAAGAGAAATGAAATTCAAATATTTTGTAAATTTGAAAAATATTTTGTATGATTCATCTTGCAGCAGAATAGCCGCTAATATTCACAGATTACAGAAAAACTGAAAGTCAATTTGTGAAAAAAACTTGTCGCTTGAAACGGATACAAAATTTAAATTAACGCGGATTTTGAACGGATAAGAATGCGTATAATATTTATGGGAACGGCGGAATTCGCGGTTGCGGGACTTATTAAAACGGCGCAATCGGGGCATGATATCGTGAGCGTGATTACGGCGCCAGATCTGCCGAGAGGCCGCGGTCAGAAGGTGTCGTTTACGCCCGTGAAATCGGCCGCCCTAGAACTGGGCCTTCCGGTGATACAGCCGGAAAACCTGAAAGATCCGGCATTTGCGGAAACGATACGAAAATCAGATCCCGATTTGATAGTCGTCATCGCATTTCGCATTCTTCCGAAGGAAATTTTCACGATTCCGAAACTTGGCAGTATCAACCTGCACGCTTCCCTTCTTCCGAAATACCGTGGCGCGGCGCCAATCAACCGCGCGATTATGAACGGTGAAAAAGAAACCGGCGTTACAACGTTTTTCCTTAAAGAGAAAGTCGATACCGGGAATATAATTTTGCAAAAAAAAACCGAAATCGGCGAAGACGAAACGGCCGGTGAACTGCACGACCGTCTGGCCGTACTGGGCGCGGAAGCCGTCATCGAAACGATAGCGATGATTGAAAACAACCGCGCGCGTCCCTGGATTCAGGATGAATCGCTTGCATCGCCGGCGCCGAAGTTAAACAAAGAAAACACCCGGATAAACTGGAACCGTCCCGCGCAGGCAATAAAAAACTTCATCCGTGGACTGTCGCCATATCCCTGCGCATGGACGACCTATCAGGGAGAAAGTATCAAAATATACCGCGCCGATATTTCAGAATGCGTTACCGAAGCGGCCGATCCGGGGACCATCCTGTCCATAAATCCGCATACCGATATCCGCGTTGCAGCGGGCGATAATAAAATCATCCATATTAAAGAACTGCAACCCCAATCCAAAAAAAGAATGACAGCATCGGAGTACCTGCGTGGGTACCGGGTTGAAATATTGTCCCGATTTGAATAAATAGGAGATTTTAAAAGCCACATGCTAAGAAAACGAAGGGACAACAATCAGAAAATCAGCTACGATTTGTCATCAGAAAGTAAGGATATTAACGAGTCCGACGAACTGAATGCAGAAATTCTTGAAATACCTGACACCGAGGATGTAATCCCTGCAAAAAACGCTATGGCAGAAGGTCCCAAAAAAAATAACCCATCACACATAAAAAAATCATTATGGCGTGGCGTCAAGATATTTTTCATAATGTCCGTTACCGTTATTTTAGTTCTTGCGGGCGCCGCCTTATATTACAGCCGCGATTTGCCGTCCATTGAGCAGTTGGAAGTTTATGAGCCCAAACTATCAACTAAAGTCTATTCTCTTGACGGCAAGGTCATCAAGGAGTTTTATAAAGAGCGCCGGACGCGCGTGCCATTCCAAGAAATACCCAAGAACGTTATTCATGCTCTGCTGGCGACGGAAGATCATCGTTTTTATGAGCACTGGGGGGTTGATCTGATACGGTTTGTCAAAGCGCTGGGCGTTAATGTGGTGTCCCTGAGCAGTAAGGAAGGATTCAGCTCCTTGACGCAGCAGTTGGCGCGAAATCTGTACTTCGGGTCAGAGAAAACACTTTCGAGGAAATACAAGGAAATCCTGACGGCTCTTCAGATTGAGCGAAAATACTCGAAGAATGAGATTATTGAAATGTACCTGACGCATATGTATTTCGGCCATCAGGCTTACGGGATTCATTCGGCGGCGAAAATATTCTTTGCCAAGGAGGTTAAGAATCTTTCGTTAGAGGAGACTGCCTATCTGGTGGGCCATTTGCAGTCGCCCTCGTATTTTATGTATAACCTCAAAGCTGCCGATCAGCGTAAGAATGTTGTACTGAAAAGGATGCTCGACTGCGGCTACATAACCGCTGCGGAATATGACAGCGCCCGAACGAAAAAAGTGCGACTGGTACTCCGATACGAATCCGACGATCCGGGTTCCGCGCCTTATTTTTCGGAGCATGTCCGGATGGAACTGGAGTCCATGAAAGAGAAACTTAAAATCAATCTATACGAAGACGGACTGAAAGTTTACACCACACTGGATACGCGGCTTCAGGCCATAGCCAATAAAGCCTATCAACAGAGTGTCGCTGAAAAATTTGAGGGGCTCGACCGTTTTGGCGCCAAAGTCATCAAGGGCAATCCAGCGTTTTACCTGAAAAAATACCTTTCGCGGGATAATTATTCGATTGAAGAAATCAACCGCATTTTGAGCGATAAGTCGATGACGGATTCTATGGCCGCTTTTTACGGTACGGTACAGGCGGCCTTTGTGGCGATGGATCCGACCAACGGTCATATACTCGCCATGATAGGCGGAAGAGATTTTCAGAAATATAAGTTGAATCATGTGACCCAGATAAAACGGCAGGCCGGCTCGACTTTTAAGCCGTTTTTATATACGGCGGCCATTGATAACGGGTATTCGCCGAGTTATAAAGTACTCAACCAGGATGTGGTATTAATAATGGAAAACGGTACCCGCTGGACGCCGCAGAATTACGACGGCAGCCGAGGCGGTCCGACGACACTCCGGGAAGCGCTAGCCAAATCGCTCAATCTGGTCTCGGTGCGTCTGATGCAGCAGGTTGTCCCGGCTACGCAGGTGGTGCAGTACGCGCAACGCATGGGCATCACCACACCCATGCCGGCGGTGGACGCCCTCGCTCTCGGTGTATCGGATGTGATACCTCTCGAACTCGTTACCGCCTATGCGGTCTTTGCCAATAAAGGCGTTTTAACCGAACCGGTCAGCATATTGAAAATTGAAGATCGTAACGGCAACATCATCTGGCAGAATATCCCGAAAAGAAAAGAAGTATTGAGTCCGGAAACAGCGTATATAATGACCGATATGATGAAATCAGGAATTGACGCGGAATTCGGCACAGGACGTTTTGCGCGGCGGTATGGTTTTGACCGGATAGCGGCCGTTAAAACCGGTACGACTCAAAAATGGACCGACGGATGGTTTGTGGGATATACACCCCGCCTCGTAGCCGGCGTTTGGGTGGGTTATGATACCTATGAATTCAATCTCGGGAGTAAAAATCCGGGGGCGGTTGTGGCCTCACCGCTCTGGGGAAGGTTTATGGCTGAAGCTTATAAGGCGCTCGACCTGCCGGCAGAAGATTTTGACATGCCAGCCGGCGTTGTTAAAGTGGAAATATGCGAAGAATCGGGTTTGCTGGCTAACCCCGCATGCCCGAAAAAGTATTTTGAGGTTTTTAATTCCAAGTTTCAGCCAATAGATTTCTGCGACATACATACCGGAAAAACAAAGGCCAACAAAAAGAAAAAGTCTAACCGTTATTAAATAAAAGGTTTTTTATGAAAAGCGGATTAAGAAAAATTACTGCCAATAAAACGATTGACGCCCGGGGATTACCGTGTCCGGAACCATTAAGAGAAACGGAAAAAGGAATGGCGGGGCTAGCAGCAGGCCAGATCCTTGAATTGCTGGCTTCCGATGCAGGTACTAAGGTGGATATGATTGAATGGTGCCAGCAGAAGGGCTATGAATATCTCGGATACATCACGCATGAAGGTTACGACAGTATTTACATTAAAAAGTAAATCGCCGTGAAAGCAACGAAAAAAGAAATAACGGATTCCACGCCTTTAATGCGGCAGTACTTTGAGATAAAGTCAAAGTACCGGGACGTTATTTTGCTATACCGTATGGGCGATTTTTATGAAACCTTTGAAGAGGACGCCCGGACGGTTCACAAGGTGCTTGGCATTACCCTGACAAAAAGGGCCAATGGCAAAGCCGCTCATGTTGCCCTTGCGGGGTTTCCCTATCACGCTTTGGATAATTATTTGCCGAAATTAATCAAAGCCGGTTACCGCGTAGCCGTTTGCGAGCAGATTGAGGATCCGAAAACGGCAAAAGGAATTGTCCGCAGGGATGTTACCGAAATTATTACTCCGGGTACCGTGATTTCGGATAAGATATTGGATCACAAAACCAGCAATTATATGATGGGCCTTACATCCGGTGTATCGGATAATGGAATTCGGTTCGGAGCGGCCATTATAGAAGCTTCTACCGGTTTTTTTCTGGCCGGGGAACTAAACGAGAAAGAACTGCTGGATTATTTAA
Source organism: uncultured Bacteroidota bacterium (assembly GCA_964609675.1). GTDB lineage: Bacteria > CLD3 > CLD3 > SB21 > JBBIRG01 > CAZSRX01. Next base: position 17,417 of record CAZSRX010000030.1, on the reverse strand, counting down.
AGATGTATATTCCTTCGGAAATTATTGTTCCGGTATCGTTATATGAATCGGCAGGAAAAATGGTAAAGGCGCTAAACTGGCCGGTGGTTGTTTCGAGACAAGAAGATTGGTTGTTTCAGTATGGTTACGCCTACGACCAGTTGATTCAGCATTTTAACACACATTCTTTAAAGGGGTTTGGCCTGCAGGATATGGATTTGGCTGTTTCGGCTGCAGGCGCCACGCTGCATTATCTTAAAGAGACTCAGCGATTCAGTCTTGCGCATATAAACCGCCTTTCGGTCATGCAGCAATCGGACTTTATGTTTCTGGATTCGATTACGTTGAGAAACCTTGAAATACTCAGCACCGGGAAAACGTCGGTCAGTTACGGAGGTCTGGTTGAGATTTTAGATTATACCCGGACACCGATGGGCGCGCGCATGCTGAAACAATGGCTTTTAAGACCGCTGAGCGATGTGGAAAAGATACGATTGAGGCTGGACGCAACAGAAAATCTTATAAACAACCCGCGGCTGAGGGAAAAAACAGAAAACATTCTGAACGATATTTCCGATATGGAACGGATTATTACTAAAGTGTGCGCTATGAGGGCTAATCCGCGGGAAGTGCGCGCGCTGGGACATTCATTGGACCGCGTACCTTTTTTAAAATCGGAATTGCAGAAAGCCGAATCGACAGCCCTTCGTAGCATCCAGGATAATCTGATGCTATTAACGGATTTGACTGATGAAATCGACCGGGCGCTGGTTGAAGAACCTTCTGTACAGATAAAAGACGGCGAAGTAATACGGAAGGGATATCATGAGGAACTCGACCGTCTGCGAAATATTGCTTTTGACGGAAAAAATTATATCGCCCAGATCCAGAATCGGGAGAGGGAGCGTACGGGCATTAATTCTCTGAAAATCCAGTATAATCAGGTTTTCGGTTATTATATTGAGATAACGAACGCACACAAAGATAAAGTCCCCGATGACTATATTCGTAAACAGACTATGGTGAATGCTGAAAGGTACATCACGCCGGAACTGAAAGAATATGAGGAGCAGGTGCTCAGCGCCGAAGAAAAAATCATCAAGCTGGAGCAGGAATTGTTTGATGAACTTCGAAAAAAAATAGCCGGATTTGCCGCAGAAATACAAATAAACGCCTCGCGGATTGCCGAAATGGATTGTTACCTTTCTTTTGCGCAGGCGGCCATTGCAAACAAGTATGTGAAGCCGGAAGTCAGCCATTCCGATCAAATACATATTATCGAAGGCCGGCATCCGGTGGTAGAAAAACTACTGTCTCCGGACGAGCCTTTTATTCCCAATGATCTTTTAATTAATCGCGATAACCAGATTCTATTGATAACGGGTCCGAACATGGCCGGTAAAAGCTGTTATCTGAGACAGGTGGGGCTTATTGTTCTGTTGGCCCAATCCGGATGTTTTGTACCGGCACGGAAAGCTGAAATCGGCGTCGTGGACAAGATTTTTACACGGGTCGGCGCTTCAGACAACATGCTTGCCGGTGAAAGCACGTTTTTAGTTGAGATGAACGAAACCGCAAATATTTTGAATAATGCTACCTCCAAAAGTCTTATATTGCTGGACGAAATAGGAAGGGGAACCAGCACGTTTGACGGACTTTCTATTGCCTGGGCAGTAGTGGAGTATTTGCACAACCATCCCGATGTCAGGCCGAAAACACTTTTTGCAACTCATTATCATGAGCTTTCAGAAACTGAAGAAATACTGGAAAGAGTTAAAAATTACCACATGGAAGTACAGAAATATAATGACAAGATTGTATTCGTCAGAAAACTAATGCCCGGCGGATGCGACCACAGTTACGGCATTGAAGTAGCCAAGCTGGCCGGATTGCCTTCGCATGTTATCCAGCGCGCCCAGGAAGTTATGCAGAACCTGGAATCCCATAATATATCCGTCCACAGAGAAAGAAATCCCGATGAGCGCAAGAACGGGGAATTACCGGCAGTTCAACTTACCTTTTTCGAAGACGGAACAGGTGAAAAAATAAAACGTGAACTGAATCGCCTCAATGTAGAAATGATGACACCGATTGAAGCGTTAAACAAATTACAGGATTTAAAAAAGATGTTGAAGTCCGGTTAAAGCTGAAAAAACTTGACTTTTTTTTCAAATATACCTAATATTAAATTTAGAGGATTTTAAACAAATCATTAACCAAGTAAGGAGAACAGCATGAAACGAAATTTGCTAGTAGTTGCCTTGACCTTTGTCTTCAGTGCGGCGCTTTTTTTGAGCTGCAGTGAAACAAAAAACACAGCCGGATTTGAAAGTCCGGACAAAATTAACGCCAAAGGCACCATAGCCGGACGTATTATCGACCGTTGCACCAACATGCCTGTCAGGGGTGTTAAAGTATCCATAGCCGAGAACAGCACGGTTGTTACTACGGACGCTTTTGGCGAGTTTGTTTTCAAAAATGTTCCGGTGAACGGATTAGACACTCCCGGCGGCAGTGTTAATACCGGTTCCTATGTGGTTATCATGGATTTTACGAGTTATAACAATTCGGTTAATGATCCTTTATTACGCTACAATTCCCATGAATATGTTACCGTCGATCTGATTTTTACGGATTTGAATGATGGCGATAACAGCGGCGGCGGCGGCGATGGCGGCAATGGACAGGATACGCCCGTAGACCAGTTAGTGGCAAACTGCGAATTGCTTGTTGGTAAGCTTAATACAACCATTACCGGCACGGTGGTAGATATGAATTACGTTCCGGTTTCCGGTGCGACGGTTTATTTAAAGAAAAATCTGAATTATACAGGGACCTGGGCCCTTATTGCTCAGACCACCACCAATTCAAGCGGCGCTTATACTTTCAATAATGTTGAAGCCGGCATGGATGTAACCATTGAAGCTATGGATGCCGCCCGGACGATGAGCGATGATCTGGATTTCTCTCTGACCTGCAACCAGAATCAGGATTTACGCATTCAGGTAGTTGCCGAGCAACTGCGGCTTAGGTACGATGATAATATCAATCCGTTTGTTTCGGTAATTTCTCCTATTAACAATCAGGATATTAACCCCACTGGACTGGCGATTGTTTACACGTTCACCGAGCCGATCAAGCAGACTCCGTATACGCGTACAGACCTTGGCAAAGGACACAATACGATTGTTGACGATATCGTCGTCACCTATGTGGGCATGAAAAAAGTCGCCACGGCTATTCCGTTTACAGCGGCCTGGAACGAAACGTTTACGCAATTAACCATAACACCGGCCGGGTTAACCCAATCGGCCCGTTACACGGTTAACAATTTCATATCGATCGGCGCCGCAAAGATAACTGATGCTGCCAATAATCCGGTGGTTAACAATGCCGGTGTAACCGGTGATTTTGAAGTGTTGAATTTTACAACCTCCGGTCCCACGACCGCCCCGGCCGCTCCGGGTTTGACCCGGGACACTCTGACCTACCCGACCAATTTAGTCAATTGGACCGGGGGTAACGTCAAACTGCGCTGGACGATTGATGAAAGCGCCGTTACGGTTAAATATTTTGAATTATACAAAAAAATCGGTAACGGTTCCTTTGAATTCCTCGCGAACATCCGTCGTTTAGATACCGTGGTGACTGTAAACACGAATGAACTGGTTTACGGCGATCCGGTTAACCCCAGACTCGGCCAGGCCGTTAAATATCAGATTCGCGCTATCAGCACCAATCTGGTTCCCGGACCGTTCAGCTCGGAAATCACAGTTTATGACCGCGTGCGACCGACACTTAATCAGGCGGCGCTCGTAAATCCGGGCGGGTCCACGACGTATGATTATATTTATATCCGTTTCAGCGAACCCTTAAATCGGGAATCCGCGGAAACCACCGGTAACTATTCCATTACCAACATCGGCGGCAGTAACCCGGCTAATATCCGTGATGTGGTTTATATCGGCTATGATAATTCCTTACCGGGCGGAAACGGATATAAAGTCCGCATTACGGTTGATGACGCTTCTGTAGTGGCTACCGAAGTACTCACCGTGAGCAATGTTACGGATGTAAACGGCAATACAATGGATACCAACGCGAACAGCTGGACATTCTAATTTTCAGATTGTTTTCTGCAAAAGCTCCGGGTAAAACCGGAGCTTTTTTTTTATCTTTTATTTTTTTATAATTCAGCAAACGCTAAAGATATCATGTAATAACGATGGATTTTAATAATATGTATCGCGTTCTTTTATGCTTTGTTTTTATTAACATTTTAGGTTTTAATCATGCCTGTACCTCCGAATCGCAACGGGTAGTTATTTTGTACACCAATAACACCAACGGCAATCTGACTCAATGTGATTGCGACGAGGTATCATACGGCGGGGTCGCGCGGCGTAAGCATATTATTGACTCTGTAAGGCATTATCATCCTTATGTATTGTTATTTGATGCGGGTGATATTCTGGACGCCTTTGGTTTCAGGCCGCCTCAGGACAGTTTACTTCTGACCTTGTACAGCAAAATGAAATATGACGCGATTAACATCGGCGATCAGGAATTTGCCAACGGTGAAACGTATTTCAGGAAACACATATTGGAATCCGATTTACCGCTCCTTTCTTCATCCATCAAAATTCAAAATCAGTTTCTTACCAGGAAATATATCCACAAAACCGTTGCGGGAATTACATTCGGAATTATCGGATATACTCCGGAAGCCGCATTCGAATATTCGCCGAAACGAAATGAACTTTCTCTGGCTTTTGAAGAAGATTTATCCGCCTTGACTGATTCGCTGAAGCCAACGCCCGATTTTATTATTTTACTTTCACAGGCCGGATTTGAAAAAGACATTGCGCTGGCTCAAAAATACCCCTTTGTGAACCTCATTATCGGGGGTCACAGCCAGATTGAATTACAGAACGCCTACCGGCAAGGGGAGACACTGATTCTGCAGGCCGGCGGTAACGGTCAGCATATTGGAATTCTTGAAATGACTATACGTGATAAAAAAATTATTGATTATCGAAATACATTAATCCGGCTTGATGATACGGTAAAGGAAGACACCGCATTTGCGGCCATCATTCAGGCATTTAACAATTCGAATAAGAAATAACCGTTTATGAAGAGCCGTCGGTTTTTGACTGGACCGATTTCAGGAATTGTAACTCATCAATGACTTTTTTAAGTTTTTCCTGGGTTTCGGCTAAAGAATTTCTTAATAAAACGCTTTGAGCATTATCGTTATAACGTTTAACAGCACTGCCAATGGCTGATTTTAAAATTCCGGTATCCCATGGTTTCTGCACATAACGGAATATTTCACCTTTATTTACGGAATCGATGAGGGCGCCCAGGTCCGTATAACCAGTTAAAACGATTTTTATGATCATCGGGTATTCCTGTGTCAGCTTTTCAAGCAGTTCAACGCCGCTCATATCCGGCATACGTTGGTCAACGATTGCTACGGCTACATCTGCGTTTGATTTAAGCAAATCCAGCGCCTTTGGCCCTGACTCCGCGAGGATAATTTCGTAATCGGAGCGCAGTATACGGCTCAGGGATGATAAAATGAACGGTTCATCATCTACACAAAGGATTTTGACTTTTTTATGGTCTGTTGACATTTTAAATATTAGTTTGTTATTTTTTACTTTCTTTTTATAATATACATATTTGTAATGTTAAAAACACTTAAATTTTATCATGCACCTCATTTGTACAATACTGGTTATTGGAACGATAGACTCGGGTTCTTTTTGCATACAGGAAGATACGACCTTATTATCGCTATGTGAACAATGGAATAATTTGTACTTACATTTACTGTATGGTACAAGCAATCGAATGGAAACGTCAAATCAAATAAAACAACTGACCGGGACCATTAAATCAAGAATGCCTGTATCGACGGATTCGATAGTTTACTTTCCCCTTGAGGGATACGGTATTCAGGATATTGGCGCTAATGGATCGGGTTTTCAACCCCGAGGCTATTATTTCAACGAGGGCAATGATCATCGCGGTCATCCCGCTCATGATATTTTCATCCGGGATGCCGACTTCGATTGTTTGGATGATAACACGTTTAAACCGGTTTATGTACTGGCGATGACCGGCGGAATTGTTCTGTCTGTGAAGGATGACTGGAGATGCGGAGACACGCTGCGAGGCGGCAATTATATATTGATTTATAATGAGCTTAAGAATCGTTATTATTATTATGCGCATAATCGGGACGTTTTGGTTAAGGTTGGCGATATCATCGGAGCGGGCACCAGAATAGCCACGGTAGGACGAACCGGCGTTAATGCTTTTAAAAGACGGTCGCCAACCCATTTACATCTGATGGTTTTGCAAATAACCGGGGGAAAGCCGGAACCCTATAATTTTTACAAGGACCTGAAGAAGGCGGTTTTTAAATAGTATGGATAATCTTTATTGTCTTCGAACGCTGGAATTTGATAAAGTCAGGGAAATACTTCTTGGTTACTGTCTGACCGAGATGTCAGCGGAAAAGGTCAGGCTGATGCGGCCGGAGACGGAATTAAGCGTGGTAAGCAGTGAACTCGATATCGCCGAGGAAATGAACGATTTGCTGAAATACGACGACGCCTTCCCTATAGAAGGTTTGCAAGATATACGGTCTCTGCATTCCAAATTAAGCATAGAAGGCGCGTTTTTATTGCCGCCTGAACTGATGAAAGTGCTGCATACACTGGAAGTATCCAGAAAAATCAAATCGTACATCATGAACAGGGCCGAAAAGTATCCGCATCTGCGGTGCGAAGCGCAGAACCTTCACAGCTACGCCGATATAGAAAACCGCATCCGCAAAACCATCGATGAACAAGGAGAAGTCGCCGATCATGCCAGTCCTAAACTGAGGCAGATACGCCGGGATATGGAAGCTAAAACGATACAAATCAGAAAAAAAACCGAGCAGATAGCCCGGCAGTTTACCGAATCCGGATACATGCAGGAAGCCATGGTGACGCTGCGTGAAGGCCGCATGGTGCTTCCGGTGAAAGACGAGTATAAAAATCAGATAAAAGGCTTTATACACGACGTATCCGCCAGCGGCCAGACGGTTTTTATCGAACCAGTGGAAACCCTGTCTCTGAACAACGAATTAAAAAAACTGATTTATGAAGAAGCCCGCGAGATCGAACGGATTCTCGCTGAAGTGACCCAGGCCATCCGGGAGCATAAGGAAACCATATTTCAAGATCTGGATATACTGGGAAGATTAGAGTTTCTTTATGTCAAAGCGCGTTTTACCGTTTCGATTGACGGAATCAAGCCTTATCTGAATGACAGCGGCCACGTACGGATAAAAAACGGAAAGCATCCGCTGCTGCTAATCAAGGAATCCGTCAAGCCTTTTGCCGAACGAAAGCCTATTGTACCTTTGAATCTTGAGTTGGGAAAGCCGCAGGATCCAAACCGGATATTGATTATTACCGGGCCGAATGCCGGAGGAAAAACCGTTGCGCTGAAAACCATCGGCCTGTTTGCCGTCATGGCACAGAGCGGGCTTCTCATTCCTGCCGATAAAGGGTCGCATATTGGTGTTTTTAAACACATTCTGGCCGATATCGGAGACGAACAATCCATAGAAAACGACCTATCCACATTTTCCTCGCATATGCAAAACCTCGCCGAAATTGTCAACATCGCGGAAGAAGGCTCGCTGATATTGGTGGATGAAATCGGCAGCGGTACCGACCCCAGGGAGGGTTGCGCCATCGCGATATCGGTGATGGATTATTTAAGAGAAAAACGCAGTCTTGTTATCGTCACAACGCATCACAGCGAACTGAAGGCCTACGCGCACAATACGCCGGGCGTACTTAACGGATCGATGGCTTTTGATAACGACACGCTCTCCCCCACCTATCAGTTCATTGCGGGCATTCCCGGAAGCAGCTATGCATTTGAGATTACCCGAAGGATGGGATTAAAAACCGAAATTATAGAAAAAGCCAGAAAGATTATGGGCGCTTCAGGGGAACAGCTGGACCGACTGATACAAGACCTTCAAAACCGTATTACCGAACAGGAAGAGTCCGTTAAATCCCTGAATGTGGAACGTTCCCGTTTGGAAGGGCTGAAGCAATTATACGAAGAGCGGGCGCAGGAATTTAAATCCAGGGAGCGGTCGCTGAAATTAAAAATGCTTAACGAAAAAGAGAAATTTTTCAGGGAAGCGTATGCCCGATTAGAAAAGTTGGTTGAAGAAATTAAAACGGATGCGCTGAACAAAGAGTTAATTAAAAAAGCTAAGAAAGAATTGACGGCTGAAGACCAGATAACCCAGAGTGAAATCCGGTCCTTGACGATGGAAGAAAAAAAGGCTGATATTCACTATTTAGATACTGTTCAGCCCGGCGACCGCGTGTATGTGCCTTCCCTAGACCTGCAGGGCACCGTGCTGAGTGTTCCCGATTCCGCGGGTCAGGTAGAAGTCGGCTTGGGTTCTATTAAAATGAAAATACGGATGAAAGAACTCGCGGCGCCACTTCAAACCGGTGAAGAAAAACCGTTGGAGCGTACCGGTACGACAAATTGGGACAGCGATCAGGTGCCGAGAGAACTGGATTTACGGGGACTCACGGCTGAAGAAGCCATTGAGTTAACGCATGAATACATTGCTGACGCGTATGTTTTAGGTTATCCGGAAGTCACGCTGGTTCACGGAAAAGGATCCGGTATACTGCGGAAGAAAATCGGGGAGTACCTTAAAAGCAATCAGCGCGTGCAAAGTTTCCGTCTCGGTCAATGGGGTGAGGGCGACAGCGGCGTAACGGTTGTGGAAATTAAGAAGGATTAATGTCTGGCGGGAACTTTTTTATCAATTATCCGGGCAATATGCAGACCGATGTTTAAAGACGCAGTGGCTGCGGGGGAAGGCGCATTCAGGACGTGAACGGAACGTTCATCTTCAATGATCCGGAAATCGTCTACCATGATTCCTGTTGGCGAAACGGCCTGCGCGCGTACGCCGGATTCCGCAGGGATTAAATCGGAAGAACGTATATCCGGTATTAATTGCTGCAACGCGCGTACAAATGCGGATTTATACAGCGATCTCCAGTATTCGCCAAGCCCGGTTTTCCAGTATTTAGCGGCCATTTTCCAGAAACCTGGAAAAGAGATCATATTTAGAATGTCTCGCCAATTGCAATCCGTTTTTCGATAAGCTTCCCGCGCCATTGCCAGAACCGCATTGGGACCGCATTCCACGCCGCCGTCAATCATCCGCGTGAAATGAACTCCAAGAAAAGGGAATTCGGGATCCGGCACGGGGTAGATAAGATTTCTGCATAAAAACCGCGCGGAAGGCGTAAGTGCGTAATATTCTCCCCGGAACGGTATGATGCGGTCTTCAGGAAGCCTGCCGCTCAATTTTAAAACCCGGTCTGATTGCAATCCGGCACAGTTGATAAGAAAGCCGGACTTGAACGTTCCTTTCGGTGTTTCAGCGATTATTTCGTTGCTCATTTTTTTAATTCTGACAACCGGAGAAGAAAAAACGATTTGATGATCCAGCGCAATGATTTTTTCCGCCAATACTCTGCAAACCTCCGTAAAATCTATAATGCCTGTTTCCGGTACATGGATTGCCGCTACTCCGGATACGTGGGGTTCGGCCTCTAGCAGTTCCGCCTTTGAAATAATGCGACAGTTAATGCCGTTTTGTTTTCCTCTTTCATAGAGACGGTTTAAACGTTCGAGTTGTGATAGAGCAGTAGCCACAATCACTTTACCGCAGATTTCAAAAGGAATTCCGAAAGCGGAGCAAAAGGATATGAGTTGTTTCCGGCCCTCGCGGCAATTTAACGCTTTGAGAGAACCCGGTTTGTAATAGATACCCGAATGAATAACGCCGGAATTCCGTCCGGTCTGGTGCAAGGCAAAACGGCCCTCTTTTTCCAGTATTGTTATCGAAAGCTCCGGCCGTAACTCCGTTATCCTGTAGGCGACGGATAATCCCACAATGCCCGCGCCAACAATAAGAATGTCCGATGATTCGCGAGGCGGTGCAGTCAATAGATATAATAAAAAATGTTAAAGTTACTCTTTTTCATCCCACAATGATTTAAAGGTATCATTATAGTAGTTCGCGATGAATGCCGAAACCTTTTCTTCATTGATACCGGCGCTGGAAGGCGATGCTATTGTTTTCATAAGCGGTCTTGTCTGTGCCACAATTGCATCAAAAAAATTTTTAATGGTTTCCTCATTTTCTATTTCCTGGTAAAAATCGCACATCATGTCGTACAACGTGGATAAAAAATACGAAAAGTCTATTTCATCAAATAAATAGCGCTCAATCAATTTTTTCAATGACCGGCGAAGTACTTTTTTACGATCTTTTTCTTTAATTGCCGTTTCTCCAAGAATGAACTCCCGTATGTCATAAATGTAATCCCGAGTCAGCTCTTCTTCAGGTTTGGATGCGATTTCGGTAAGAATTTTTTCGATATAATTTTTCCGTCCTCTTTTATGAGCTGACAGCATCAGCAGTGGAACGGACGCGTTAATGACATCCCGGGCTGATATATAACCTAAAAGATATTGATCCAATACCCGGATTACCTGCGTTTTGAGACTTGTTTTATTTTTTTCCGGTAATTCCGTCATTGGGGTACAGGTCTGTTTATTCCTAACGGGATCCGCTTGGACGCCATGCGGGATAATAAGCCTTGCTGTCGTTGATTAAACGCTGCTCACCCGAACCGTTACGGTGAATCATATATATATACCCTTTTTTCATGGAAAATTTTCGCGCATAAATAATATACGATCCGTCCGGCGACCAATAAGGGTCGTAGGCGTTGCCGGTCATGGTGACGGTATCCAATTCCGAACCGTTCGGGTTGATGGTGAATATATGCAAAGAGTCGTCGCCATTAATAAACAGATTGGAATGAAAAACGATTTTATCGCCGGAAGGCGAAAAACGCGGTCTTCGGGTGATGGTAGCTCCTGTGTTGGTCAGTTTGATTTTATTAGCGCCGGAGGTATCCATCATCCAGATTTCTTCAAATCCGCTGGAGGAAGACGTATAAAGAATTTTAGTGCCGTCAGGAGAAAATGAAGGACAGCAATAAATATTTATTTTATCGGTGGAATCCGTCAATTTTTTAGGAATGGAATCTCCGGTTAATGAATCTGAAACCGCTGTGATATAAATTTCAAATCGACCGGTGCGATTGGATATATATACGATACGGCTTCCGTTTAAACTCCAGTCGGGTCGGAGATTGATTGCTTCCAAATAAATATGATTGGAATCGATACGGAGGGTATCATAGGTTATTGGTGTGATTCGCTTTTTAACGGTTGATGCACTGTCCATATTAAGGATATAGATGTTGGACACAAAAGGATAATAATCCGAACGAACCCATTGAAGGCTGCTGAATGCGTATCTCCGTGGATTGCCGGACCAGGCTGGATCCAGTACCCCCCATTGCCCAACAGCGGCAGTAACATTCCAGACTTTGTTAAGCGCCGTATCCTGAACGGCAAAAATTTGCTGAAGGCCTGCGGTTTCAGAAACAAATAAAATATCCACCTGATTTTTGGTCAGGTCCAAAATCGGTACTTTATATTCCGACTTATCACAACCGGTTCCTATAAAAACAATAAGCATACCTATACATAGTGGAGAAAAATAAAATTTCATATATTTTCCTTATGGTTTTATTCTGTGTATCATTCTCGGGAAGGGTATGGCCTCACGCAGATGCTGGATACCGCAAATCCATGTAACGGTACGCTCAATACCAAGGCCGAAACCTGAGTGGGGAACGGATCCATACTTTCTGAGATCCAGGTACCAGTCAAAGGCTTCGGTAGGTAAATTATGTTCGCGAATTCTGGCGACCAGTGTATCGTAATCGTCCTCGCGCTGGCTGCCGCCAATAATTTCTCCATAACCTTCCGGAGCAAGAATGTCCATGGCTAAGGCTTTATCGGGCTCATTGGGGTCTCTTTTCATATAAAAAGCTTTGATGGCGGCCGGATAATGGTGAACAATCACGGGTTTGTCAAACTTTTCCGATATGGCGGTTTCATCGGGCGCACCGAAATCATTGCCGTATTCGAAAGTCAGGCCGGAATCTTTGAGTATTTTAACAGCTTCATCGTAATGCAGTTTAGGAAACGGCGCTTTGACTTTTTCGAGGCGTGTCGTATCGCGTTCAATGGTTTTGAGTTCTTCCTGGCGTGTTTTTAAAACGGTCTGTACTATATATTCGATGAAATCCTCGGCCAGTTCCATATTATCATAAAGGTCATTAAACGCCACTTCAGGTTCTACCATCCAGAACTCAGTAAGATGCCGTCGGGTTTTTGATTTTTCAGCGCGGAAGGTGGGGCCGAAGCAGTAAACTTTACCGTGGGACATCGCACCGGCCTCGGCATACAACTGGCCGCTTTGGGTAAGATAGGCCTTGGTATCGAAGTACTGGGTCTCGAACAGCGTTGTGGTGCCTTCGCAGGCGGCAGGCGTGAAAATCGGCGTGTCAATAAGCGTAAAGCCGCGGCCGTCGAAGAAGTCCCGGATGGCCTTTATAATGGCGTGACGGATTCTTAGTATCGCATGCTGGTTTTTTGAACGGAACCACAAATGGCGGTTGTCCATTAAAAACTCGGTACCATGTTCCTTCGGTGTAATCGGGTAATCGACGGCCAGGTGAATAAGTTTAAGATCTTTAACCTGAATTTCATAGCCATTAGGCGCCCGTTCATCCTTATGAACCAGACCAGTTATAGAAAAGGAAGACTCCTGGGACAGTCTTCCTGCCGTTTCAAAAACTTCCGGCGATACGTCCGGTTTGTAGACCGTGGCCTGGATGATATTGGTGCCGTCCCGCAGGAGAAGAAACTGAAGCTTGCCGCTCGATCGCTTATGGTAAAGCCAGCCTTGCAGGGTTACTTCTTTGCCGTCGGGGATATTGCCCTTGAATATGTCTTCAATATAGATTCTGTTTCGCATTCGTTACTCCTGATATAAGTAAAAATTCATCAGAACTTTTTAATTTCTTCCAACCAGTTTTTATTTCGTAATTCACCGCGCGCTGTCGAATGAATCAGTTGCATATTGCCGCTGCCGTCTTTATCGGAAAAAATAAACTGCACTTCGGCGGCCTCATCTTTTAATTGCAGATAATACCATATCTGGTAAGGGTTCACTTTGGGTTCGAATTCATGTTTTTCGATCTGCGAAGGCGGGCCGTAAATCATATAGATACGTCCCATGTCGGTACGCCAGCCTGCCCGGTTTGGGGTTCCAAACTTGGCGTTGACCTCCGCATAGCGTTTATAATATTCGATAAGGTTTTCATTCGCTTTGGTTCCGGGTGAAGGATCCCGATCTTTCCAGAATTTATCAAAAAACTTTTTTTTGCCTTCCAGATCCAGCTGTTTGAGAATTTTCTTTTCGTTGTCGGTTGCAAGGTAAGAGATAACATTTTCCGCCATTTCGGCACCGCGTAAATCCAAATCTTTGAAGAAAGAATCATCAGCAGCAATCTCGTCCACCGATTCGCCTTCGCGATAAATCATAAATTGTTTTTTGGAGACGGCAACTTTTTTGGTGCTTTCATCGGTTATGCGCAGGGTAAGATAATATTTGCCGCTGTAGAGTGATACAATATTCAGCGAATGGAGGATGACAGCAGACGTACTGGATTTTTTAAATTGCTTTGAAGGAAATTCCTTAATCACGGAACCGGCCTGATCCGTTACAATGAACTCAGCCGTATAGACAGGGTTTTTATCGGAGGCGCTGACAGAGAGGTTGTACACCTCGGCATATACAAACATCCGCGGCAGGTTGGAACCGAAAATAACGGAAGGATTTGGAATCACCACATAACCGTTTTTAAAAAACATATCGTCCATGGTGCCGCCCTTGATTATCTGGGTTGCCAGCTGCACATCGCTAATCTGCAAATCGGTTATGCTGAAATCGGGCACGGTGATGAGGTTCTGACTGATTCCGTAATTGCGGATGTCGAAAGAATCCGTAATAGTGACATGGAGACGGTAAAGGGACGGTTTGATGGCAAAGTTAGATTCAAACAGCAGCGGCACGTCAGCCGTCGTATCGGCGGCTTCGATGCGGTCATTGATCACGGTGGACCATGACTTTTCGATAATACGCTGGGTATCTTTATCATCGATCAGTTTTATATGTACGCGGTAAGCGGCTATATAAAATGAATCCTTAGGTGTAAACCGGAGTTCATTTCTGGGGATGTATAAAAACGCCTGTACATACGTGAGGTCATTCTGATTAATCAATTTAAAACAAGCATGATCCACGTAAAAATTCAAATTAGCTTGGGATGCGTTCAGCGAACTTTGTTCCTGGGCATTTATGCCTACAGTCAGTGCGACGGTCAGCCCTATCATGACACACCATTTCATAACTAAGCTCCTTTCGATAAAAACGATTTATCGAGGTTATCATTCAGGTTGGCATGCGATAAAAACGCTTCAATCGCGATTAACAATTCCGACTTACCGGTTCCTTTTTTAGCCGAGAAAGGGACCATTGTGCGGTAATAAATATTAAAGGATTTTTTCAGCGTAAGTATATTTGTTTTTTCGTGGTTGCTAAGCAGATCTGTTTTATTCAAAACCAGAATGCCGGTCAGTCCTTTTTGCTGAAGCCATAGTGCAAGCCGGATATCCTTTTCTTGCGGTACGTGGCGTGAATCGATAATATGTATAGCGAGGCGTGAAGAACATGGCATGTCGGCCCAGTTGTTCATCAATGTCATCCAATCGTTCTGGAGTTCTTTGCTGACACGCGCAAAGCCCACGCCGGGAGCATCCACGAAGTAAAAACGGTTATTAATTAAAAAATAATTGAGACATTGTGTTTTTCCGGGTGTCTGGCTGGTTTTGGCGATTTTTCTTCCTGTCAGACAGTTGATAAGCGAGGATTTACCGGCATTCGAACGGCCAAAAAACACGATTTCCGGCCGCCGATGTTTCGGCATCTGATCGGTTCTGTAGACGCTTGAAATAAAGTCAACGGTTTTTATCATCAATGCCATGCTTGCATTAACCGTAAATTAAATATGTATGGATTCACCGTAAGCATTCAGCGCGGCTTCCATCATGGCTTCGGAAAGCGTGGGGTGCGCGTGAACCGTGGCGCCGATTTCTTTATATGACGCGCCCATAGTTTTAGCGATGCCGAATTCGGCGATCATTTCGGTGGCTTCGGAGCCAAGGATGTGGGCGCCGAGCAGTTCGCCGTACTTGGCGTCAAAAATCACTTTGACGAAGCCGTCGCGTTCTCCGATGGCCCGGGCTTTGCCGCTGGCCATAAACGGGAAACGGCCTATTTTTATATTATAACCTTTTTCTCGGGCTTTCTTTTCCGTTAAACCGATGCTGGCGACTTGCGGCTGGCAATAGGTGCAGCCGGGAATGGCGTCATAATCCATGGGATGGGTTTCCTTGCCGGCAATGTTTTCCACGCAGATAATGCCTTCATGCGAAGCGACATGGGCCAGCCAGGGCGCGCCGATGATGTCGCCGATAGCGTATATCCCAGGAACGTTGGTGCGGTAATAGGCGTCCACTTTAATCCAGCCCTTTTCGGTAATAACGCCGGCCGTTTCCAGTCCGATATTTTCGATATTGCCCTGCACGCCGATAGCGACAAGACATTGGTCCGCACGAAGCGTTTTCTTGCTATCCTTGTGCATTACCTGGACGCTGATACCATCATTTTCAGCAAGAAGACTTTCTACGCGGGCGCCGGTTAGAATTTCAATGCCTTTTTTGGATAGAATTTTTTCCAGATTTTGCGATATTTCCTCGTCTTCAACGGGCAGAATGTTGGGCATCATTTCGACAACGGTCACTTTGGCGCCGAAAGTATTGAATAAATAGGCGAACTCGACGCCTATGGCTCCCGCACCGATGACAATAATAGACTTAGGAACTTCTTTTACGATAAGGGCGTCGGAACTGGTCATAATTTTTTTTCCGTCCGGATTGATACCGGGCAACATACGCGGGCGGGCGCCCGTAGCCACAATAATGTGCTTGGCTCCCAGACGGTCTGTCTCCTTGCCGCCGGCATCGCTTACTATCAGAGTGTGCGCGTCGGCAAACTGACCGGTTCCTTTGAAAACGTCCACCTTATTCTTTTTCATCAAAAATTCGGCGCCTTTGGAATTGGCTTCGGCTACCTGCCGGCTGCGTTTAATGATATCGGGGAAATTATAGTTTATATTTTCTACCGTGCAGCCCCAGTCTTTAGCATGCTGAATATACTCGTACACCTCGGCATTCTTGAGCAATGCTTTGGTGGGAATGCAGCCCCAGTTGACGCAGATACCACCAATTTTGTCGCGCTCAACTAACGCCGTCTTCATACCAAGCTGCGCTGATTTGATAGCCGCTACATAACCGCCGGGACCTCCTCCGAGGACAATCACATCATAACTTTTTAAGCTCATATTAAAAACCCTTTAATTAATTTTTTGCGGATTTTAATCTATAAAAAATTGATTTTAACCAGATATTTTATTAATTTATGACATAATAATCAATTTATTTGTTGTAAAACAACAAATACTGCGGGTGATAAAGTAAGGATGAGCGATGCCCATATATGAATTTCGTTGTCGTTCCTGTGAATCCGAATTCCAGGATTTATTCTTTTCTTCCTCCTTCGACATTCATGACGTGATTTGTCCTCATTGCCAGGATAAGAATGCCGAAAAATTAGTCTCCCTTTTTTCTTCCGATGTTAAGTCGGAGAACCGGACGGCCCCTCAATCGTCCTGTACACGAAAAAGTTGTCCGCCAGGGTGTCATTGTCACTAAATATAACCCATTAAAAAATTGTTTTATCTTCGTTATCATTTTATATAACTCCTGACATATAAATTTATAATCCCTTTTTTTCTGATTATTACTGGTTAGGCGTTACTGAGTTTAACATGTAATGCCGGTAAAACCGATAAGGATATATACAACAAAAAAATCATACCAATCAGAAATGAAATTGGAGCTTTAGAAACGGATTATGATTTTGATTATCAGGTTTTACCGGGACGAATGATTGTAATGTCCGCCAAACAAAAAATTGTTTATTACAGTCTTTCTGATTTTCAGATTGTTTGCCTTAAACAGTACTTATATCTTGTCGGAAAGAACCCGCTAAGGAAACCTGTGGCTTTTGCTAAATTTCTCATACTATAAACAATTAACGTAAATACTGCTAAAGCCGGTTTTATGGTTTTAAAGGATGTCGATGCAGTGCTTGGGCAACCTGCGCAGGACTGACCATTTAAAGGAATAGGAATTTGATTTATCCGAATGATTTTTAAACCCAGATTTGTCATTAGAAAATTAGGTTGAAAAACTATAGGGTGAAGAAA
>CAZSRX010000029.1:0-57941 GCA_964609675.1 uncultured Bacteroidota bacterium | reverse complement strand
CTTTTTTAAAATGACAAACCGCTCATTTACATAAAATTATTTACAGACTCAAAATATACAAAAAGACATAAATATTTCGAGTTACTATATTGATTCCGTTTTACCTGTTTTAAAAACTTTGTTGTTAATTCCTAATCTTTGTTATTCGCCACTTTAATTTGCTTTACTGTTTTTGCATGTTCTACTTTTGCAAGAAAAATAAATATAAATATGAACAGCAAGCTACGTTATTTTTTAGTTTTTATTGTTGGATTTGCAATTTACTTCTATATCGATGCGATTTTCTTTTCAACCATTCAAAAAGAAATAAAATTACTTACCCAATCAAAAGCAATAGGACACATTATTGCGTATGCAGTAACTTTAATACCTTTGCTGATTACCGTCTCAATTTTACACAAAAACTATCGAAGCATTCTTGAGAAATTAGGCATTTCTAAAAGTTTGCATATCGGAATAGCCTTTGCATTTCTTTCTACTTTACCCATGCTGATAGGTTATTCAATAAAGTTTCATTTAAATAAAGAATTGTCGTTTGAGACAATCATTATTAATACTATTTCGTCTGCGTTTTTTGAAGAAATCATCTACAGAGCATTCCTTTTTGGCATGTTATACCGTTTCACCCGATTAGGGTTTTTACCATCTGTGTTTCTGGGTTCTTTGTTGTTTGGAGCAGCGCATTTATATCAAAGCACCGACATCAATGAAATAGCTCTAATATTTTTACTTACATTTTTTGGTTCTGTTTTATTTGCCTGGATTTATTCAGAATGGGAATTTAATTTATGGACAGCAATTTTTTTACATTGTGTCATGAATTTGTATTGGCATATTTTTGACGTAGATAATAATTCATTAGGTGGAACTTATGCTAACATTTTCAGGTTTTCAACTATCTTTTTGGTTGTATTTGGAACGATTATTTTTAAAAGGAAAATGAAAGTACCTTTTGAAATAACAAGAAAAACGTGGTGGATGAAATCAAAAAAATACGGCTAACAGCCGTTAGGCGACATAGGGCGTTTTTTAAGAGTACTATTAAAATGAATATTACGGCGGGAATAAATATACTATAAAATAAACGGGAGGCATTATGAAAATAATTTCTTTTTTTAATTCTGATTTTTATTAGTTCACTTTGTTATTCACAATCACCTCATCCTTTGGATTTTTTTCCTCATCAGCCCGGCGATCTTTGGCAAATGCGCAGTTGTTATGATCTAAGCTTAGTTAGTTCTTTAGAAATCGATAAAGATTCAATTGATAGTGATGGGAACATATATATAAAATATAAACAATATGAAGGATATTCATGGCGTATTGATTCATCCTTTTTTGTTTTTTCCGGTATA
Organism: uncultured Bacteroidota bacterium; assembly: GCA_964609675.1. Lineage (GTDB taxonomy): Bacteria > CLD3 > CLD3 > SB21 > JBBIRG01 > CAZSRX01. Next base: position 56,586 of record CAZSRX010000029.1, on the reverse strand, counting down.
GATAGTTTCCCCCTCTATTATAAACTTAATGCACTAGTAGGTGATACGTTTACATCTGAACCACCTTATATAATAGCGCGAGTTATAGATATATATCCTGATACATTGTGGGGTGTACCCACGATAGTTAAGAAATATGATTATTGGGGAATTTTTGATGCTGATAGTCTCTGGGTTGGAACCCGTTATCTGGCAAGTGGATTTGGATTAATAAAATATGATTTTGAACCCGGTGACTGTCATTTTCTTGCCGGTTGCATAATTGACAGTGTCAGATACGGATGGTTAGTTGATGTTAACGAAAGTGAATCAATAAAATTAAAATTTAACTTATATCCAAATTATCCAAATCCATTCAATCCTTCTACAGTAATTGGTTATCAGTTAGAAGTTAATACTAAAGTCAACTTGAAAATTTTTAATACGCTGGGGCAGGAAGTGCGGACATTAGTCAATGAACATCAATCCGCCGGATATAAAAGAGTTTTCTGGGACGGCAGGAATAATCACGGTACAGCCGTAGGTGCCGGCGTATACATATACCGTTTGCAGGCAGGTTCGTTTGTACAGTCCCGCAAGATGATATTGGTGAAATGATATGTAATGGTTCATAGGAAAATGGAATTTTGAATGCATTAATTATGGTGTAATTTAAGCAACTTTTTTCTTTTCCGCAACGTGTCAAATACATTTAATAACTAACTGCGGAATGTTTTTCAAATGTTCTAAGCAACGCTATCATTGTCGCTATTTTACTTTGAAATTAACATTCCATAAACTCATTTCAGCAATACAAATCAACCTGAATGAATATACGGCACTCCGTTATACAAATAAGCTCAAAATCTGAACGAAATTTGATATGATTTCTTGTATTAGGTAATATTTTGATGAAAATTATCAGGAGTTTCTTTTCTGATTGATACAGTTTTATGCAATTTCATCAACGCCCAACTCAATCGTTTTCCCAATTTCCTGAACCGATCGCCAAATGCTCATTCGATGTACACATTCCAGTTGTGAAGCCATAAATCAAAAAAGGTGTCGATTCGATGCCTTTCTGGTGAGCAGTGAACCCGATTCTATCGGGATGAACCTCCGTAGGGCTTAGCCCGACAGATTTATCCCGATTCGTTATGCGCACCGGAATTGCGATTGACAAAAATGAAAAAAGGCACCGATTGATATCGATACCTTTCTCGTGGGCAGTGAAGGATTTGAACCTCCGTAGGGCTTAGCCCGACAGATTTACAGTCTGTTGCGATTGACCACTCCGCCAACTGCCCGTTTGTATTATAAAACTTTTCAAAAAACTTTTTCCGCCAGACTTATCCCTATTTAGGTCAAGTCTTAACCCGCTGAGCTTCATTTATAGCTGAGCTGGTGGGCGGAATCGAACCGTCGACCTACTGATTACAAGTCAGTTGCTCTACCAGCTGAGCTACACCAGCCAAATCTTATCAAACAACATTTTTTATTTTAGGATTGTAAATATAAATATATATTATCAAAAGTCAATAAAAATCGTTTTTATATATAAATTCATTTTGTTATTATACCCTATCCGATTTTTTAACTTTAAGGATTAACTACGATGAGATTTTATTTATTATTGACAACCGTATTAATGCTGCTGTGTGTCGCTTGCTCAAAAAAAACCAGCCGTGCACCCGGCCAGGAGATTGTGACCGATGCAGAACCGCTTTCACGGGGTAAAATCATGTATTTCCATGGCAGTAAAGACACTTCCATGCATTATGTGATCTATGTACCTCAAAACCCGATGAATTATAAAAATCTACCGCTGGCGGTTTTTTTTGACCCTCAGGGACGCGGTCATCACCCCGTGAAGCAATATCAGGCGCTGGCAGATACCTTCGGCTGGATACTGATCGGCAGTCGGGATTCACGTAACGGCCTTACGGTGATACGTAATCGTGAGATATACGCGGGGATAATGGCGGAAATCGCGCATCGCTGGGATATTCATCCATCCAGAATTTACACCTGCGGCTTTTCGGGAGGAGGACGCATTGCCGCTTACCTCGCGATGCATGATCCAGCTATCACCGGAGCGGTAAGCTGCGGAGCGGGCCTGCCGGGAAACACGTCCGGTATGCCGTATTATTTTTCCTATGTGCTTATCGCCGGCCGGGAGGATTTTAATTATACGGAGGTCAGCCGCCTTAACCGTCAATTAGACGCGGATCATTACCGCCATGGTTTTTTCCTTTTTAACGGCCCTCATCAATGGCCAAAGCCGGATAGGATGCAGGCCGCTTTCACATGGCTGGAACTGGACGCCATGCGCCGGGGCATTATCCCGAAGCATGAAGCATTAATACAGAAGGTAATAAAACAGTATCAGGAACAAATTCTAAAAGCAAAAGATTCCGGACAAAAATACGAATTATATAATCAGTTGGAAAGTTCACTGGACCAGTTAATGGATATCCGCAATTTTAAAAACGATTTTTCTGTAACTGTAAGCCAAAATGACATCCGGCTTTTAATGAATCAGCAGGAAACCGATGATAAAAAAGAATCTTCCGATCAGCAGGAGATTTTGAAATATTTTCAGAAAACCGATACCAAATGGCTGGCAGCAAGGATTTCCGTTTTACGGAAACAAGCTGAATCAACATCGCTCAGCAAGGCATCCTATTCCAAACGTTTGCTCAATTACACCAGCATGCTATCGTATATGTACACCAACGCGGCGCTTGAGAATCATGACCTGGAGAATGCCCGGCATTATCTGACTGTTTACGCACACACCGACCCGGATAATTATGCGATGAAATATTTCTATGCGGTGTACCACATGAAATCAGGCCATACCGACGGCGCTTTGCTGGCCCTGAAAGACGCCGATACCATGGGTTTTTTTGATTATATTCAGCTGGAAAATGAACCGGCTTTCAAGCCGATCCGTCATACGAAAGACTTTGCTTTGATTCTTGAAAACGCTCGCCGCCGTTATGAGGAATAAACACCGCCGGGGCTCTCGTTGAATCTTAAGATGACTGTACCCCGAAAATAAATGATATTTCAAAATTATTGACGGTAAAAGTTATTTATTGCGGGGTATTGTTTTTATACATATATTGCGCCGCTTCAAATGAACAGGAAGCATTATGAAAATATTTCTGAGGTTTTTGCATGTATCTATCCCGTTTGGAAATTTACGGTTTTAAAACATTTGCGCAGAAAGTCGATCTGAAATTTGACGAGGGCATCACCAATATCGTGGGTCCCAACGGCTGCGGTAAAACCAATGTCGTGGACGCGCTCCGATGGACTTTGGGCGAGCAGAAAACAACGGTGCTGCGAACAGAAAAAATGGACAATGTAATATTTGCCGGCACCAAAACGCGCAAGCCGCTGAATGTCGCGGAAGTATCCATCACGGTACAGAACACAAAAAACATATTGCCGGTCGAATACACAGAAGTCAAAGTCACGCGCCGCATCTATCGGAACGGCGACAGCGAATATTACCTGAACGGTCTGCCGTGCCGGCTGAAGGATATTAATGACCTGTTCATGGATACCGGTATGGGCGCGGACGCCTATTCGGTAATCGAGCTGAAAATGGTTGAGCAAATCCTCTCCGACAATACCGAAGACCGCCGGCGAATGTTTGAAGAAGCCGCCGGCATCACCAAATACAAGCTCCGCCGCCGGCAAACGCTTAAGAAACTTGAATCCACACGTATTGACCTGACCCGCGCCAACGACATCATTACCGAAATTGAAAAGAACGTCAATTCCCTTAAACGCCAGACCCAGAAGGCCAAGCGCTACCAGAAGCTGATGAATCAGCTGAAATACGAGGACGTAAGACTGGCATGGCACGATTATGAAAAACTGAAAATGCAGCTGGAGCCGCTGCAAACAAAATTGTCGGGTCTCGAAGACGAAGCGGAGAAACTGCTCGGGGATATTACCCGCAAGGAAGCGGAATCGGAAGCCTTGCAGACGGCGCTGATCGCGAAGGAACAAACCCTGCGTCAGGAGCAGGAACAACTGGAAGCCCTTACACAGGAAATCGAGACCGTTGAAAAGCAAATCATCGTCAACCGCGAACGGAAGCGCAGTCAGGAAGATCTTATCCGCCGCTATACCGACGAGAAAATTACCTTTCAGCAGCGGCAAGAAATGCTCCGCGGACGCATCGAAGAATTAGTTCTTCAGAATAAGGCACTGGAGCAGACCATCCAAACGGTTCAAGCGGCCTACGAAATGCAAAAAAACGATACGGACCAACATGAACAGAAACTGGCGGCGGAACGTCAGAGTATTGAATCGGTACGCGCTGCCCTGGTCCGGCACATTGACGAACTGGCGCGCCGCCGAAACCAGTATCAGGTTACCAAAAATAACATTCAGAATATCGAGCGGAAAATCCGCGAACTGGAACAGGACATCCAGTCCCAGCAGAACCAGTCGGGCGACGCGCTGAGTCTTCTGGATGAGCAGCAGGCCGAATACCGTCAATTGCTCCAAAAAAGTGACGATCTGAAAAAACAGCTTGCGGACATAGAAACCCGCGTGGAATCGCTGCGTCATGATACCGAAAAAATCCGGCACGAGAAAGCGGAGTCCGAAAATGAACTCAAGCTGCTGCATGCGCAGCGGGTCATCCTTATGAAAGCCATCGAAAGCCACGAAGGTTTTCCGGACAGCGTTCGTTACCTGCTGGACCAGAAAACCAGCGGGCTGAACGCCACCGTAGCCGACATGTTTTCCGTAGACGAAACGTACAAGCAGGCCGCCGAAGCCGCACTTGGTGACAGCTTTTCCCATGTCGTGGCCGATTCCGCGCATCAGATCCGTGAGGCCCTTCGACAACTCGGTGAGGGCAACCGCGGTCAGGCCACATTCATCAATCTTCCGCAACTGCCCGATCAACCGTGTCCGGCGGAACAAGCCGATTTCGGCCCGGTTCAAACGGCGATCCTGGCCCGTGGCATTGATGCCGTCCGCTCGGATCATCCGTTGCTGGTGCGCTGGCTTCTGGGCGACGTTGTATTCGTCAGGGATTTTGACACCGCCCTCCGGCTGGCCGAAGACTATCCCGCCATCCGCTTTATATCGCTTCATGGCGAAATCGCCAAGGGCCGCTACCTGGTTAAAGGCGGCAGCCGCTCGCAAAGTTCCGCCTCCATCGTCGGCCAGCGCGAAAGTCTGACACGCCTTGAAACCCGCATTCGAGAAACCGAAGAACGTCTCGTCAAATCGACGGATGCATTAACGCAAAACGAACAAGCTCGCGATCAGGCGGAAGCGGAAAGAAACCAGATCCAAAATCTGCTGAAAACTTCCGAAACGCGGATTCATGAACTGGATAAAATTATAGCCCAGTCCCAATATGAACACAGACGATCCGCCGACTTTGTCCAAAAAAATGAGGACATTCTGATTCAGGCAAAAACCGAACTGGAAACCATGCGTGAACAACTGGCGCAGATTGAGCCGGAAATAACCGCTTTGGAAGAGCAGCGTACCCAGCAGGAAGCGGAACTGCACCGTCTCGAACAACAAATCCGAGAGATGGAAATCCAGTTAAAAACCAAGTCGGAACTTTCCAGCAAAACGGCGGCGGATTTATATAAAACCGAAAGCGATATCAAAAATAACCTGAATACGATTAATACCTTCCGGATGCAAATTACCGAGGCCGAAGAGACTATTGCCCGGCATGAATCCGAATCGGCCGCCGCGAAAGAAGAGATTGAACGCATTCAGCAGCAGACGATGGAGTTAGACCGTACTCTGGTGGAACTGAGCCGTCGCCAGGATCAGCAGACACGGGAGCGTGATCTGCTGGAACAGGACGTACACGACCAGCGGGAGATGAATCTTCAATGCGAAACCGCGCTGAGAAAAATACGCCGTCAGCGCGAGGAAATGCTTAATTCCCGCCACACCCTCGAACAGCAGACGGGCAATCTGAAATACGACATGCGGGCTCTGGCAGAACGGATATTGCGGGATTATGATTTCGATCTGTTAAAGGATACCCTGGATATCCTCCAACCCGAACCGGCGGCCGATACCCGCGATGAGGACGAAGCCGATATGGATAAGAACGGAACCGCCGTCCCACCGGCTTCCGGGGAGGATTCGGCCGGTGAAAAAACGATAGATGAAGTGCTGGATGAAAATCTCACCGACGGCCATTTAGAGACGCAGGGCTATGACCCGGAAGCGGCAAAGAAGACGATTGACGAATTGCGCCGCAAACTTAAAATGCTCGGCATGGTAAACATGGAAGCATTCGCCGAGTATGAAAAAGAGAAAGAGCGTCTGGACGTGCTCGTCCAGCAACGCGCGGATCTGCTCGAGGCCGAAAAACAGCTCATGGAAACTATCCAAACCATTAATACAACCGCGCAGAAACAGTTCATGGAGGTTTTTGAAAGAATCCGCCTGAATTTCATAAAAGTATTCACGACGCTGTTCGCAAACAGCGAGGCGAATCTTGAACTGGGCGCCGGAGAAGATCCTCTGGAGGCCAGCATCGAGATTATTGCCCGCCCGGTCGGCAAGAAAAATCAGCATATCGCGTCACTGTCCCAGGGCGAGAAGACGCTGACCGCCATCGCGCTGCTCTTCGCGATCTATCTTGTAAAACCGAGCCCGTTCTGTATTCTTGACGAAGTGGACGCCCCGCTGGATGACGCCAATATTGATAAGTTTACAAAAATCCTGAAGGATTTTTCCAAGGATACCCAGTTTATCGTCGTCACGCATAACAAACGCACGATGGAAATGGCTTCGAACATATTCGGCATCACCATGCAGGAGGCCGGCGTTTCCAAAGTCGTTTCTGTTAAATTCAGCGATCGTGAAACCCAGAGCGACGATATTGAGGACATCATCCGTAAAAACCAGGTTGCCGACCTGACCACTGAAATCAAGGAACCGCCGGGACCATCGCCGGTCAACGGCTGACGCTGTATTTCCGGGCCGGACCTACCGGGTAATGCCTTCAGCCCCGGTTGCAGTAGCCATCTATCCGTTTCATGGAAAGCAAAAAACAAAAATCCATCCGCCTGGCAAAAATTCTTACCGTGTTGCGGAACGATTACCCGGATGCGCGCTGCCGGCTCACCTACCGCACCCCTTTTGAACTGCTTATTAAAACCATATTATCGGCTCAATGCACCGATGAACGCGTCAATCAGGTTGGCCATGCGCTGTTCAGCCGGTATAAGCAGCCAGAAGATTTTATCGCTCTTCCTCTGAACAGCCTGGAAAAAATAATACGCCCGACGGGTTTTTTCCATCACAAAGCGTTACATATCAAGCAAACTTCTGAAATACTCGTGAATACCTTCAGCGGTAAAGTTCCCGCGGCAATGGAAGATTTACTGCAATTGCCGGGTGTGGGCCGGAAGACCGCCAATGTCATCAGGAGTACCGTATTTAATTTGCCTTCTGTCATTGTGGACACACATGTGATACGTCTGTCAAACCGTCTGAAACTTACCGACTCCAGTAATCCCGAACATATTGAAAGCGATCTCATGGCGCTGATGAATGAAAAAGACTGGAGCTTTACCGCCCATGCGCTGGGCGAGCACGGCCGCCGTATCTGCAAAGCCCGTACCCCGTTGTGCGCCATCTGCCCTATCACCCGTTTTTGTCCCGCGGCCTATCACGGCCTCAAACGCAATAGCCATCACCGCGTTCAAAAAAATATAAATAATTCTTGATTAACCGGGCGTCTTTATATACATTGTCCCGCTTTGAAAATGCTTAAAGGAGATACATGAAATTCGATTCCTACACCAGCCCGGAAGGTTTTATCGAGGAAGATTTCCGTAAAATCGCCGAAACCTATTTTCAGAACTATCTGCAGCCCTGGTGCGACGCCAATCATATCGACGATTCCATTAAAGATTATATTAAAAATGTGCTGGCGGATTATTCCGTTTTTTTCTTCGATTCCGTCATGCATGAATTCAGCGATGTGGATGGTACGGATATTGAGCTGAAAAACTAGACACGGGGTTCCGCGACCCGGCCGCTTACCGTACGTTTTTGAATAATTTTATATCATTTCCGTTAATATATGAATGGGCTCATTATTGAAGGCATTGTGGGCAGCGGAAAGACTTCCCTCTTAAGGCATATTTTAGGGTATGGCGTGTTCCTACCACGTACCACGCTGGTGCTCACGGAACATGAAACGGAAAGGCCGCTGGAACCATTGTCCTCAGCCAATTTGAGACAGAGTCTTGAACTGTTGCAGCACTGGATTAAGACCATAAGCCGTCTTGAGGTGCCGCATTCGCCGTCGCCCTGCTCCGATACCGAATCCCAGCATCCCCTATTTCTGATTGAGCGTTTTCACTTCAGCCATTGCATGGATATTGTGTCGCCCGACCGTTTTGAGGAATATGCTTCCGTGGAATCGGCATTAGCGGAATTTTCAGCTCATATAATCTTACTGACGATTCCCCGTGACCATATACTTGAACGCTCGATTCGAAGCACCTCACGGAACCGGGGCGTTTCATGGCGACAATACCTTCAGACGTTGGGAGCTAATGAATCCGCTCAGGCCGAACATTACCGGATACAGCAGGAAGGGTTTTCTGAATTGGCCGCACGCACCCGCCTGCCCGTTACGGTGCGCGATACATCCGGCATGGAATGGGAAAATTTAGCAAAAGAATGTATTGAAATTTTAAATAATAAAAATTAAAATAACCTTACATGAAAACCACTTCCGTAAAAAAGACAACTAAACCCAAAGCGCATCATACGCTCAGGCCGTCGGCTCTTTTTGATAAATATGACAACCCGGATTATCTTCTGAAGCTGTTCGAATCCAACATCAACCGGTACAAATACCCTAAAAGCGAGTACCATCTGATGCACAAGGCTCTGGATTTCGCCCGGCTCGCCCACAACGGGCACTCCCGCGATTCCGGCCAGCCCTACATCCACCATCCGATCCGCGTAGCGAATATCCTGATGGACGAACTGAAGCTGACATCCAGTGAAGCGGTTTGTGCCGCCATGCTTCACGACGTCATCGAAGACGCCGGAATCACCATCAAGGAGCTGAAAAACAATTTTAACGACGTGATTGCGGCTAATGTTAAAACGCTGAGCAAGGATCCTAAGGCTGTCCAACCCGACAAAGCCTATCGTCATAAAATACTTCAGGCCTCACCGGAGGTCAAACTGATCAAACTCTGCGACCGTCTCGATAACATGCGCTCGCTACGTTTCAGCATCAATCAGACGCGCATGCGCAAATATATACGCGACACCGAAAAGTTCTATCTTCCGCTGGCGCAGGAATGCCACGCGTACCTTTTTCATGAAATCCAGTCGGAACTAACGGTGCTACAAAACCGGCTTCGCGCGCTGAAACGCGAAAAAACATCCGCCAAAACCAAATAACGCTACCTTATGGATGGGTTAATAAAATCAGCTTTTGAAGAGGTCCGCACCGAACCCTGTGAACTGTTCTGCAGGGATTTCGATATTCATTGTTTCGACGTGCCTCATCCCGACTATTGCAAAGCCGGTCGCACCGCCATCATCGGCGACACACTTTATTATACCATGCCCGTCAGGGCGCTTTGTCCTTTATGTGATCCTATCCATTTAAACTCCGGAGGTTGATACTCTTATGCGTGTATTAAGTTTTTTAAGTCTGGTTGTTTTTATGCTGCTGCAGGTGCGCTGTTCCGGCGCCGGTAAATTGCCGGTGGACGAGTATTTCACCCGTTCCGATACGCTGGTCAATCAGGGCAAATTTAACGAAGCCATCGAGATGCTTGGCAGCGTGGAAACATATTACCCTGCCGATACCGGCGCCGTGATTCGGTCGCTCAATGCCATGGCTGATATTTATGCTATGAATATGAATAATTATGATCAATCAGTATCCGTCATGCAGAAAATTATTGACCGCTATCCGGACTCTCCCGAATCGCCGAAATGCCTGTTTAAGATAGGATTTACCTGTGAAAACATGATTAAGGATATTCCCAGGGCGAAGAAGAGCTATGAGGCATTTCTCGCCAAATATCCTAATCACGAACTCGCTCTGAGCGTCAAAGTTTCATTAGAACATCTGGGTGAAAGCGACGAGGAACTGCTGGAACGTTTGATTAAAAAGAACGAAAACCTGAAGGATACCATTCAATAACCAATTACCGGAGGGCGCTATGTTTGAAACAAGGGCCAAAATAGTCTGCACCATCGGACCGGCGTCGGACTCGCCGGAGATGATTGAAAAAATGATACTTGCGGGCATGGACGTCGCCCGCCTCAATTTTTCCCATGGTACGCATGAAGGCCACGCCAAGGTTGTACAGTACATCCGCGCGGCCTCAAAAAAACTGGGCCGACCGGTAGCCATCTTACAGGACTTACAGGGACCCAAGATCCGTGTCGGTCACTTTAAAAACGGCCCCGTCAATCTGGTCAACGGCGCGAAGTTCACCATCACGAAACGCGATATCGACGGCGACGAAACTATTGTTTCCACCACCTACAAAGAACTGCCCGGCGACGTCAAACCCGGCGATATGCTTCTGCTGGACGACGGACTCATTTACCTCAAGGTGGTCCAAACCGACGGCACCGATGTGTTAACCGAAGTCGTCAACGGCGGCATTCTGAAAGATCATAAAGGCATCAATTTGCCGGGCGTCAACGTCAGCACCCCGTCGCTCACGGAAAAAGATACCGAAGATCTGATGTTCGGGCTGGAACAGGACGTGGATTACGTCGCGCTGTCGTTTGTGCGGAAACCGGAAGATATCCTTCATATCAAGAAGATCATCCAATCGAAAGGGAAAAACACGCCGGTGGTGGCCAAGATCGAGAAACCGGAAGCCGTCGCCTGCATGGATGCTATTGTAGCGGTTACAGACGCCGTCATGGTCGCGCGCGGGGACCTGGGCGTGGAAATGAAAACCGAGGAGGTGCCCTCCATCCAGAAACGCCTGATCAAACTCTGCAACAAGGCCGGCGTGCCCGTAATAACCGCTACGCAGATGCTCGAATCGATGATTCAGAACCCGCGTCCCACGCGCGCCGAAGCTTCCGATGTGGCCAACGCCATCCTCGACGGCACCGACGCGGTCATGCTCTCCGCTGAAACCGCATCCGGAAAATATCCGATCGAAGCTATCACGATCATGAAAAAAATTATCCAGCTGATTGAACAGGAGATGCCCGTGGACTACTCCCGGCGGCGGCGCAGCGGCAATGAAACGCTTCCTACCCAGGAAGGTATTGCCGTGGTCTCATGCTCCCTCGCCGAACTGATTGACGCCGACGCTATTGTTTGCATCACCATGTCCGGCGCTACCGGCAGAATCGTCGCTAAATACCGGCCCCACAAGCCGATTATCGCCATCACCCATTCGGAAAAAGTGCTCAATCAGATCAACCTCGTTTGGGGCCTGCGCGGCTTGCTGGTGCCCGACCTGAAATCCAATATTGACGAAAGCGTCCTTCAGATTGAAAAGATCATACTCGACCGCGGTTACGGGAAAAAAGGCCATACAATGGTTATCACGGCCGGCTTGCCGTTTAGCGGACGCGGCGTCACCAACAGCGTACGTGTCGAAATGCTGGATTATAAATAATCAGAACTTTTTCTACAAAAAAAACCTCTGTGTATTAACGCAGAGGTTTTTTTTGGGGCGCCGGTTTTCTACGGCGGTTTTCATTTACGGATTACCGCCAATTTGCCTGTCTTTTGATATTTGCCGGCCGTGAACGTATAAAAATACACACCGGATGGAACCAAAGTCCCCTCTTCGTCCTTGCCGTCCCATGTAAAAGCGTTGCTTCCTTCATAAACACCCGGCGACAGACTGGTATTCTTTAAAGTATGCACCCGTTTCCCACCCGATGTAAAAATATCCAGACGGATATCGCGGATCTCACGAAGACGAAACGCGATTTTAAGCGGCTGGTCGCTGCCGGTACATACAAAGGGCTGGGGATAGATTTTAAAATCGCTCAGTACCGGCTGGTTGACAGGTTGGTTGGTCGGCTGTAAACCAATGGTATATCGCATATATTTTTTATTGGTGATATTACTGGTCGTATAATCCTTGTTGATGACAATTACAATCAGACTGTCTCCGGGTTCAAGATTCTCGGCGGCAAAGTTAACCGGCGCGTCCCGTTTGCTGATAATGGCCTTATGCCGACTGCGGTTGTACTCAATAGTGAACACGCTGAAATAGGAAACCGATTCGCGGGAACTGAAATTCATGAGCACATTTGTCGTATCCAGGACAATCAATGAATAATACCGCGCGGCAAGCGACGGTAAACTGTCCGTAAAGGATGTATCCCGGAGCCAGCCGGTATATTTGAATCGGACATTGGGATAGTTGTAACCTTCCGTGTAATACAGCAAGGAATCCGCCCGCTCGGCTGTGAAAAAATTCCAAAGGTGCATTTCAGTCACATTGGCCGGCAGAGACGAATTATACGGCGACGCATTCAATGCCAGTTGCAGGGCATTCCAGGAACGGTTCTGCGGCAGCAATTCCCATGCACGGCGCACCACGGTCGGGGTAAAGTTTTTTTCCAGATACAGGTTCCACAGCACGGCGCCGTATTCGTGCGCGCCGTTCATGGCCGTCAGCGATACATGGGGATTCAGCAGAAAATTATCGAGGTAAGCGTAATAATCATTGACCCCATCCCATACCACCTCTTCCATCCATGTAGATGTCGATTCATAAAACCATCCGTCGCCGTCGGAATAAGTGTTCTGATACGCCAATTGAACCGCATGATGAAATTCATGGGCGCAGGTAACCCGTATGGCATCATAACCATGCGTGGCGAAATTACCGATAAAGTCATTATCGATTTCGATATAACTGGTGTATGTCCAGGGATTTGAAGTCACCTGACTATCCGGCGTGGTGCTTCCATACGCGCCATACTGATTATTGATAAAAACTTTATAGAATCCATAAATCCCGAAATCAAGCGGTTCGCGGAATCCCAGCGTGTCCACTTCGACGCGATACGCCCGCTCCATCGCGGCGGCGGTTTCTTCCACCCAGTCTTGAAGTCCATTGGTATTAACATCGACCGCCGGTACGGCATCAACGCCGGTCGTATCGTAATAAATATGAAACCGCTTCGTCTGCCCTTTGCTGATAAAAGAATGAACGTACATATTTTGAGATAAGAGCGTTTTCGGCTTCAACAGAGGCCATTTTAAGGATGCCTGTCTGAGTTCATTAGCAGCGCCAAATGCGCATTTGACAGGGGTTGATGAACGAAATTCATCGGGTAAATCCTCATAATGATACAGAAATTGATGTTTCAAACGCAGGGATTGTTCATACGATATTTTACCGGCTTCCCGCGCGTCCTGAATTTTTATCAGCGAATTTTTTTCCTGCGCGTGGGCGGTAAGAAATCCTGCCAGCAAGAGGATCGGTATCCATTTAATGTTCATATTCGTCTTTCTTTATGGATTTCCGGTAGGTCAGCGATAAAGGAACGCCGGTAAATCCAAACGATTCCCTTAATTTATTTTCAATGTAATTCCGGTAATTAGCCGGAACAAGTTCCGGATAATTGGTGATGACGCCGAACACCGGTGGGCGTGTTTTAATCTGTACCAGGTTCTTTATATTCAGGTTTTTTCCCCTGACGGCGGGCGGGTGATACGCTTCGACGGTTTTTTTGATGAACGCCGTTAACTGTTCCTGCGGGATGGTTTTATTTCTTTCCGCAAACACCTGTAGCGCCAGGTCAAGAACTTTATATACACGCTGCCGCGTTTTGGCGGATATGAAAAGCACCGGTATGTAAGTCGTCGGGCTCATCGCTTTGCGGATGTTTTTTTCGTAATGCAGCGCCGTTTTGTCGTCTTTGGCCACGGAATCCCATTTGTTCACGGCAAGCACCAGTCCCTTTTTCAACTGGCGGGCCTGCTCCAGAACGCTGATATCCTGCGCGGCCACGCCTTCACGGGCGTCAATGATTAGCAGGGCAATGTCGCATTCCTGGATGGTTCGCGCCGTGCGCAGCGTGCTGTAAAATTCCAGATTCTCCTTCACTTTGGTTTTCCGCCTGAGGCCGGCGGTATCAACAAGCGTGAACTTCTTGCCTTTGTAAACGAAGTCTGTATCGATGGCGTCGCGCGTGGTGCCGGGAATTTCCGTCACGATATGTTTCGGCGAACCGATCACCGCGTTGACAAACGATGACTTGCCGACGTTCGGTTTGCCGATCACCGCCAGCCGGATTCCCGAACGGTCGTACCGGATGTCTTCAAGATGGCTTTTAAAGGATTGACCGAGCTGAGCCAGCATCTCGTCCAGCAAATCGCCGATGTGCCGGCTATTGAGAGCGGACACCGGTATGATCGGTCCGGCAATCAGTTTGTATATGTCAGGGCTGGCAACCACACTCTGCATAATTTTCTCATTGTCGCATTTGTTGGCGGCGAGGATGGCCTTTTTACCAGACCGCTTGACCAGTCCGGCAATCTGCATTTCGGCCGGCGACAGGGGCGTCATGGCGTCTATCGTCAGTACAACCAGATCGGCTTCTTCGATTGCGATTTCCGCCTGCTCGCGCACGGCTTTGTCGATCACCGCAGAAGATTCCGGAATGTATCCGCCCGTATCCACAAGAATAAACTGCCGCCCGCTCCACTCGGTAATTTCGTAATGCCGGTCGCGTGTAACCCCCGGCTCGGCATCGACAATCGCATCCTGCTTACGGATAATCCGGTTAAAAAGCGTGGACTTGCCGACATTCGGCCTCCCGACTATGGCCACTACAGGTAAACGGTTTAATTTCATCTGACTGTCGTTTTAAATAAAAAATATGGTAATTATATTTCAATTCATCTTCAAGTAAATTCTACCGCTACCGAAATAAATGTAAAGAAAACTTTCAAACGATTCTTGTGTCAGCTTGGCATCAATACGTTTGTGCGGCATTTAATAAAGAATCCTAAAATCACAATGAAGCCATGATTCGATTATTACCCGATAACCTGCTCACAAAAAAATTCATTCGACATTCAAGAACGCCGGCGAATTAGCCCTGCACATCAGCGACTCGATACGCAACCTGTCGCCTACAATGCAGACGGGAAATATGGTGAAATCCCAGTTGGTTGTTCCTGAAAAAACCGCAGAAATCATGGAGCATTACATCACATCCGCCAAGACATTTCCGGAAACGGCAAGAAATCTTTCCGAGGAACAAATAAGCAAAAAAAAATATTCGTTTGAGATGAAGAACAAAGTCATCTGGAAGCCGACCGGATATGAACTGATCGCCGGATACAACTGCCATGAAATTCACCACCGCGCGCAAATCAGCGTCGTTCTTCGTATTCTGGACGCTAAAGTGCCGGGCATTTAAGGACTGAGCGCGATGCATTTTTTAACCGGACCATCGGGGATGGTTTTACGCGCTCGGTGATATCGGTCTAGTTCAAGCCATAGTGCAGGATTCAGAGGGCAACTCGTCAGGGTCCGGCGCCGGATTCGGTTTTCTGCTTAGTAGCGGTTATTCGTATCCGGTCATAGCGGGGACGCGGTTGGTGTTCAACCTGAACTACAATTACCGGAAAATCGAGGGCGATGGCTTCAGTAAAACAGGTATTTCAGTGGGCGGTTTATTTTAACCGTACGCAAATTAGGCTGTTGGACGGTAACCGCAAAGGCATAATGCCAAAAGGCATTGCTAGGTTTCCCCGCGGGCAGATGGCTTTGGCAGTTTAAGCAGAAAAAACGCCGCCCCGATCATCAATGCGATGGAAATATAATACGGAAAATTAGGCCCGCCGGCATCGTACATTGTACCGCCCAGCGAAGGCCCGAACATCCTGGCCAAGCTCGCCATGCTGTGCACTACGCCCATTACGGTACCCTGCTCCTTGGGATCGGTCAGCTGAGAGGCGATGCTCATGATATTAGGCGTGAAGAAACTGCTGCCAAACGCCAGACAGGCCGTGCCAATGGCCAGGCCCGTGATATTCCCCGCCGGAAGATAATAGGAAACCGGGAAGATCATAAATCCAATCCAAATCAGCAGGGTGCCGGCGATTACCAGCTTGCGTTCGCCGAAAAAAACCGATATTTTTCCCGTCAGTCCTCCCTGAACGATCACGGCAATTACGCCGATCTCCATGAATATCCAGCTAACCTGCGACGTACTCATATTGAACGGAGCGTGAGAGACCAGCAATGGTATGGTAACGAAAATGTTGGAGTAGGCCAGCGTGGTAATGTTGAAAATAAGGACGATGCTTCTCAGGCCGGGATGATGAATGATTTTGCGAAATGTGTTCCAGTCGAAAATCTGAAACCGGTAGTCCGGTAACCGTTGGTGTTCATGCAGGGATTCCGGCAGGCTGAAATACGCCGAGATGAAATTACCCAGCGATAAAGCGGCCGCGATCAGGCCCGGTAACGTGTATTTCCATCCGCCGAAAATATCGGACGAAAAAAACGCGCTGATCAGCGGGCCGAATATGAATCCCAGCCCGAAAGCCGCCCCGATGATACCCATGCCTTTGGCGCGTTCGCCGGAGGGCGTAATGTCCGCTATATACGCCTGCGCGACCGATAAATTCGAATTGGCGATGCCCGCGATTATGCGGGAAAAAACCAGCAACCAGAACGATCCGGCAAAGGCAAACAACAAATAGGCGATTACATTGCCGATGATAGAAATTAACAGCAGGGGCCGGCGTCCGTAGCGATCGGACAAGCGACCCAGTATAGGCATAAAAATAAACGTTACGAATGAAAACACGCCGACAAGCAGCCCTATTTCCATTCCTGATGCGCCGAAATGCTGCGCGTAAAACGGCAGCAGGGGCATCACGATTCCAAAGCTGATCAGGTCGATGAAGATGGTAATGAAGATGACAATGAAGGGAATTTTTTTCAAGATCGCTTGTACTGATAATTTTATAAATAAATAAACCTCTGTGACCGTTCACAAAGGTTTTTGGTGCCGAAGGTGGGACTCGAACCCACACGAGGTTTGTGCCTCACTGGATTTTGAGTCCAGCGCGTCTACCAGTTCCACCACTTCGGCAAAAGTATTTTCAAACAAGGCCAATTTAAAATATTTAAATTGAATTGCAATAAATATTTTGTAACTTTCTGGCAGAGAGTACGATATTTAGAGATTTTCTGCTTTATCAATATGTTCATTTATTCGACGAGTCTGCCGTCCATGCCGGTGCGCGACAATCTCCGGCGTGTTTCGGAAAGGACTATCCAGGCCATATGGAATTATCTTTATATGCGCACCGACCGGTTGTTAACTACCGATGGCGTATCCATAGATATTATCAGTCAGGGAGAGTGGAATCAGGATGCGGGCCCTGATTTTATCAACGCCGAAATTCAAATCGGCGGCCATGTTCTCCGGGGTGATATCGAGATTCACCGCCATACCTCCGACTGGAATCGCCATTATCATACGGCAAATCCGCTGTATAAAAAAGTAATTCTTCATGTCGTATATCACCATGACACGGACAAAAAACCGGCCGGCGTACCTGTTTTGGAAATTAAGCATTTCCTGAACGCGCCCTTGTCACGTCTGATACGAAAAACCGAACGGATGGAACAGACGCGCAGACAGATTTTCTGTTATGATGAAACCGTCCGTCACGATGAGGATTTCGTTTACGATTGGGTTACTGAAAACGGTTTCGAACGCTTTCAGGAAAAGGTCCATAATTTTAAAACACTCAAGGCCCATGCGTTTTACGATTTTAACGAACTGATTTATTACGGCATCATGGACGCGCTGGGCTTTGCGAAAAACCGTAACGCGTTCCAGCGTCTGGCGCAGAAAATCCCGCTGCGCAACCTGTTCGAAGCCATACGGCACGACGACGACAGCACCGCCCTGATGCGCCTGCAGGCGATTATGCTGGGGGCTGCCGGACTGCTGGAGATGGAAATTCAACAGGCCCACAACACGCCGGGCCTGCCGTTTTTCCAAAGACTAGAAACCCTGTGGCAAGCGTATCGCGCCGGCGTTATTGTCGAACCCATGGCGGAAACCGAATGGAAACTTTTCCGGACGCGTCCGGCAAATTTTCCCTCATTTCGCATCGCCGGCTTTAGCCGTTTACTTCTCTTATACCGGAATCCGTCATTTCTGGAGCGTTTTATCGAGACCGCCAGGGATATAAACGGGGCCGACAGTTTCCGGATGGAGAATATGCTGATCGCAGAAGCCTACGGATACTGGAGCCGCCATCAATTGTGGAATGACTCGGGTACGCGCGTCAGTAGAGATCTCATTGGCCGTCAGCGGGCATCAGAAATCATCATCAATGTCATCCTGCCCGTGCTGTACCTCTACGGGGAACTGCGGAACGATGAAGCATGGGTCAACCGTATTCGAGGCATTTACCGCGGCGCCATCAGCCGGGAAAACAATTCGGTAATTCGTTTCATGATATCGCAATTATTCCGTAAGAGGTCCGTACCGCCGAATCGTTATACCATGGCGTTCACGCAGGGATTGATGCGTCTGCATCAACGTTGCGCGGTGTATGACTGCGCCGGATGCCGTCTCTTTGAAAAGCTGGTTCAGGCCGCTGTGGAATCGGGTGATTACGGATTATACAACTGGCTGTAAACCCAGCGGTCGAGCATAATCCGCCGGATGTAATTACCGGTTTCCTGCAGATCAACGATTTCGGGAAATTCTTCCGGATCCTCCTCGTTATAAAAACTCATCCAGAATCTGGCGCGGTGCGGACCCGCGTTATAAGCGGCTAAAATGGCGGGGATATAAGCTTTAAACGCGCGCGCCTGCGTGTACAGATAATGCATCCCCATCCGTATGCTCATGGAAGGATTCTGCAAATCCAGCATACGGAAATCATCCAAATTCAGCTGGTCGGCAATTTCACGACCGGTGAACGGCATGATTTGCATTAATCCCACGGCGCGGGCCGGAGAGATAGCGCTGGAACGAAAGGCGCTCTCGGATTTGATGACCGCCAGCACCAGCGAAGCATCCAGCGGATAACGGGTCTGATTCAAGGAAATAGCTGGCAGATAATAAGCCGGATACATCAGACGCTGAAAATCCGGCGCATCATTAAAGCGCTCGGCATAGCCCGAACGCAGGACCACATTGGCCGATACGGCAATGTTATGGCATTTCAGATCTTCGGCCAGTCGTTTTACAAAAAGCGTTTTATAAAAATCATTGTAAAAATAATTGTGATAAACTTCCAGTTCGCGTTCGCCGGCCTGAGCGGATAATACATCACGGATCAGCCAGGTTTTCCGTAAATACCGCTGAATGGTATCGCCGATCATGAGTTCCGGAATTAATAATTGCCGACCGTTAAAGTCCAGTATCCGGGTTTCGTTGGCGGCTTGCCACGCATATACTGCAGACTCATTGAGCAGGGGAACTCCCGTAACATAAAACAATCGGTGCGGCGAGACACGATGGCTGTCCAGATGCATGGTATAACTCAGCATGCCGTAATAATCCCGCATACGCCATTCAGCCAGCTGCCGGTACAGCGTGCGCGCGCTGTCTTGGAGTTCTTTTTTTTCTAAACTCTTGGCAATCCAGAATGTGCAGCGGTTTTTAAGCGACGGTACGTCAGCGGCCAGACGCGTCCATAGAACGATAGCGCTGTCCAGTTCACCGAATTTATAATGATGGAATGCTTCCTGAAATGCCGAACTGTATCCATACAAGGAGTTTATCGGCGCATTCTGTCTGATCTGCCTGTAAAGCTCGATGGCCTGCCGCCGGCTTACGGAGTCGCCCATGGCGGCATAATTATTTGCAATCTCAAAACGGACATATTGGGCCCAAGCAGGCGTTTTGACCACATAGACCAGATAATCCTGCAGCGCCTGATTGGACAACGCCAGGTCCAGACTGTAGCGCGCTGTACGGCTAAGCTGATAGAGCGATTCTTTATGACGGTTATTTCTCCATAAGCGCTCAAATTTGATGCTGGCATCGTAATAACGGGATTTAGAAAAGGCAATCCGGGCAACCTGAAAATCAATCAACACCTGTTGCTCCGATGCATATTGCCAGCGTTTTGCCTGAATTTCATCAAGCGCTTCATCATAGCGACCATGCAGAATCAGGATGTTCAATCCTTCGACAAACTGTTCTACGGGCAGATGCCGGTCCAGCATCCGGTGTATGCTTTCTATCTTTTGTTTGGCTTCATACGCCTCATCGCTGTAGCGGTAATTGCTTTGCACCAGACGATAATAATTAATGGCCTTTTGGTGTTGCCCCTGCCGCAGGCGAATATGACCGCGCATTAAGGTGAGCAATGGTTCATACTGGCGCCGCAGGGCCGGATTGGATTGTACGGCGGTCTGTGCGGCAAGCCACTGCCGGTCCGCTTCCACGGTCATTTCTTTTTCAAGTAATAAACGGATATAGACCATACGTGCGTCAAAGATAAGTACCGAGCGGGGGTAACGGCGTATAAATTCTTTCAGGCTGGACCGGGCAATATCCTGGCTGTCGGGAATCATCGCCAGGCACGCGGCCAGATAATACGAGGCGTATTCCCGCAGATCCTCCAATTCGGCAGCCAAACGAAAATGCCGCGCGGCTTCGGCCGGGCGTTTCATACGATAACAGCAATAACCGATTTTGAAATGAATAACCGGGTTCGGCCGCAGGCGCCGGTCAAGATCCTGCGCAAACCGATAATTAACGGCCGCCTGGCTGTAAAGATCATGATGATACAACTGATCGGCGCGGTCCAGATAGTACTGATAATCCTGTGTTCCGTTTACCGGCAACTGATAAACAGGCTGCAGGTCCACCGTAGTGCCTCCGGAAATAGCCAGGACTGCCGCCAATAGCACGGGCATCCGAAGTAATATATCTTTAAAAAGTGTCTTCATGATTCCCATTTCACCGTTAAGATAATCAGTAAGCCGCGCAAAAGCAAGTAAACGATACATTTCTCTGAAGCCATCCGTAAGGATGTAGTTGCAATAGTCTTTGAAATGTTTTATTTTGTGTCGTGACTCAAAGAAATCGGATGCACTGAATGAAACATATTCTATCAAGGATTGCTGCATTTTGTTATGAGCATTATTGGCTGGTACTAACGGTAATCGCCCTTTTGACGGGGGCCGCTTTTTATTACATGCTGCAAATAAAAATCAGCAGTAATAATATGGACCTGCTACCCCAGGATTCACGACTGATAAAGGATTTCTGGGAAGTCAACGAGGATTTCGGCGCGCAGGACCGTCACATCGTACTCATCGAAACACCCGATTCGCTGGCGCCGGAACCGGAACTCATCAAGGATTTCGCTCATCGTTTCGAAAAAGCTCTGATGCAGACCGGCCTGGTTAAAAGCGTAAGTTATTCCCTTACAGAAGAAGACCAGGCATTCATCGAGGATTTTTTCTTTCGAAACGCTTTGCTGTATATCAGCGGCACCGACCTTGATTCTGTGATCCAGAGACTGGAGGACCGGGAAATTGAAAAACGAATTCTGATGACCCGCAATATTCTGAGCGCCCCGGTGCCTCCCCCGTCGGCGCTTAAAAAAACTCTACGGGACGATCCCCTTTTACTATCCGAAATTTTCCTGCCTTATGTGGAGAAGATACTGGGATCGAAGAACGCCGCGCTTATCGAGAGCAAGGACAGTTATTATTTTTCTAAAGATCGCCGTACGCTTCTGATGTTTGTAAAACCGGTGACGGTGGCCACGGATACACGATTCAGCGAAATATTTGTAGAAAGGAATATCCAACTGAAAGACTCCCTGTTCGCGGCGATGGGCGAATCTGCAAACCGCTTAGCCGTAACCTTCGGCGGAAATTTTGTATCGGCGCTGAGTAATGCCCGTGCCGTGAAGCAGGGTTTGATCAACAGTTCTTTAATTGTCATCATTCTGATCGTAACGGTATTCTATTTATTTTACGGCGATCTGCGCTCGCTATTCATTATCCTGCTTCCGATTATAACCGGTGTTGTCTGGGTTTTCAGCGCGGGCGATATGTGTTTCGAGAAAGTCAATATTATAACCGCGGCATCCGGCGCCATGCTGCTGGGCCTCGGGGTAGATTACGCTTTGCATATATACAACCGTTTCGTGGAGCAGGAAAGCTACGATCATCACCGGTCGGTTTTTGAAAATATGATCATCACATTTCGAGAAACCGGCGTCAGCGTATTTTACGGCGCCGTCAGTACCTCCTTTGTTTTTGCCGTGTTGATGATCACCGAGTTCCGGGGATTGTTCGAACTCGGATTCATCGGCGGCCTGGGCATACTGATTTTATTCATAGCTGTCCTATTAATCCTGCCTGCGGAAATCCGGCTCCGGGGCCGGCGTTCCGCACGACGCCGTTACCTGCAGACCGCCGTCAATAAGGTGCTGGGCCTCAATGCGCGTCTGGTGCTCCGGCATCCGAAATACATCACGACCGGCAGTATTCTTATCGCATTGTTGATGGCGGGCGTGCTGCTGAATGTTATCCCCAGTCAGGACGAAGGCATCGGCGTGACGTTTGATGAAAACATCGAAAACATCCGCAGTAAAAACGACGTGGACCTCCAGCTTATTCGTCGCCTTCAAGAGAAATTCGGTACGCATTTCAAGCCGGTCAGCGTCGTCGCCACCGGCACTTCGGATGAAGAATTAATCCATCGTCTGAAACTCCTTAATACCAAACTGGATACCCTGTCCAACCGGGGCATGGTCATGGATTACAGTTCGATGCTCCGCTATATACCGACAATTCAGCAACAGCGTGAGAATCTGGAAAAAATCAAGGGCTTAGATGTCGAAAGCATTCTTTTTAAAGTGCGGCTGGAAATGGCCAGGCAAGGTCTGAAAATGAACTATTTCCGGCTGGACCGGCTTCGCAATATGCTGACCGTCCGTGAACCTGTTACCATCAGTATGTTCCAGCAACAACGATTCAGCGAAATTATGCGGCACTTTTATATCGAGAAGCAGGGCATAAAAAAAGTGGTCACCCAGGTCCAACTGACCGGTAATTCCTATGAGATTGACATCGTGAACGATTTTGTCCGCGCCATCAATCAGGATTCCGTTTTGAAGAATGAAAATTACGTCATCACCGGCATCCGCGTAATGACGGCAGAATTCCTGAAACTGGTCAAGAAAGACCTGTCCATGGCCTTTATGGCCTCACTTGTGGCTGTTATCATGCTGGTGGTTATTAAGTATAGGAATCTTAAAGCGATTCTCGTTTGTCTGGTGCCGCTGGTATTCTCGGTACTCGTTATTACGGGCGGCCTCCGGCTTTTCGGGATTAAAATAAACTTCGTCAATATGATTGCGATTCCGCTGCTGATTGGTACCGGCGTGGATTACGGCATTTATATCATCTCCCGTTACCTGGAAGACCGCCGGCACGACGTGATGGCTGCCATCCAGGAGACCGGCCAATCGATCTTTCTTTCAGCGCTGACCACCATGATCGGCTTCAGTTCGCTGACGTTTGTGGACAACCGCGGATTATCGAGCCTCGGTTATATGTGCACCATCGGAATATTTATTTCCGTGCTTTCATCGGTTATTATTCTGCCGGCTATGCTTCGTCTCTGGGGTAAGCGCATCTGGAAAGAAGTGGATGAAATGGAAGTCCGGGCGCAGAAACATGATCTGGGTAAAACGCAGTCGATACGGAAAAAACAGAGATCCGGCTCATGATCGCGGAACGATATTTTATTATTATAAACATCGCACTAAGCGCCGTCCTGCTCATTGAGAGTGGATGTACGCCCGCTCCGGTTTATACGTCAGCCGGACAACCCGGAAAATATTCGGCAAAAAATACTTCAACAATCATACAGTCGGGAAAACCCATAAACGTCAGCGAGGAACAGAAGCAATGTATGCTGAAGGAAATCGAGGCCTGGAAAGGAACACCCTACCGATTTGGCCGGTGCGAGCGCGGTAAAGGCACCGATTGTTCGGGTTTTGTTGGACATATTTTCCGGCATTGTTTGAAAATTGAATTACCTCGCCAAGCTGCCGATATCTATATGGCCGGTAAAAACATTCCGGAAAAGGATCTGGTTTTCGGCGACCTGGTTTTTCTCAAAAACACGTACAGCGGAGCTAAAGGCGCTTCCCATGTTGGCATTTATATCGGCAACGGGAAAATGGCGCACGCCAGCACCATTGAGGGCGTAACCATATCTGATTTATCTGAGAAATATTATAAAAAACATTTTCTGGGATATCGAAGATTTATAATCCGTTAACCAATTACTCCAAAAAAAATCTCTTACCCCATAACTCCTGAAGGCAGCAGGCATGGAACCAAAAATTTCACAAAAAGGCCCGTATCCGGTGGATACCGAGGAAGGCAAGACCTATTACTGGTGCGCGTGCGGACAAAGCGGTAAACAGCCTTTCTGCGACGGTTCGCACAAGGGAACCGAATTCAAACCGGTTCCTTACAAAGCAGACAAAACCGGCATCGTTTATTTTTGCGGCTGTAAGCATTCCGGTAAACCGCCTGTATGTGACGGTTCGCATAAAAAATTATAAATCGGCCCGCCGGTTACAGCCGCTTCAGCCACCATTTACGGAATTTTTTCTGTTCATCGGTCAATTCCTGCAATGGTAAAATCTGATGCCGGATGATATCTTCTTTTTCACCGACTATCGCTTCCAATATTAGCGGTTGGCCGTTCCGGATTACTTTAAGCTGAAACGGCTGTCCCGGCGCCATGAGATAAAACAAATAATAAAAACTCGCGTCGTTTACGGACACGTTGAAATTAAGATATTTTAATTCCACCAATTCGTCGCCGTTTTGTAAACCCAGAGTTCTGTTTACACTGTCGTTTGGGTCAACATTACTGACCAGCACTTTATTACCCTCGAAAAGCATCTCGTAACTACCGGTATTGGCGATATACCGTCCGGTCGGCCTGGCGTAAATATAATGATAACCGATTTTATTCAGGTATTCGCCGACCGGAAGCGGTTCGTTTCCCTGAATGTAGCGCTCGATGAATGTCCGTATTTCAGGATACGTCATCTCCACGATGGTATTCAAAAACTCCTCGTCCTTAAATGTTTGATTCAGATTATACCGTTCGCTGAGTTTCAAGACCAGTTCCCGCAAGCCGCTTTTTCCTTTGGAAAGTTCCAGCAGGCGCAGGTCCAGCAACCAGGCCACAACGGCGCCCTTTTCATAGATGTTCTGATATTGTTTCCCGTAACGGCCGAACGATCCGAGGCTGAGATCCACCAAACTAATGGACGCGTCATACGCGTCATTCCGGTTAAGTTTAAGAGAGATTTGATCCATAAACTGGTTTTCCGTCAACACACCGTTCCGCAAAAGCATCATGTCGCTGGCCCATTCGGTAACGCCCTCAAAGAACCACAGATGACGCGTCGGTACGGTACGGTCGTATGCAAACGGCCGGATGGAGTCGCTGCATACCGAAAGCGGCGTAACCACATGGAAAAATTCGTGCGCGGTGATCGTCAGTATCGTCTGGTCTATCATGCTGATATCGTTCTCCGGAATCACGTAAATCGACGCGTTCCGGTGTTCCCAGGCGCCGTAAATTCCGCCGACATCCCTGCGGAAATGGAACAGGAACGCATAACGTTCCACCGGAAGCCCTTTAAGAAACTTGTTCGCCGCCTGCATGGTCTTGGTTATGTGCACTTTCAGATTTCGCGCCTCCATGCGGCCGCTCTCGGAAAAACAATATATCAGAATTTTGGATCGATTCAGGCTCAGGCTATCCGCTGTCATCCGCCTGGCAAATATCATCGGCGACGCGACCAGTTGATCATAATTATCGGCTTTGTAAATATTTTGCGAGGGCTGAAAAGCTGCCCCGCTGCTCCAGTCGGGCGGGGTCAAATAAGCGACTTCAACCGGTTGATCCTTAAAACCGCAGAAATAACCGACCAGCATCTGATGGTTGACCACGGCGTTTGTGTTTTCGAGATTGGTGCCGCTCATCGGCAGAACCGGATTTTCGTTTATCTCTTTATTGAAGGTATCATCCGCCTGATACGTAATACGGGCCAGCCGGGAAGCATGCCATATGACAAAGCGGTTCTCGTTCCTGCGGACAACCGATAACGGTTTACCGCAAGTATCGTAGGCGCTGAACCCGCCGATAAAACGTCCGGCATCCAATATCGAGTAAGTGCCCGGCGCTGTCACGGCAAATTGATAGACGGCCGAATCGCCCGTGAGCCCTTTCACATCCAGTGTAATAAAAAAAGAATCGACGTCAAAACGCGTCATGTCAATCCGGTATTTCTGACTAAACGATTCCGGTTGCGCCGGAAGAAATGGTATGGGTAACAGCGTCAGGTGCAACGCGATCCAAAGACCTTTTATTATTGATTCCGTTTTCATAGTTCGTATTATCTCATTCCGTTTTACCGGCTCCGATGGCAATCAGTTTTTTTTCAAACTTCCGGTTGATGGCATCCACGGTGCGGAGCAGATCGGTGCGTTTCTCTTGACCCTGTTCCAGGAGATCCATGGTTTCATTTTCATACACAAAACGAGAGACACCCACGCCGAGAAGCCGGACAGGCCGTTTGCGCGTATCGGCCTTCTCCAGCAATGCGACAGCCAGATGATATACCGTGACGGGATCATTGGTGGGAAGAATGGTCATCTGCCGTGTCTGGTCCACCCAGTCATAATACCGCAGTTTAACATGCACACACCGCGCTTTCAATCCGTGCGTGCGCAATTCTTCCGTAATTTCCGCGCTCATGCGATGAAGTTCATTCTGAAGGTGTTTCTTGTCTGTAACATCTCGGGGAAATGTTTCCTCCGTGGAAATACTTTTAGGTTCATGGCCGGCGGAGAATTCCACGGAGCCTTCGCCCTGCGCGCTCGCTTGCACGTACAATCCCCACTTACCAAAAAGTTGTTCCACCGTCCCCGGATCCATCCCGGCGATATCGCCACAGGTTTTTATACCATATTTTCTGAAATGTCCCAGCATTACCTCGCCGACGCCGGGAAGCACCTGTACGGGCAGCGGTTTGAGAAAATCCGCTTCCTCCCCGTGCGGCACTTCGATTATTGCCTGCGGCTTAGCCCGGTCACAAGCGACTTTGGCGACGACTTTATTGGAAGCGATGCCTATCGCGCAGGGCAGTTGGAATTGTTCCCGAATGCCGGCCTGTATCCGGCGGGCGGTTTCTTTAAGATGATGGCCCAGCAGGCGTTCACAGCCGGTCCAGTCGATAAAAAATTCATCAATACTGGCGGCTTCCAGCGCAGGGGCAAACGGCTCCAGAAAGGCGCGGACTTTTTTAGAATATTCCGCATAGGCCTCATAATGGCTCTGTACACGGATTGCAACGGGACATTTTTTCAGCGCCGTTGCGGTGGCCATACCGGCATGGACGCCGTACGCGCGCACTTCATAAGAAGCGCAGGTTACCACGCCCCGCCGTTCGGGACTGCCCGCAACCATAATCGGCTGGCCGATATATTCCGGATGCCGCGCGCGCTCCACGGATACAAAAAACGCCGTCAGGTCGAGGTGAACTATACGCGGGGTTTTCAAATTGCCTCACCGCTATCAGAGTAAAGTCTGTATCTTCGTCATCAGGATATCCACGCCGACTACATTCTCGGAACCGCGCGGCAGGATGATATCCGCGTACCGCTTGGATGGCTCCACAAACTGAAGATGCATGGGTTTGACGAACTTTTCATATTGCTCAATCACGGATTCAATCGTCCGCGCCCGTTCGACAATGTCGCGCCGCAAACGCCGGATCAGGCGGGTATCCGCATCGGTATCTATGTAAACCTTGATATCCATAAGATCCCGCAGACGCTGGTTTTCAAGGATCAATATTCCTTCCAGAAGGATGACCCGATGCGGCTCGATCGTAAAGGTATCTTTCATGCGCGCGCTGGTCTTATGATCATAGATAGGAATATGAATCGTTTCGGACTTCAGGGCTTTCTTCAGGTGCGCGCAGAGCAGCTCGTTATCAAAGGCGTCCGGATGATCAAAATTATAACCGAGCCCGTCCTGCTGCGGAATGTTCGGCAAGTCTTTGTAATACGCATCCTGGGCAATGATCACCACTTTTTTCGGACCGCCGAGTTTCTTGACGATTTCTCTTGAAACCGAGGTCTTTCCTGAAGCCGTGC
Source organism: uncultured Bacteroidota bacterium (assembly GCA_964609675.1). GTDB lineage: Bacteria > CLD3 > CLD3 > SB21 > JBBIRG01 > CAZSRX01. The sequence continues at coordinate 28,393 of CAZSRX010000029.1, read as the reverse complement.
CGCCGGCAATACCTATAAGAATGACTTTTTTATTCATGAATCCGTTCCATTATAATTCCAGTTAAGACGGTTATCCATTACGTGACTATAATAAATACCCGATGAGCGTTTAATACATTACCCCAATTTTGAAACCGCTGCTGTATAACTGATCCGAGGCTTTCTTTTCGGTCTCCTTACTCAGCCCGCCCTTCATGAGTATCTTGCTTAGTTCTTCCTTGTTGATGACTTCGGTTTCATTCAGGTGGATGCTGAGCTCATTCAGGTAACCGCGGACGATAAAAAAGTTGCCAAGATCGAAATAATTGTTGAAAACCGACAGGGCCTCGGCACTCCGGACGAGATCGAAATCCTTTTTGACTTCTTCATTGGTAATGAGAAACTGCCAGAAAACTTTTTTTGTAAGATACAGAGCGTACATCACTTCGCTGAGCGGGAACCCTTCCTTGTACCTCTGGATGCCTATGGCCTCAAAGTCTACAGCGATATCTTTGTCTTCGGCGCCGGCTTTGAGCCATTTTTGGAACATGAGGTACACGTTGTAACCTCGCTGCAGGACGAGTCCGTCGGCCAGTCCGCGATACGTGTTCATGTAATCGGTTTTTTTGACTTCTTCCAGCCAACTTTGGGCCAGAGAGCGCGCGTGGGCTTCCAGCAATGAAGCCATGATGGTGGTATTCATAACTTCCCCTTTCTTATTGAAAATTAAAAATTACTTGAAATATTTTTATGGACTGCATAAGGATTTCTTTCTTAAAACAGATATCGTCGCCGATCATAAACGCCGTGTAACCGATATCTTTGAGATACAGCAGATCCATCATGTCCGGGCAGGAAGGCACGGGATGTCTCAACAGCGAGGTCAGCATCCGCGAAGCCACGATGGAACGGTTCTTGCCGACGGCGTAAATGGTCTTCAATGCGTTACCGATTTCATGCGGGTAATCCAGTTCGGTATAGAGGTCGCCGCGCGCGGCCATAAGATAATCCGACTCCCGAAAAATATGATTCAGATGTTTCAGTCCCTTCCGGCTTTCAATTTTCGACATCACGGTGCATGACGGATGCAAGCGTTTCAGGGTTAAGACATCTTCTGCGCGTTCAACGAAGGACAGCATGTAATGATCAATACCCAGCTTGCGGCAGGCTTCCACATAGCGCCGATCGCGTTCCGTCAGGAGGTCCGGCTCCAGATATTCCAGGGATTCGTCAATAATGTTGACCGATTCGCCGGGCCCCAGCAAGCGTCCGGCATAATCCTCGAGGATCAGACGGTAGCCGTCAATATCTGCCAGACGCGCCGTAATATGGCCGTTATCAAAATACACCGTGTTCGGCAGGCGAACGTTAATTCTGTGCGAAATAGTCACGGCGGTATACGGTGTATTGGCAAATTCCCGGATTCGCAATTGCCGGGCTTTCAGGTCGATCCATAACGTCTTCGGCGCAACGCGATCCCTGAGTTCAGAAAGTTTCTCCTCAAAGCGGTCCTCCTTAATCGGCATAATCGTGTTAAGGCGAATGCCCGACACAAGCTCGCACTGGACGACATCGTCTAAAAAAGACGAATAAGGCCCTTGAGTTACAATGAGATGCATGCTCACGAATCCTGATCTAATATTCTTGTTTTTCCTGTTCCTTTGGTGGTTAGCGTTACCGAATGCTGGGAAACCTGCGTGCGTTGATGGTAACTGACTTTGAGGCTGTGCAGGGATTTTAGCACTTCATTCACCTGGTCGGGATTCTGCCGCTCGACAAGTTCGGATTCAAACAATTCGGTTTTTCCGGTCAGGATGCCCAGTACGCCAAGAATGACGTCCACCACGCGCTTCGGATCATTGATGTTCAGGATGCGTTCTTCGGGCATCTGCGCCGTTTTTTTCCAGATATCAATCATGGGTTGGTCCGCCTCGCCGAATCCGTAATAGGGCTTCCGGATAAGAAAAACATCGCAGGTTTGGTGCAGGCGCCGGAATGCTTCCTCTGCCGGCACGGATTCAGGTATCTTATAGAACCGTGAGACATCAGGCGGTACTTCCTCCCACGGGGCTTCATCGCCCAGGATGATTGCGATGGGTTTGATGATTGCCTTCGGCGCTTTCAGGAAGGCATTATACAGCGCAAACATTTCATAGCTTTCTTTGGCCTGCCCCCCGCCGCCGCCCACGGGATATAACTGGCCGATCAACTCATCCAGTTGGGGCCCCTGGCCAAATGGCGCCGGTTGCAACGCGACATCGGCTCCATCGGCGTGATAATCGTTAATGGCCTGAAAACTGATCGCGCAGTCGGGAAAATATTTGACCGCCTCCTTGTACAGCAGCGGCAGTTTGTCAAAGAATATTCTCGGCCATTGCTCCATCGAACCGGTGGTATCGATGCCAATGAGGATCGGATACCGGGCCTCGGTTTGCAGAAAATCATTTTTGTAGGTATAAATCACCCGGCCGCTGGTTTTGGCCACGGCGACATCATCATAGGATTTGCGGGCATCGTGATAGGAATATCCCTTGGTGACGCCGGCGTCGAAATCATGCTGATCATCCCAGGAATAGGGCATAACGTACTCCTTAGCGTGAATGTTTGCGTTGGAACAATTGGTCCCGAATCGCGCTCAGTGCTTCGTTCAATTGCTTGCAATCCTTGGGCCGCTGGCGGATGTCGTCGCGAACCATGGCGTACACATAATCTTTCAACGGTTCGGGTGTTTCCGGCGGCAGGGATTTGGAGCGAATATCGCCGCCGAGAATATAGAGCATTGTCATACCGAGGCTATAAATGTCGCTTTCCGGAACCGGCGCTTTGCCCTGAATCTGTTCCGGCGCGCCGAAGAACGGCGTGTAGCCGCTCGGATCGGGACTGCCATCGGGCTTGAGCTTTGAAAGGCCGAAATCAACCAGCGTGGCGATATGCGTTTTGAAATTGACAATAATGTTTGCCGGCTTGACGTCACGGTGGATGATGCCCGAAAAATGCAGATAATACAGCGCGCTCAGGATGCGCTGGGTAATCCAGCAGACGGTTTCCTCATCCAGCGCGCCCTGCTTCTGAACGTGATCAAACAACTCCTGCCCTTCGATGAAACTCATGACCATCAGCAGATTGCTGTCGGCATCCAGCAGAACATCCTTCACCGTGGGCAAGGCCCAGTGATTAACATCCCACAGCAGGCTCGCCTCATTAAGGAGAATACGCTGGGCGTCCGGTCCCTGAAAAAGCGACTGTTTAATGACAACCTTCTTTTTCAGAATGGCGTGTTCCGCCACATAGGTTCTTCCGAATCCTCCTTCGCCCAGTATTTTGATGATTTTATAATTTCCTATCATAAAAACCCATTGGGAAATCAATATTCAACGAAACCGGTACACGCTATAAGCTACGATTTTATTAAGTACAAATCAACATTTTAAAAATCGCGTTGTTATACCGTGATGTTCGCAACGGTTATCGGAACCGGCCAAAGACCTCGTCCTTTTTTAAACAAAAAAATGTTATTTCATAATTCGAATAAAAAATCACGCATGCAAGAAAATGCATGCGTGATTCTGATGGTAAGAAATAATCAGTTTGTTTAATGCCCGCCGCCTTTTCTGGCTTGCGGATAGGCTTTCCATATCATAATCGAGAATCCTAAACCGATGATGCCGAACGGAATCAGGAACACCGGCCAGAAATTCCAGTTCCAGGATGTGATGTATCCCAGCGCCAGCGACTGCAGACCGGTGCCCAGATACACGAAGCCGTCAACAATACCGGTGGCGGTACCGGCGGCTTTTTTCCCGCCGAAATCCATCGTTGCCGTTCCCGCCAGCATACCATGCACGCCGATAATAGCTACGGAGCCCAATACGGCCATGGCGCCTAAAACATAATAACTACCCATTGTAAACACCATGATAATCGAAGCCAGAAGCGTGATAAAATAGAGTAAGGCCGCCACCGGCCCGCGGCGGGAACCAAACAGTTTGTCGGAAATCACCCCGGCCAGCATGCTACCCGTAACCCCCGCAATCATGAGCAGGAAGCCCCAGTTATCTTTGAAAAAGGTTATCGGTACGGCCATTGCTTTATTGACTTCATCCATGTAAATCGGGAACCAGTGCATCAGACCCTGTCGCAGTACGCCGGAACAGACCTGAATCAGGCAGATGATGATTATTACGCGGTTCGTTAAAATTCGTTTTAACAACTCCATCGTAGGAATCGGCTTGTCATCCTCGCCGGAACTGGCGTCGGCCGTTTCGATATTGGGCAGGCCGGCCTGCGCAGGCGTATCGCGCACGATGAAATAGTCGATGATAAAGAATATCAGCAGTACAATGGTCGGGATGTAAAAAATCCACCAGCTACCGTTCACGGTGGCGCCTTCCGTAAGAAGAAGACTCCGCAGGGCGATGGATATCGGATTGCTGTTGGGATCCGCTACCGCCAGCGTGGCCTTGGTGATAATATCGCCCCAGTCAAACGCGAGAAATATTCCCATCGCGATCAGCATGCCAAAAATACCTCCGAACACGCCGCGCTCCTTGACATGGAACCAGTTGGCGTTGACTTTGACAATGGATGTCGCGCCGAAACTCTGGAAATACATGTTGAGCGAATACAAGATCGAAAACGTCCAGCCCAGCTGGATTTTCCAGCCCTGAGTCAGGACCATGTATATTTCCAGGCCCATAAGGAAATTCATCAACGCGGTGCCCAGCGCTGAAATCAGCATTACTTTACGGCCGCCCAGCTTGTCGGTTAACGGACCGTTTACGAGAAACGCAAAGGCATAGGTAATCGATCCGGCGGCGAATATCGCCCCGAAATCCTCTTTGCTCATCAGATCGCCGAGCGCCATTTTGGATACGGTCAGGTTATAACGACCCATATACAAAAACGCATAGGTCAGCCCAAGCGGAAACCAGTTAAAAAAACAACGCCATCGGTACCGGCGATCATGTCCTAACGGATTGTTCATGAAATACACGATAACCACGGTAACGAGCATTGCAATCATCAGCAGATTAGTAATCATAGCACGTTCCTAATTTGGAATGCGGAAATTCGGATTAAGTAATTATTTTTTCATTTTGATGTTCCACAACTGCGTAAACAGTTCATCCAGCTTCTTGCCCAGCAGGTCGGGTTTATCGGTAATTTCCGGCTCGTTATGGAATACGACATAGGGCAATTTATAATTTTTTACATGCAGGTAATGCGGATCCTTGGAAGAAAATTCTTCCCAATCGGACGCCTTGTACATCATTTCCAGTTTCTTGTCTTCCAGGCCGTGTTCCAGAATGCTATCCGGTTTGTCGGGATTGAAACGACGGCGGTTTTTGCGCAGCGACTCTTCCCAACTGACTTTAATATATAACGTACAGGCTTTCTTTAAAATATCGTCACTGAGGTAATTGTATGCTTCCTTGAATCCGCCATGTTCCGAGCCGCGGGCAAATTCAATAATGGTCGTTTTGGTGTTATGATAATATTTATCTTCTTTTAATTTTTTCGAATACAGAAGATTCAGTTTTTCGATCAGAAAATTCCAGAAGAATTGTTCCTTAAACACGTATCCTTTCATCGTTTTACCTTCATAGGTAAAATGATCATGGGATATCAGCCGTTCTTTTCCGTATTTCTGGTAAATATCGTCATCCTCAAACCGCTCCCAAAGTATCGGAAAATCGTCGATTTCCTCGAATTCGCCGATATGAAACCGCTCAATTCGTTCATTCACAGGCACTTTTTTCAGGTAATCAATAACCTCGGACTTTCCGGCTGCCGGGCGGCCATTCAGGATGATGATGTCAAAAATGTGGTGTAACATAACACGGTTCTCCCTATAAAATGGTGAGTTGTATTAGGTATAACGGTCTAAAGCTACAAAACTAAAATCCCTATTTCAAGTTTAATCGGTTAAATCTAAAGAATCTGCATGATTTCAGAATATACTGAATAATCAGTATAGGAAAGGGAGCCGGCAGGGCGTAAATTAGGAAAAAGCTAATAGCATTAAAAAGAAGGAAAACTATGCGATTTTTAACGCTGTTTATAATGATGTTAATTATTAATGCGGTTGTTAACGCTAATGGTTTGGTGCAAACGGTAAAAGGAACGGTGGTCGATAAAGACAGTAAAACGCCGTTACCGTATGTGCATATCATCATCCTGAATAGTGATCCGCTTAAGGGCGCGATAACCAACGCGTCCGGACAATTTAAAATTGAGAAGGTACCTCTGGGACGATATAACCTTCAGTTTACGTACATGGGTTACGAAACTTTTGTACTGCGGGAAGTTCTCGTGACCAGCGGCAAAGAAGTGGTGCTGAACGTGGAACTCAGGGAATCCGCCGTACCGATGGAAGAGATTGTAATCGAGGCCTCTGAAAATAAGACCCGGCCGCTGAACGCCATGAGCATCGTCAGCGCGCGTCAGTTGAGCGTGGAGGAAGCCAGCCGTTACGCGGGCGGATTCGACGATCCGTCGCGTCTGGCCAGTGTGTTCGCCGGTGTGGCGTCCAGCCTGCAGAACAACGGCATCGTGGTCCGCGGGAACGCGCCCAAAGGGCTTTTGTGGCGGCTGGAGGGCGTGGAAATTTCCAATCCGAATCATTTCGCCAATATCACCACGTTCGGCGGCGGCGGCATCACGGCTCTGAGCAGCCAGATGCTCGCTAACTCCGATTTCTTTACCGGCGCTTTTACTGCGGAATACGGCAACGCGCTGAGCGGTGTCTTCGATATTAAAATGCGCACCGGGAATGAGGAAAAGCGCGAGTACACCATACAGGCCGGCGGTATCGGACTGGACTTCGCCGCCGAAGGGCCGTTTGTCAAGGGCCATTCCGCGTCGTATTTATTCAACTACCGGTATTCCACGCTTGCCTTGCTCGCGCCCGTTTTGCCCGAGGATGCCGGCGGCATACGCTATCAGGACCTGTCGTTTAAATTGAATTTTCCGAATCTGCCGATCGGCACGCTCAGCCTCTGGGGAATCGGCTCCACCGACCGCGGCCGCCAGAAAGCCGAGACGGATACCGCCAACTGGATATACGATCAGGACCGTGAAAGCAACCGAAATAAAACCTACTTCGGCGCACTGGGGCTGACGCATCGCATCGCTTTCGGAACCCATTCCTTCCTGAATGCCACTTTATCGGCTTCCGGCAACGGACTGGCCTGGTATGTACATAAATACGCGGTTCCCGGCGAGCCGCTCCCCGGAGAGCACATCCGGAATGACCAATGGAAATATACGCTGTCTTCGGTCTACCATTACAAATTCAGTCCGCGCTGGACCGTACAGTCCGGATTTATAGCTAACCGCATGAATTATGATGTGCTCATTCAAAGCGCGGACTCCATCGGCTACCCGCTGACCACTTACGTGAACCAGTCCGGAACCAGCCACCTGATGCAGTTCTTCGCGCAGTTCAGGTGGGAGATCACCGATCGCTGGCTGATTAACGGCGGCATGCATTCACAATATTTCACGTTAAACAAAAATCATACGGTCGAACCGCGGGTCAGCCTCAAATGGAACTTCCTGCCCGGCCAGTCGCTGAGCGTCGGATACGGCAATCACAGCCAGCTGGAAATCCTGCATATTTACTTCGCCCGCCAGGCTTCCCCGTCAGGTGCTATCACGCCTAACAGGAATCTTGATTTTACGCGGGCGCATCATTTGGTGTTTGGTTATGACCGTTCGCTGGGAAGCGATGCGCGGCTGAAGATCGAAACGTATTACCAATGGCTGTATGATGTGCCTGTCATCAGCGATAGTTCCTATTCCATGATCAATCTGCAGCAGGACTGGTTTATCAACGACGCGTTTGTTAACAAAGGCGCCGGTAGGAATATCGGACTGGATATCACGGTGGAACGGTTTTTAAATAACGGATTTTACTTCTTATTCACCACGTCCGCGTTTCAGTCCCGCTACAAAGGCGGCGACGGCGTGTGGCGGAACACACGATATAACAAACAAATCGTGGCCAACCTGTTGGCCGGTAAGGAATGGAACGTGCGTAAAAATAATATTCTCGGGCTCAACGGTAAAATCAGTTACCTGGGCGGCGACCGCATCAGTCCCGTAAATGAACCGTTATCACTGGAAGAAAAAGAGGTATTTTACGATGAGGCCCGGGCATTTGCAAAACAAAAACCGGCCATTGTATATATGGATTTCACGGTTCATTACCGTATCAATAGGCCCCGTTATTCCAGCGTGATTGCCCTGCAGGTCATCAATGCGCTTGGCGCGAAGGAATTTTACGGGTACCGGTACAATTACCGAAATCATGCTATCGATAAAGAACAGGAAATGACGATGATTCCCAATATCAGTTATAAGATTGAGTTTTAAACGCTTTCAGTATATACCTCTCTATTATCAATAAAGCCCGCGTTATGTTAATCGAAAGGGCTTTACAATTTCTTAAAACCTAATGCTTCCCGTTCCCGTGATGCGGATTGGCCTGCGGGAGCACGCCTTTGACTTCGGCCATCGAGATCATCGGTAAAAAGCGGAGGAACAGCAGGAAGAACGTAAAGAATACGCCGAAGGTACCCAAATAGGTGAGCCAGTCCCAAACCGTTGGGGAGTAATAATCCCAGCTGGACGGCAGGAAATCGCGCGACAGCGTGACTATAATGACGAACCGCTCGAACCACATCCCGATATTGATCAGTATCGACGCGACGAACAAAACGGGGATACTGGTGCGCATCTTTTTCGACCAGAACAATTGGGGCACCACGACGTTGCAGAAGATCATGCTCCAGTACGCCCACCAGAACGGCCCGAACGCGCGATTGATGAACGCGAAGGCCTCGTAATCATTGCCGCTGTACCACGCGATGAAGAACTCGCAGCTGTACGCATACCCCACCATGAGTCCGGTTACGAGTAATACTTTGGCCATGTTCTCCATGTGATACATGGTGATAATATGCCCGAGGTTGAATATCTTGCGGGCGATAATGGTCAGCGTCATGACCATCGCGAAGCCGGAAAAAATCGCGCCGGCCACGAAGTAGGGCGGAAATATGGTCGTGTGCCAGCCGGGCAATAAACTCGTCGCAAAGTCGGTACTTACAATGCTGTGTACGGATAATACCAGCGGCGTGGACAATCCGGCCAGAATCAGATACGCCAGTTCGTAATGCTTCCATTGGCGGTTGCCGCCGCGCCATCCCAGCGCGAGTATGCCGAATATGAGCTGGCGCGTGCGGGTCTTTGCGCGGTCGCGCAATGTGGCCAAGTCAGGAATCAATCCCACATACCAGAACATCAGCGATACCGTGAAGTACGTGCCCACCGCGAAGAAGTCCCATAGCAGCGGACTGCGGAAGTTCGGCCACATGGACATCTGGTTGGGCACCGGCGCGAACCAGTACGCCACCCATATCCGCCCGACATGGATTCCGGGAAACACCAACGCGCAGATGACCGCGAATATCGTCATCGCCTCGGAGAAGCGGTTGATAGACGTTCGCCATCGCTGTCTCAGCAGAAATAAAACGGCCGAGATCAGCGTCCCCGCATGCCCGATACCAACCCACCACACGAAGTTCACAATCGCGAGGCCCCACGAAACCGGCACATTGATACCCCAGATGCCGGTGCCTTCCCACAGCAGAAAACCGACGGAAACAAAAAAAGTCATTAAGAAAATCAGCGCCCCGCCGAACGCGTAATACCATAATACCGGCGGTTTGCGCTCCGTAATAATGCTGATGTCCCGTGTGATGGAACCGAAGGTCGCCGGTCCTTCAACCAGCGGCGGGTCGCCGTGCCCGTGTTCATGCATCGTTTCTTTCACTGCTTCCACAAAAATTCCTGATATGTTAATGTTATGGATTCTTTACCCTGTGTTAGACTTTTTTCTCCAAATCCGGATTGGGATTTCTCAGTTTCGCAAGATACGAGGTCCGCGGCCGGATGTTCAGTTCCGCAAGCATCACGTAGTTACGGCTATCGTTTTTCAGTTCATAAATCTTACTGTTCGGATCGTTGATATTCCCGAACACAATCGCTTTGGCCGGACAGCTTTGCGCGCAGGCCGGCAGAATTTCGCCGTCGTTGACCGAGCGGCCTTCTTTTTTTGCGAGGAATTTGGCTTCATTAATGCGCTGCACGCAGTAAGTGCATTTTTCCATCACCCCGCGCATGCGTACGGAAACATCGGGGTTACGGGACATCTTAAGAATTTCCGGCACTTCGGCCTGCAGGAAGCCGCTGCCGCCGCCGTTGTAATCGAGGAAGTTGAACCGGCGGACTTTATACGGACAGTTGTTCGAGCAATACCGCGTGCCGACGCAGCGATTGTACACCATCACGTTCAGCCCCTCGCGGTCATGCACGGTAGCCGCCACGGGACAGACCTGCTCGCAGGGCGCGTTTTCGCAGTGATGGCAGGCCACCGGTTGAAACACGATTTGCGGGTCTTCCACCGAACCGGAGAAATACCGGTCTAACCGCAGCCAATGCATCTCGCGTCCGTTCGCCACGTGCTCCTTGCCGACCACCGGAATATTGTTCTCGCTCTGGCAGGCGATCATGCAGGCGTTGCAGCCGATACAGCGGTTCAGGTCAATCGCAACGCCCCATTGATACCCTTTAGTGACATCGAGCGGCGAATGGTATGCCGACAGCGGCTTGCCGTCCTTTCCCAATAACGGCAGAATATTGGGCTGTACGTTAGCTTCTTTCGCGAAATCGGGATGGCGCAGATATTCGCTGACCGTCGCCTCGCGGATCAATACCGGTACGCGTTTGTCAATCGTTTTCTTAACCAGCGTTTCTTCGTCCAGCCCGCCGTGATCCTGTACGTTGGCGATCAGATAATTTTTGTTTGTCGGTGTAATCGTCAGTCCGTTGTCGTAATACAGCGCGGCGGAAGTGCGTAACGAATAAGCGTCAAAGCCCACGCTGTTACCCACACGTCCGGCGGCCCGGCGGCCGTAACCCAACGCCACGGTGACGGAAAAATCCGCCTGCCCGGGCAACACCCACACCGGCATGACCAGTTCGCGTCCTTTATATTGCAGGCGCACCAACGGCGGCCGGGATTTGCCGTCTTTCAGGTTGTTGCCAAGACCCAGTGCCTGGGCGGTTTTATAGCTGATGAGTGCCGCGTTGTCCCAGGTAATCTTGGTCACCGGATCGGGCAGTTCCTGCAACCAGCCGTTGTTGGCGAATCGCCCGTCAAATACCGTTGCGGACGGACGAAAAACAATTTCCATATTTTTTATATCGACTGTATCCGCAGACAGCGTAACGGTTTTAAGATAATCGGAAACGGAATTAAGCGACACTTTTACATCCGAAGGTTGGCCGGCCGAATTCTCAAGAAAGCCGTCATGCAGGATCTGGCGCCATGTTTTTTCAAAACCGATACCGCCGATGCGTTCAGTCCAGGTATCGCGAACGATATCGTAGCCTCTGGATTCTTTACCGGTAACAAGCAGATTCAGAAATTCCACATTACTCTTTGTTTCATAAAGCGGCTCAATCAGCGGCTGAATAACGCTCACGGTACCGTCCGCCATGCGGACATCGCCCCACTGTTCCATAAAATGCGAGCACGGTATATGCCATTCCGCCAGCGCGGCGGTTTCATCCGCATACCCTCCGAGATGAACGGTATGTTTGCTTTTGTTCAGAAGCTCGTGGAATTTCAGGTCGGACGGGGCGTTATAGGCAGGGTTACCTCCTAAAACGATCAGCGTATGAATGCGGTCGTTTTGAATATCGCCGGTCAGCCGCATCATGGATTCCAGGTTCGAAACGGACGCGTCTTTCAGCATATAATAATGCACCGTTTGTCCGGCATTGCCCAGCGCGTCATTGAGCGCGGCAACCATGGCGTGCACGTACGCCGGTTGCTGACGGCCGGCAATGACAATACTCTTGCCTTTTACCCGCAACAGGTCTTTAGCTAAACCTTTAATCCAGCCCGCATCGAAATCGGGGGAGGATTCGGCATTCAGGTTTATGGCCAGTCCCTGCGATTGCAGTTCTTGGATTAGAGCGCCAAGGAACGATACGATTTGTCCGCTACGCAGGCGCATCCGGTGATCGGCCATGGCTCCGGTCAGTGTGACCGTGCTCTCAGCCGCGTACAGCCTGCAGATGGAATGCTTCTCCGAATGCAGATGCCGGCGTTCCGCAAATCCCCGTGCCGCCTCTATGGAATGAGTTTCCGAATACAGAAAATCCGCGTCGAGCGAAAGGATGACATGAGCTTTATCCCATTCGTATTTCGGGAAATAAACGGAACGAGCGCCTGTTTGGATCTTCTCAGGACCTGTTTCCGCGGAAGCGCCGCCAAAGGCGATTTCCAGTCCCTTGATGATGTTTTCATCGCTGACCGGATCGAATGTCGCCCAAACCGCTTCAGGATACTCTTTTATAAACGATTGTTTCAGGCGGAACAGCGTCGGCGAAAGGAACGGCTCGGACAATACCGCAAGGCCGCGGCCGTTTTGCTCCTTAATCGTTTTCTGCCATCCTTCCCATGTTTTGACAAAATCATTCCATGTTTTCTTTTCGTTTTTATGAAGCACAAATTTTGAGCGGTCAGGGTCATACAACCCTAAGATTGCCGCCTGCATGTATACATGGGAACCGCCAAGGGTCGCCGGATGTTTCGGATGGCCTTCGATCTTGGTCGGCCGGCCTTCATGTGTCTCGACCAGCATCGGATAAGCGCCCGTGAGAAACGGCATAGCGGTGGCATAACGGTTCGCAATACCCGGCACGATGTTTTCGGGCTGAATCACATATGGTAAAATCTTTTCCACCGGACGTCGGCAGCTTGCCAGTCCGGCTAAAGCCATCGAGGCGCCCATCAGCGATAGAAAATCCCGCCGGGATAACGGATGACTGGTTTTCTCGATCGGCTCGGGAAACTCGTCACGGGCAAAATTTTTATATTCGTCCGTTTGATGCAAATGCGACAAACTGCGCCAGTAGGATTGATTTTCAGATTTCATGCGGTAGTCCTTTTCTCAGCGATGACAGGTGGAACAATCTTCAGGCGGGGCGATGCTGCGCGTTTTAATAAACATGGCCGCCAGTTCGCTCTGGTTCTTTGGCGCCGTCCAGCCCATGGCGGTGACAGCTTTCAGGTCGCGCAGATGCGGGCCGGGATTGCGGTGACAGTCGAGGCACCAGCCCATGCTCAGCGGCTGGTCCTGATGGACTTCTTCCATTTGGGCGATATTCCCGTGACACGACTCGCAGCCTACGCCCGCGCGGAGATGCACGCTGTGGCTGAAGTAAGCATAATCCGGCAACTTGTGTACGCGTACCCACCGCATCGGCACATTATTGCCGTAACTTTCGCGGATCGGCAGGAGCGTGTCGCTCTGCGTCAGAATCAGGCTGTGGCAGTTCATACACGTTTGCGTGGGGGGCACATTCGATACGGCAGACTGCTCCACGGAAACATGACAATACCGGCAGTCTAACCCCAAATCATTTACATGCAGTTTGTGGCTGTACGGCACCGGCTGAGTGGGCATGTATCCGACATCGGTAAATTTCGGCGATCCATAATACCAGAAAAATCCCACCCCGCCGAACAGCAAGGCCAGCACACCGGTCAAAGTCAGCAACGGCAGTTTATTCGCTGACTTTGGAAAAATCTGTGGCACAAAAAACTCCTTTTGTATGGTTCAACCCGCCGGCCGGAAATGATTTCCCCGCAACGGTAGATTTTAAAGTAATGTTTGCAGAACCGGAAAAATTTAGCTTTCCTGAAAACGAGTTGCAAGTAAAAAATCCGTTTCAATCAGATTTCAGAAAAAGCATTGAATTTAATAAAAATTTATGCTATTAACGCTAACCATCTCCTGAGATTTATTGCTTAACCGATGTATGATTTTTTGTAAAATATCACCAAGGTTGAGGAAATTAACGGTATCCTGCTGCATGGCGTTAATCCTGATTGAAATGGCATGCAGTAAGACCCATGAAAAAGATAACGCAGCACCGGTAGTTTTAAAACCCGCATCACAGCCTGTCCTGACTCATAATGCTGAAATCATTACTCAACTTCCAACAGCCGATTCCGTTATTGCCCTGACCTTTGACGCGTGTGAAACCAAAACGCCGGCTTATTTCGATACCGCGCTATTAATGCTTATTCTTCAAAAACAACTTCCGGCGACTTTATTTATCAGCGGCCGGTTTGCGGAACGCAATCGGCACATTTTGGAAAAACTTGCCTGGATTCCATTTATTGAAATCGAGAATCACTCCTACGCGCACGCTTCGCACATGCAAAAGATGGACTCGTTGGCGTTTATCGCGGATGTAACCAGAAACGACGACCTTCTGCAATCCATTACCGGAAGGAAGCCGCGTTTTTTCAGGTTTCCCGCCGGAAACTGCGATACCACCGCGGTACGTTACGTATCTTTGCTTGGATATCAAACCGTGCACTGGAGTTACGCCAGCGGGGACGCCGACGCCACCTTATCTGCAAAACGATTGAAAAAATGGATATTAGAAAAAACAAATCCCGGAAACATACTGATATTCCACATCAACCGGCGGGGCTATCATACGGCGGAAATATTGCCTGAGTTGATCGATACGTTCAGGACCAAAAGAATTAAATGGGCGCTTTTAAAAGATTATTTAAGGTAATCAGATTTTATGTTTTTTCTGACAACTTCGCATCGGTAAGATCTCTCATACGGCCGAAGGTTTTTCTTTCCGAACCCAATCCTGCCCGGAAATTGCGGAAAATTTCGCTTTGTACCCCTCAACATTATTGCTTCGCTTTAACATTCCGAAATAGCAATTCCGGCTATTTCATTGATAATCGATTGGTATGGATAATCCTCCTGAACGAAATACTTTGCTTTTTTCTTTCAACCGCTCCGGCAATATGTCCGGAGAAGCCGGATCCTCAGCGTTTTATACGGTTTTTACATATCATCAGTCGAAACCAGACAATCAATGGCTTTCCCTGCTCTGGTAAAACTGTAAATATCTACCGCGCTTCTATCAGTCAGAACATATTGTAAAGTACGCATGTTCATGAATCGGATAAAAAAAAACATTGAACGCTTCCGGTTGTTGCGTCATGGCAATAAAAACGCTTTCGTCAATACTGGATGCCGATCTGCTTTTCGTTAAAAAAAGTTGCCAGGCGCCAGTATTCTGTTTCCTGCTCGGCCGTTTAATCCGGCACAGCGATCGTAATTTCTTTACGGTTCATTTTTGTATTCTATATTAAAAAGTATTCTCAAACACTGTAAAAAAGTAAATCATGATGGGTATCATATCTTTATCTGTTTCCATGTACCGGTTCTGAATTTCAAAAAACAGATAACGCCAAATGCGACCATGTACAGCGACCAGGCGATCCATAGGCCGTAGCGGCCGAAACCAAGCAGGAAAGCGAACAGATAGGTTGTGGGCAGGAAGATACCCCAGTTGACGAAAACCTCGGCAGCCATCACCCAGCGCGTGTTTCCGGCGCCTTCCAAAGCGGAGCCGAATATCATCCCCGCGGCGTCAATGATCTGCACCACGCCGATGATCCGTAGCGGAAAAAGGGCGTTGTCTATAACCTGTGGATCATCGGTGAAGATATTAATTACCCAGTGCGGCACGGCGAGAAATATCAGTCCGATGGTTCCCATAAACAGCATGCCTAATTTCACCGATTCATAAGCCGCGTGTTCGCCTTTTTCCGGATTTCCCGCGCCGAGGTTCTGTCCGATGAGCGCGGCCGCGGCCACACCGAAACCATAGCCGGGCATAAACGACACCGACTGGACGTTGATCACCACATTGACCACCGCGACCTGAATGACATCCAACTGGCCGGCCAGAGCGTAAAACACGCCAAACCCGCCGATGACCATTACCCCGCGGAGCGCATTGGGCGCGGCTAAACGGATTATTTCTTTTATCAGTTGTAAATTCAGATTCGCGCGTTTCAGCAGGGCATATTCGCGCCGGTAATTATGTCCGGTGATGCCCAGCATATAGAGCATAATAATAACCGAAGCTATAAAAATCGCCAGAGCGGACCCCAGCGCGGCGCCGCGGACTTCGAGGCGGGGAAATCCGAAATGCCCGAAAATCAGTACAAAATTCAGCGCGATATTTATCACCATCATTGAAAACGCGGTAATCAGATAAATCCGGGTCTTGCCGATGCCGCTGAAAAAACCGCGGATGACATACATCACTCCGGAGAAAGCGAGGGCCGAAACAAAAATTTGAATATACGCCGTCGCGTTTTCAGCGACCGACGGATGCCCGGACATGGCGCCGACGAGGAATGGCGCGCCGAGACCCAGTCCGGTCATCAGAATCAGACTAAGGCCCAGGGATACGGCCAGCCCGTTGTCAACGACTTTACCGCATTCTGCGAACGCACCTTCGCCGTAACGCCTCGCGACAAGCGCCTGCACGGCCACTTCCACCGCGCGTAAAACCCATCCCGCCAACCAGAGCACCACGGCGCCCAGTCCGGTCGCTGCAAGCGCCTCCGCGCTTAGCCGCCCAACCATAATCGTATCCGTTACGCCGATAGCCGTGATGGAAATCAGTCCCAGTACCACCGGATGCGCCAGATGCAGTACTTCCCGGTCAAGCGCCGGATCCATCCGCAGCACGCCCAACCATACCTTACGCGCGGCGGCTATTGTTTTCTTTGCAGAACTCATTGAAACGCTATCGTTATATGCAGCGCTTTAAGTTGTTCCTGATACTTTCTCCTGACTCCGTTGAAAAACCGAATGGACATCTCCTGCTTCATATCGGCAAATGTCCACGGCATCGGCCAGAATGTGCGGTCGCGAAATATCAGTTGCTGATCGGCGTAGATGCTTTTTCCGATATAAATCCGGTGCGCAAGGTTCTTGGTCGTTGCCAGAATCAGTTTGGCATCGGCGATATATCCCGGGTCGATGTTAACCGTACGTCCGGATTCCTTTAAAAAACGCTCCTCCACGGAATTGGACCAGATTTTATAATCGGGCATTAACTCAATGGAAAACAAATTTTCAAAACTGAGATATTTTTTTTTCAGACCCCGCCCGAACTCTTTTTCATAATAATCACTGTGGCTGAAATCAAACCATTCGGTTTGCATATCCGCCGGCCCCCATTGTTCCTGCAGAACGTTCATTACGTCTTCGAGTGGAGCCTGTTCATTAATCATCAGCGCGGCAATTAATTTTACGGGCGGCGGCGTCATGATATTTCCCATATGGTAATAGATTTTAGTTAAAAAAAAAGCGCCAGACCGTGCTTCGGATGCTGGCGCTGAAAACAGTTTCAGGAATTCGGGTCTATACGGCTTTCATCACGCGACCTGATTTGATGCATTGGGTGCATACTTTCAACCGTTTTGTGCCGCCATTATCCATTTTAGCCCGGACTTCCTGCAGATTGGGCAGCCAACGGCGTTTGGTCCGGTTGTTGGCATGGCTGACATTATGTCCATACAAAGGACTCTTGCCACATACGTCACAACGTTTCATAGTTACCTCTATAAATAATATAAAATTTCTTGCAACAGGCCGGTATCATAAAGAAAAAATATACTAAATGCAAGTTTTTTTAAAAGATTTTTTTGGGCGGTTTTGCTGTTGACAAAATCTTTCCGTTTATCTACATTAGGCCGCATTGAAATCGCAACTATCGAGAAACCATGTTATGACCAAAAACATTCTTGCTTTTATCTTTCTTGCCGGCGTGGCCGCCTGCGGGTCGCTCGAAGACCGTCCGGTTAACCGCCCGCCGCAGATCATTGCGGTCGAGGCGCCAGCTTTTGTGTCGGGCGGCGATACGGTACGCGTGCACACGTACGACGCCGAGGGCGATACGCTATCGTTAACGTGGGGCTTTTACCGGGACAACGGATCCTCCATCGCGTCCAGCGGATTTTCCAAAGCATTCAACGACAGCGGCCTCAACGGCGACGCAAAAGCCTGGGACGGCATATTTACCGGTATTCTAAACCGCGCATTCCTGCTCACCCAATCCACCCCGCGTTTTCATATCCTGGTAGGCGTTTCCGAACGCGGTGAAAACCCCGGCGATGCTTATGACATTGTAATACAGCAATATCAGGGCTCGGGGCATCCGCCAGTCCTGAGTAATCTGGTCATACCGGATACCATCAATACATCCCAGATTACCCAATTCCCAATAAGCGTAAGGGCTGTGGACGCAGACGGGCAAAATAATATCAAATCCGTTTACCGGATAACCGGTATCGGTAATGTCTATGCGCTGAATGACGCCGGACTGAACGGCGACGCCTTAGCGAATGATAGTATCTACACGGAAACCGTTTCCGTTTCACCGCCGCCACCAGCCGGGACTTATACCTTCCGGTTTGAGGCCGTTGATCAGGAGGGCCTCAAAAGCAATACACTGATTGATTCCATTGTCGTCCTTAATTAAAAAAACGGAACATAATATGAAATGTTTTTTATCGCTGCTATTACTGTCTTTTTACAGTGTGACAGCCGTTTATTCACAATCCGTTCTAAAAAAAGATTTCCGTCTTTCTGAAAATCCCGGTAAAGCCGCCGGAATCCTGTCTTCCTGGGACCTTAAACCGCTGGCTAATACCGTCAGCGTTATCCTGACCCAAATGGATACGGTTTATACCGCCAACAGCTCCGGGTTGAGTATCACCACCGACCGGGGCGCCAGCTGGTATAATCTCACCGGCCGGGACGGCATATACAAAGGCGGCATTGCGGCTATGGATTTGAACCGGAGCCGATTGTACGTTTCCACAATTTACGATACCCTCTCCGGAGCGTACGGCGTATACGGCGGAGGCGGCGGTTTGAGCGTCACCACGGATTTCGGCGCGCATTGGTGCCACATCGCCCAGCCGGAAGACACGGTCAATCGCGCGTTCGATTCCACCGGGCGGTACAGCTACATCATTCGTCCTAACGGCGATACGATAACGATTGTCTGCATACGCACTTCGGTTAATAACCTGACGTACGATATCGCGGTAACGGATTCCATGATCTGGACGGCCAATTTCGCAGGCGGTCTCCGTAGCGCCCGGATCTTGCCCAACGGCGATATCGGCTACTTCACGATTAACGCCCTGCCTTCGGACGACATGACCGAAGTCCGCGCAGATTCATCCTACAACTTCATCGTCGGTTCCGTGGTCAACGGCAAACAGGTATACAACCACACCGTTTTTTCCGTCCTGGCTTCCCGCACCGGCATCTGGGCCGGTACTGCCGGCGGCATCAACCATTCTACCGATAACGGCCTCAGCTGGAAACGCTATACGCAACAAAACAGCGGCATTTGCGGCAACTTCGTGGTCGCGCTGGCCGAACAACTCTATGAGGAGAATAATACTCCGTACTGCAATCTCTGGGCCGCCACGAACAAAGCTATCGCCTCCAGCGAAACTGACGGACTGAGTTTCTCAGCTGACAGCGGGCGTACCTGGCGCACTGTGTTAAGAGACGTCTTCGTTAATAATATTGCTTTCGACGGCAAAACGGTTTATGCCGCCACGGACGAAGGTATGTACCGATCCTCTGATCTGGGCCTGACCTGGGAATGGTTTTACACGCTGGTAGACGCCCGCAACGGCGATCAAACCTTTTCCAAATCCTTTTATACCGTCGGTGTGCAAAATCCCGGATCGTCCCGCACGCTTTATTTCGCGAACCTTGACGGGCTGGGCATCTCCACCGACAACGGGCTTACCTGGAATATTCTCCGCGCGTATCCCGAACCGGGAAAAAACAGCCAGCCGAAAAGTTTCGCTTATCCCAACCCCTTTTCGCCAAGCATTGATCCGGCTGTGACGCGCTTCCAGTTCGACCTGGAAGGCCTGAATGCCAACACCGACCGGGTCACCATCAGGATATACGATTTTGCGATGGATCTGGTGGCTACCGTAGCCAAAGACGAACCCCTGACAAAAACATTTTTCTGGAACGGACGAAACAATCGGGGCAAACGGGCGGCTAACGGTACTTACATTTATACCATCGAAGCCGGCGGAAAAAAATTCTGGGGTAAAGTTACGGTCCGCAATTAATAATTACATAATAAAGTTTTTGTTAACAAAATACAAAATCCTATGAAAACCATTATCAAATTAATCATGTTTATATTTGTAACATCCGGATTCCTTTACGCCGGTGAATCGGCGGGACAGGCCGGAGCTTTTCTCCGTATCGGGCTTGGGCCGAAAGCACGGGGTATGGGCGACACGTACACGGCGATCGCCGACAACGCTTCCGCCGCGTATTATAATCCCGCCGGCCTGGCATTTCTCGGACAACGGGAAGCCTCGCTTTCTTACAGCCTGATGTCGTTTGACCGTACGTTCAGTTACGCCGGTTATGTCAGTCCCCTCCCCCCCAACGCCGGATTCACGGTTGGAGCCATCCAGAGCGGTTTTCGGGATTCGGACGTGCGCCTGCGTAACGGCGAAACCACCGGTGAAAACATCGAGGATACGCAGTACGCGGTGTTTCTGGGCTTCGCGCTCCGCCTGGGTTCTAAATTTGCGGTCGGTATCTGTCCCAAGTTACTGTATTCCAAAGTCTATGACGTATCCGCCTCTTCGTTCGGCGCGGATGTCGGCTTCATGGCCAAACCGATTGAGCATCTGACGCTGGGGCTTGCTGTTAAAGAAATCGGACAGAAGTTTAAATATTCCCGAAACGCCACCGGTCAGGGCGACCAGACCACCCAGGACGAACTCCCGCGGATTACCCGGCTCGGCGCCGCGTATGAAATACCGCTCGCCGGCTCCACTTTTAAAAGCATTCTCATCGCTTCGGATGCGGAAATAAACTCGGCGCAAACCACCAAATTGCATTTCGGCGCCGAAACCAACGTGATGGACAAATTCCGCTTCCGCATCGGCCTTGACGAACGCGACTTGACCGCAGGATTTTCAGTGCCGTTTAAAATCAAACAGCGTCAATTCCGGCTCGATTACGCGTTCATACACGACAGCCGTTCCGGAATTGCTTTCGGTTCGCAGGATATGGCATTATCGTTTGTGTTTTAATAAACGATTAAAATAAGAAAATGCCGCGCGTTTAGAATCCTATTCCGTTATAACAGATGTTTTACGAATGCGATGCCCCGGCTGTTCGCCACAGAAAAGTTTTCGTGTCTCTGAAAGCCCGTCTGAACAGCAAGAGTAACGTAGGCCTCAAAATCTTTTTTGGACACATGTCCTTTAGGTTCCGCAATCAACAGTTTGGCGCCGGGTTTAAGCACTGTATGAATTTCTTTAAATAATCCCGGTACATCCGGCACTTCATGGACCACATAAAAAGCGACGGCGCAATCGATCTGATCTTTCAAATCGCCGATGTTAAGTGATTGACGGTCTGCAAGCCGGGTTTCAATCTGTTTTTCCATATCCTTTTTTGCAGCACGTTTTTTGAGTGCCGTAAGCATTTTTTCCTGAACATCCACGCAAATCAATTTACCGTTATTTCCAACAAGCCTGGCCAATGTCAGACTGAAAAAACCCATGCCTGGCCCGATCTCGAGAACCGTCATGCCGGCTTCGATATGGGGTTGAAGAATTTTTTCAGGATTCTGCCTGAACTTCCGGAACGGATTAATCAAAAAATACCCCATCCAATAAGGGCACACCCGATGAGCCTGCTGCTTTTGAGCCATTCGGTCAGAAACCTTACTTTTCCAAATAAAAAGTCAGCGCCTGGGGATTCCGCCATGCGCGGAGAATTTCTGCCAGTTTATCATAATCCTGAGCAGAAATAATATCTTTATTTAAAATCGTTTTTCGAGTAATTAATAGTTTCCCTGATTCAAAAACGGTTTTTATCTGTACCATGCCGACGGCATTCTGAATATTGATATCCACAGGCGATTGTCGGCAGACATAGCCTTCCGGCAAATGAATGATCCATGAATAGCGTTCCGAAACCGGGTGCGCGAGCTGAATCGGCGTGGTACGGGTTGTACTATTCAACGGTATATGAAATGGCTCCATGATGCCTTTGGGTAGATCCAGCAGCATAAACATTCCGGAAGCATCCTGTTTGACGGAACCGCTGACGGCGGCGGTCCACTGACCCGGATTATCCTTTTCCATAACCGCTTTCGTCTCATCGATTTTCATTTCCATACAGGTTGAGGCCAAAGCCGTTTTTAACAAAGTGGATATACCGGCGGGATTAATATCATACTTTAAAAGGCCATCCATGGTAAGGGCGGCCTTCCCGGATAATTTCATATGGGCATCAACCGTTACCTGAGCGTCCATAGATATGGTATTTTCCTTTTCACCGCGGAAAGCGATAACACCGCCGGATGGTTTATCCTTAAGTATGCAGTATGTGTGGCCGTTAATAACCGCCGGAATTCCCGTGGTCTGAGCGTGGCACGGATCGATGTATCCGTCATAGCCCTTCACGCGGACCATCACGGAATTATACTGCGCCAGATAGGAAAAATCATCCACCGCTTTCTGATGAGCGCTGACCAATACGGGATAGGCTTCCATGCCCAGCGACCGGTAAATCGCCGTCAGCAGAACCGCTTTATCCAGAGGCGACCCGACATTATTTTTAAACGTGGTGGCCGCCGGCATGGCTTTGTATCCCAGATAATAATGATCGGCCGGCATGGTACCAACGGTCTTTTCTACGAAATCCTTAATGGTAATCAGCTGATCGTTAAGCCCCGTTTTTTCTTTAATCAGCGCTTTGACTTGTTCTTTCAGGACATCGGGAATGGCATAGATTGTTTTTTCATCCGGAATCATGTGCCGGTAGTTGGTTTTGATGTCGGAGGTGCTGAAATATAGCGTCGGTATAAATTCTTCAAAAGCAGGTTGGCCGGCCTCGTTTTCGACCAACGGTATATTCTTCATAATCCATGTGTAAATGGTTTTGCCGCCGGATTTCTGAACCGACGGTTTTATATCGCCGTTCATGACCGTGTACTTCAGTGAGTAGGCATTTGGTACGATAACCTTAACGGTTAATTCCTTAATCGGACTGCGGTCGCCGAATATCACCTTGCCGGTCAGTCCCGGATAATATCCTTTTTTGGTATCCAGCGTATATGCAAAGTGTATCAATGCGTTTTTTTCGATGCCGGTGTGCGTCACCACCATTTCGCGTAAATGCATGTACGGAGCGGCCTGGTTGGCAAATTGCGGGAGGACTTCGTTGAAAGCGTTCACCGGCGCGGGCACTTTTTTGCCGTCCGCCATAATCGTCTCCGATTCGCGGATTTTAAGCTTCTGCTGGCGCGGATTATATACAATGAAGGATTCCCCGTATTGACGCGTAAAGGCGAAAGAGGTTTTCAACAGCAGACGGTGTTCATAATTATACGTGAGGGATTGATCGTCATTCATCACATATTCATGCAGAACGGATTGATAGACGGCATCAGCTCTCTCTTCGGCGTATTCTGACTGCGAATAAGCCGATACGACAAAACCAAGCCATAAAGCAACTATTAAATAATAACGTATCATAGCGGATGTTCCTACTTTTGCAGTATAATGTTCGAGTGGATTAATTGGAACCGCGCCAGAAGGGCTTTCCGGAAATCATTCCATTCTTCGGGTTCGTAAATGCGTTTATGCATACGATGCCTGGCGGTCAATGTCAGAGTCCGGTCATTAACCGAATATTGCGCGTCAAAGGCCGCCGCTTCGGATTCGAACGGCGTAAAAGACGGCGCCCATTCGAGTTTATAATTATCAGGCAGGCGGATATTTTCCTTGATTTCGACCCATTTCGAACAACGCGTCACAAAGCCGTACTGGCGTTCGGTTAAGGCTGTATCGATATATAATTCCGACGCATTAACAAAGTCATTAAAGGGATTCAAAGCGGCGACCGGCTTAACAATCATTCGCTTCCCTGAAATGGCCGCAAAACCGGGTACGGCAATCTTCATAATCATTTTCATTGGTTTTGAGAGATCATAAGGATTGGTATAGGAATATTCGGATATTGCCGCGTTCGGATAAACGGCTGTGATGAGCGAAGTAAAATAATCCTCATGACCGCTCAAAAAGGATCGTCCGAAAACACGCCGTATGCCCGCATCGGATTGGCCTTCCGCTTCCAGAGTCAGAGTCGAGGTGAGTTGGCCGTTGTCATCGATTGCCGATTCCGCGTAAAGTTTCCAGTAATGATTTTGGGCGGGCGATACCGGTGTGTACATCAGGTCGGAACCGCCGGGAATGCCCATCAGGAATCCCTGTTGCTGTTCCGCGCTGGACCATAGCTCGCGCACGCCGGGTACCCAGGTCGGATCAAGCAACATCCATTCTCCGCTTTTCAGTTTCACGACCGTCACGCTGTGATTGAACTGATCGGCAGGAATCCGATCGATACGCGAGCCCGCCATAGTCATCGCCGCATAGGCTTCGTAGCCGGCCGCCCGCAGCATCGTGATCAGCATGCCCGCCTTGTCCTTGCAGACGCCGCAGCGATCGGTGAAGGTCATCGTCCCTTTATGCAGCGTGTAACCCTCCCCTTCGCCCATCGAAATGCCGGAATAACGGATCTCCTCGGCGACCCAGTGCGTAAGGATCGCGATTTGCTCCATCTCGTCGGTAACGCCTTTCAGCAGTTCATCGGTTTTCTTTTTGATCGCCTCATCGTATTCAAAACTTCCGAAATCTTCATTGACCTTGTAAAACCACACCGCTTTTTCGTACCAGGTTTTCGTTGTGGACAACAGCAGTTTCGGCGCTACGTCGGAAAGAGCCACCATATTGCGCTCGCGCCGGAAAGGTTTAATGTTGGCGCAACGCCACTGGTAAATCTTCTTGCCTTTGGAATGGATGTAATTTTTTACCGGCGCTTTGGATGCCTTGAGCGTTCTTGTCGGTTCCACATAGACCGCTTCCTGCTTCTCATTAGTCACATAATGCAGGAATGAGGTGGCGGCACCGTTGTAAAATTCGTACTGCAGATCCATCGTCGCGGGTAGGGTCAGATGATAGACTTTTTCTTTTACGGGCACGGCGCTCCAGAACTCCACGATATCGTAGAAATGGCCTTTCATCGGCGGGATAAATTTATCGTCTTCATCAGGTCGCTGCAAAAGCGCATAGGTAAATCCTTTCCGGAATACCACCGTTTCCACGGCGTCGCCGGGTTCGAGGCGCCCGAAGTTCACGGCTACTTGCCGCGCACCCCAGTATATAGCCCGCGCCGGGGCAGGTATGTCGATAATGCGGGCGCTATCCAGCAACTCCACCGTTCCGTTGCTCCGGTATATCGCCGCGGAAAGGACTTTGACATACGCAGACAGCGGATCATAATCGAATTTTACAACCTTATTCTCCTCGGCCCCGGCGGCGGTCATGACTTTTGTAAGTTTATGCAGGCGGACATAACTCAAACCGGTCTCCTGCACATCCGTCATGGTGCTGTCATAAACCACCACAACATCGGCTCGGGGATACTCCTTATCGGTAATGACCTTTAAAAGACTGAACGTCTCATCCTGTGCGTGGATACCGTTCAGCGAAGACACAGTAATAATCAGAAAGAGCAGCAACGTTTTGGTTTTCATAGATGAGAACTTTTCATTTAATTTTTTATTATTAAAACACAACGTATATGATATTTATTACACCCTTAATAAGCAATGGTTTTCTGTTATTATGAATACTTCGCTAAAACCAAAAACCGATAGTTCACAAAACAAAAATGGATTCTTTAAATTTACCCCAGTGCAAATTAATTCTTCCAGACCAATATGCTATGCTCCTCATTAAGTCCGATAATGTTTTCATCGGTGTTACGAGCATCTCCAAAATTCAATATTTGCCGCCACTGTTCAAGTATGGCTCGGCCAAATGATATTTCAAGACAGGATTTATTATCTTTAATTGACCAGTCATAATAATTTGAATCAAAAGGGTGAAATTTCAACACCAGACGCGGAACATTTTTGACCGGTGAATCGTATTCAGGAATGGCTAAGATCCGTTGCGTAACAGGCGTGATAACTACATCCTGTTCAATGCCAGTCTCTGAACAGGACATCCTTTCGAATACATGCATGAGATAGTTAAATCCATTATCATCCGCTGACAGATGCCATTCACTGCCAATCCATCCGTCGGTCTTGTATTTCCAGAAATATATGCGGCCGGTTTGTTTTCGCAACGCCTGATTCAACTCCAATAATGAGCAGTATATTTCTTCACAATGATTTTTTCTGTGAAATGATTGAGCTTATCCGCATACAGACGGATAATCGTTCCGCAGAATTCGCAGAAATCGGTCTATACGAGAACGGTATGGCGTCGTAAAAGTCCTTTTTTTCAATGCTTAAAACTCGGAATGAAATTAATTAAGCGCAATGAACTTTGCAATGTAATTTAATTTTGTTCTATAATTTTTAACTTCTTGATGTTTTTAATAAAAAATCTCTTTTTACTGCTTTCTTTAATTATTTTTGTTACCTTCAAGAAAACTACGCGCTCACTTTAAAAGGAAACCTCTTATGGAAAAAGAACTGATTGACTTACGGGAACTGGTGATGATGATTAAGGAAAAAAAGAATATGAACGCCAATCTCTCGTTGGAATTTGACTGCCGCGTCGAGGTCGAGGATTATAGGCCTCTGGTCAAGGTTATCAATTACGCGATCAATTATATCACCGCGCTGACCGACCAACCGATGCAGATCACACTAAACGCCGGAGGCGGGGGTTACATGCTGGCGTTCACGGCGTTTTCATCCCGGACGGAATTCCCGCCGGTCAGCGAACAGGTCATGGAAGCGCTCAAACCATATAACGCCACCATAACACCGGGCGGCGAACCGAGTAAATTTGTTAAACTGGTTTTGTTTTTTAAATTATAGTCGCTTGAATCTCCAACTTTCCAGCATCCGGAATTTTTCTCATGAAAACACCACTGAAAAATAAAGACATTTTTTTCCCGGTACCGGCGGCTCTTGTGGTTTGCGGCGAGTCGATGAACCCTAATATCATCACCGTGGCCTGGATTGGTATGGTCAGTTCCACGCCGCCATCGATTCAGATATCCATAAATAAAGAGCGGCACTCGTTACAACTGATAAGGAGCCACAAAGAATTTACGGTTAATATTCCTTCGTCATCCTTGTTTCGGGAAACCGATTATTGCGGTATCGTCAGCGGCAGAACAACGAATAAATTCGCCGATACAAAACTAACACCGCTGAACAGCATCGCTATCAAAACGCCTATTATCAAAGAATGTCCGTTTAATATGGAATGCAAAGTGATTCATGAACTGGAAATCGGCAGTCATGTCATGTTTGTAGGCGAAATTATTGAAGCCCATATCGATACGGATAAAATGAGCACGGAAAACCGCGCCCAGGTGGACATCGATAAAGTGGATCCTCTGGTATATTGCGCCACAATAAGGGAATACCGGAAAATCGGCCGTAAATTAGGCGATGCCTATCAAAGCGGATTAACATTGATAAATCGTTAACGCTATAAACACCTCTAATTCGGTTGAGACAATAATTTGATACCGGAAATGACCCCTACGCCCAGCGCCACACATGCATAGGAATCGTGAATACCGTCGGCGCCGGTGGTATTTAAAATAATTTTTTCCTGTTGGGCACCAAAATATTTTTAAGCCAAAAAAGGTTCACTCTTTGAATGAACCTTTTTCTTGTTTAATAACGTAAAAAGTAATTATCCTGCCGTGCTTCTCAGACTTTCTAATTTCATCAGCAGTTTCTCTTCCAACTGCGGATCGCTCAGCGCCGGTGGTAGGTACGACGGATCCAGCGCCTGAATTTTAACGATACACTGGCTGTAATTGCCGGTATGAAAGTAAGCATACGCCTGGTGCAGTTTGATATCTTCGTCGGTGACCGTACGGTCATGCTCGAAGACATACCGCGGTTCCTTGCGCAGCACGAAATCACCCTTACCGCAACAAGCCGCATACTGGCCCAGCGCCCATTGGGCAAACAGCCAGCCGGCATAGGCGTCCTTCATGGAGTCTGCAGCGATCTGGGTGAAATAACGGTTGGCGGCATCCATCGAGTCCATCCGCAGCACCGTCCATCCGAGCCCCTCAATCGCAGGCGAGCCTTTACTATCCACCAGGTCCAGGAAGGCCGTATACGCCTCCGAATAATCGTTGGTTTTCTTTGCGTTCTCAAACTTAGTCCACGCCGCATCCAGAGGATCCTCATCCCCGCAACCGGCATAGAACACCCATCCGGCTATTCCGAGTAACATCATTAATTTCTTCATGGCTTTATTTCCGACTTTTTATTATTTAAATATTTGCTTTTCTTTATGAGCACCGGGCGTCTTGAGTGTCCCCGACGCCCGCTTTATTCTTATTCCTTTACTTCAGCAGCAGCATCTTCATCG
>CAZSRX010000028.1:1748-58192 GCA_964609675.1 uncultured Bacteroidota bacterium | reverse complement strand
CGATCGTTCCGATGTTGATATGCGGCTTCGTTCTGTTGAATTTCTCTTTTGCCATAGGTTTTGTCCTCCGATTGGCCACCCGCGAAAGGTGGGAACGGTTTAATGTTATTGGTTATATTATGCTTTGGCTTTTTCCAGTAATTTTTCTTCTATATTTTTCGGCACCTGACTGTAGTGATGGAACTGCATGGTGTAAATCGCGCGGCCCTGGGTGGCGCTTCGCAGCGTGGTGGCATAGCCGAACATCTCGGAAAGCGGCACGGCAGCCATCACCACCTGCGCATCCTTGCGCTGGGACATGCCAAGTATATGACCGCGGCGCGAGTTCAGATCGCCCATCACGGCGCCCAGATAATCTTCCGGCACCACGACTTCCACGCTCATAATCGGCTCAAGCAGGATCGCGCCGGCTTTTTTCACGGCCGCCTGTAACGCGATGGAGCCGGCAATCTTGAATGCCATTTCACTGGAATCCACTTCGTGGTAAGAACCGTCAAATAATTTTACTTTAATATCTTCCAGCGGATAACCGGCAATCACACCCGTTTTCATCGCATCGCGGATGCCTTCTTCCACCGGCTTGATGTATTCTTTAGGAACGACGCCGCCGACAATCGCATTGGTAAATTCAAAGCCCTTGCCGCGCTCATTCGGTTCCACTTCAATCCAAACATGTCCGTATTGCCCGCGCCCGCCGGACTGCCGCACGAATTTACCCTCCGCTTCCACTTTCTTGGTGATACCTTCTTTGTAGGCAACTTGCGGCCGGCCGACATTGGCTTCTACCTTGAATTCGCGGAACATACGGTCCACGATGATTTCCAGATGCAACTCGCCCATGCCTTTGATGATGGTCTGCGCCGTTTCTTCGTTGGTGCTCACCTGGAACGTGGGATCTTCGTCGGCCAGCTTACCGAGCGCTTCACTCAGCTTCTCCTGATCGGCCTTGGTCTTGGGTTCGATAGCGACTTCGATAACCGGGCTGGGGAAGTCCATCTTTTCTAACAGAATCGGCGCGTCATCGGTACAGAGCGTATCGCCGGTCTTGGTAAATTTCAGCCCGACCACGGCGCAGATATCGCCGGCATAGCAGGCGTCAATGTCTTCACGGCGGTTGGCGTGCATTTGTAATACCCGTCCGACCCGCTCTTTGCGACCGGTCACGGCGTTATAGATATAGGACCCGGCCGGCAAAACACCCGAGTAAACACGAACGTAGGTCAGCTTGCCAACATACGGATCCGTCATGATTTTAAACGCCAATCCGGTAAACCGCTCTTTATCGTCAATCGTCCGCTCAATGGTTTCATTTTTGTTATCGGGGTTGTGCCCGACCAGCTTGCCTAATTCCATGGGGTTCGGCAGAAACGCCACAACGGCATCCAATAGCCGCTGAACGCCTTTATTTTTAAAGGAAGAACCGCAGAGAACCGGCGTGATTTTGCACTGAATCGTTCCTTTGCGGATGGCCTGAACCAGCTCGGTATTGCTGACCTCGCCGCCTTCCAGATATTTTTCCATCAATTTATCGTCAAAATCCGCCGCGCTTTCGATCATATGCTGGCGGTACTCTTTGGCTTTGGGCAGAAGATCTTTCGGAATTTCTACCTCATCAAAACGCATGCCCTGTGAGGCCTCGTCAAAAATCAGCGCTTTCATGTCAATCAGGTCGATCAGGCCGTTGAACAGGTCGCCCTCGCCCATCGGGATCATCACCGGAACGGGTGTGGCGCCGAGCCGCTCTTTCATCATACTGACGACATTGTTGAAATCCGCGCCGATACGGTCCATTTTATTAACGAACGCAATACGCGGCACGCCGTATTTGTCCGCCTGCCGCCAGACCGTTTCAGACTGCGGTTCCACGCCGCCTACGCCGCAGAACAGCGCAATCGCGCCGTCCAGCACCCGCAGGGAACGCTCCACTTCGGCGGTGAAATCCACATGACCCGGCGTATCAATAATATTAATACGATGATTGTCCCAGAAACAGGTTGTTGCAGCGGATGTAATGGTAATCCCGCGCTCTTTTTCCTGTTCCATCCAGTCCATGGTGGCCGCGCCGTCGTGCACTTCGCCGATACGGTGCGTCCGGCCGGTATAAAAGAGAATGCGCTCGGTCGTGGTCGTTTTACCGGCATCAATGTGCGCCATGATACCGATATTGCGCGTCTTTTCAAGTGAGTATAACCGAGGCATTAGTGTTTCCAGTAAAAATATTTTGTTGACATTTACCATCGGAAGTGGGCGAAGGCCTTATTGGCTTCGGCCATTTTATGGACGTCTTCGCGTTTCTTGACGGCGGCGCCTTCGTTGTTATTGGCCGCCACGATTTCGTCGGCCAGCTTGGTCGCCATGCTCTTGCCGGCGCGCGTGCGGGCATACGTCACAAGCCAGCGTATCGCCAGCGTAAGCCGGCGTTCGGCACGCACTTCCACAGGCACCTGATAGTTCGCGCCGCCCACGCGTCGGGAACGCACCTCCAGTACCGGGGAAACATTCTTAATCGCTTTTTCCAGAGCTTCCAGCCCGCTGATGTTCAGCTTTTTCTCGGCGATTCCGAGGGCGTCATATAATATCGTCTCCGCCACGCCTTTCTTTCCCTGCCACATGATCATATTGACCACTTTGCTGACCAGGATGCTGTTAAACTTCGGGTCAACCGGAATTCTGCGTTTCTGTGCTCTTCGTCGTCTTGCCATTGTATCCTCAACTATTTATAAAACTTTTCCCTGATTACGTTATTTGGGAACCGTAGTTTTCTGAACCTTCGTTCCGTATTTGGAACGGCCTTTTTTACGGTTCTGCACGCCCTGCGTATCGAGACTGCCGCGAATGATGTGATAACGCACGCCCGGAAGATCTTTCACACGGCCGCCGCGAATCAGCACGATGCTATGTTCCTGCAGATTGTGCCCTTCGCCCGGAATATAGGCGGTGACTTCAATCTTATTGGTTAACCGTACACGGGCGACTTTACGAAGCGCGGAATTCGGCTTTTTGGGTGTCGTAGTGTACACGCGGGTGCAAACGCCCCGGCGCTGCGGACAACTCTGCAGAGCGGGGGATTTCGTCTTCCAGATTTTGGGCGACCGGCCCTTTCGGACAAGCTGTTGGATTGTCGGCATTATTCTTCCCTAATAAATTTGTTCGTTTCAAACTAAAAACCGAAGTTTTTTCTTTCTATCATTGCCTGGTCGGTCATTCAACCGCCGGGTTGAGTATCAATGAGAGAGACGCAATTATATATTCCGAAAAGGATAAAGTCAAGTATTTTTTATGATTTTTACAATTTTTTAAATTATCCGGATATGCTTATCCATTTTATGACACTCCCGATTTTTTTTGTGAGTGCGTTAGGTTGGAGTATTTCTATTTACTAATGGTTTTCTAATAAAATGCATGTTATAATTGCTCCATATGACCCTCAACCGCCAATCTCTACCACACCTCCATTCTGACGGGATTTTCAACAAATGTCCGGCTTCGCCTTGGCTCCAACTCGTCTTACAAAAGCAATCGAATCCGGCCACTAAGCCGTACCGGCAACCATCCCCCGAAACGTTCACAAAGCCAGGCGCACGTATTCTGTCTAATTGGAAATGAGAATTCCAGTAATGGTTGTGAAAGAACAAGCCGAGGCTAAAGGCACCCGCCGGATTGGAGCCGGCAGGCCCGAAGATAGCATGCCATAAGCGTTTACCATAACCCCAGCCCTGGAAACAGTATATGAAATAGTTGTAACCGGTCCTCTCAGGACGCTATACATTTAGGCCAGTATTGGCACAGCTATACTTGGACTGCAGGTCATATTTCACGAATGGAGTTTGCAGTATGTAATAGCTATTATTTTTCTTTGAATGTGATATATCTGTTCCGGCAACCGAGAACCGGAACGGAATAGCTTTTTATTTCTTGACGCCAAATTCTTTCTTGAGCCATTCCGCCATGGCCGGAATCGTTTTTTTCTTCAATCCCTGATTCATTTTTTCATTGAGCGCCTCATCATGGGTAAACGCCGTGCTGTTGGGTAATCCCTGTAGATAAACGCCGGCAACAGGAAAAGGAATCGCCGCGCCCGGACCCATACCGGTAATATAATTGGCTATAATCAGCACGTCTTTTCTTCCGTCGCCGTTAACATCCCGAAAGCCAATGGCCACGATTTCATCGGCAAACCATCCCTGCAGGTTGCCGTAAAAATCCGGAAAACTATAAAGCACTTCACTGCCCGCCATTAAATAAAAGTTAAACCGAAATTGTTCGCCCGAATAATAATACGAGGCAAAACGTACCGGGCCAAAATCCGGAAACTCCGTGTCAAATGATTGCGACGGTATCGGGTCCCCGGCCGGTTCAGAATCACTATACACCGGCGCAACCAATCCCCAAAAACCTAAAACGGTCAGCATAATTACCATACGAAACATAGTTTTTTCCCTTTCATTGGATAGTTATATAGTTATGGTCTGATGTTTTGGCTTTCTGTGTCATAATTAATGATGTAATATTTTAACGCTATTAAAAACACCCCGCAGAGAACTTTTATTCCTGCTTTTATTATCATTAGCTTATCTTTTTAAATTTTCAACAATCCTTTTGCCGTACCCCCAAACAATAGGCCCGATATTCGGATGTAGCCACAGACTACGGTATAATTTCTTAATGTACCCCGGCGGGCAAAAATTTCTGGAATCTTGAGAACATGGCCTATCAATTTGAAAATAAAAAAGTTTTTACCGATATTAATGAGTCCAGGCGATTAATGAATACATATAGGATATGCCAGTAGATACCTATACGATCATCGGTCATCGAGGTTGCGGCGTGGGACGGCATCCGGCGGGCGTTTACGAGAATACCATTCCGGCATTCCGGCTGGCTTTTGATGAAGGCGCGGATGAAGTGGAAATGGATCTGTCCCTGACAGCCGATAATCAGATCGTCATGGTTCATGATGAACACATTCGGACGAAACGGAAAAAGATGGCTATCCGCAGTCTTAAATTGACTGAACTGCAATCCCTCCGGCCGGAGATTCCAACGTTGGAGGAAGTTTTGAATTATTTCCCGGAAAGGCGTTTCACCGTAGAACTGAAATCCCACACGCGCTGGGATATCATTACGGATAAACTCTACGATAAAGGATATTTGTCCGCCGGAGGCCGACTCAGGATAATATCATTCAATCCCGAAGCGCTGTTGAGGGTAAAAACCCAATCACCGGATATTCATTGCGGACTGATCGCCACAGCCACTGAACCCAGGTTGTCGCCGTTTGTGACGGAAAAGCATATTGCCTGGTGTAAAGAGCATGGCATCGACGAGATTGCGGGCCACGTCTGGCTTTTTACCGGTAAAATGGCGGCGCGGGTCCGTGAAGAGAAGTTACAGGTCGGCCTCGGTCAGGTTGATACGGCATGGTCGCTGCGAAAGGCCGTCCGTTATGGGGTTATGCGCCTTTATACCAACCGCCCCGGCTGGCTGGTTTCACAGATTAAACACATTGCGCCAGCCCATTTATAAGCGTGTCAGCGCAGGCGCTCATTCAGATATCGCCGTATATCTTCAATTGTCCGAACGCCAATCAGCAGGCCGGCCGCGCGCTCATCAAGGTTTCGTCCGGCCAGTTCGCGGGACCAGCCGCCGAAGGCGGTTACGCACAGCACGGTTTTGTGGTGCTGCCACGCAAACGCTAATTCCGACAATGTCCCGGCGCCTCCTCCTGCCGCTATAATAATATCCGATGTTTTAACAATGATACCGTTTCGGGCTATACCCATACCGGTAGGAATCGCCACGTCAATAAATGGATTCGCGCTTTCCGGATCATCGCCGGGAAGAATGCCAAGGGTCTGTCCGGAAAATGTTTCCGGGGATTGCTTTACGCCCCGGCACACTGCTTCCATGAAACCGCCCAGCCCGCCGCATATAATAACCCGATCCTTTGTCGCAACGGCTTCGCCAAGCGAAACACCAAAGTCATACAAATCGTTTCCGCACAAGGGTGCGCCCGGCCCGATGACGCCGATTTTTTTTAAAACGGATGACTGCATCGAATTATAACACAATACAATTATTCCCCGCGAAAACGGTGATTCAGAAACTTGCCTTTGTTAGTGCCGGTACCGGCGGCTAACGGTTATTGTCGAAGGATTTCGGTTATTAGCAATGATAAAAAGCGAGCCGCCGCCTTTTACTTTTGGGTCGGATCCAGCGCCTTATTCAGTTTTTCCTGTTCAATCAGTTTAATCGCGCTGTCAACGGGAATGCGGTACAGGCCTTTTGAAGCGTCAATAATTCGGTAGGTATAGAGTACGGAATCTTCATGCGCATGCAGTTCTTTCAACGGGATATACGGGCGTTCTTTCCGGAGTATCAGGGAATCGTCATGATTGAGGAACAGAAAATGAATCATTACAAACAGTATCACAAATATCAGAATACTGATCAGTCCGTACAGTGCAATTTTTTTGTTGCTCACGTCCTCTTTAGCGTAACCGGGTTCCTGATTGTTGGCCATAGGTCAGTTCTTTATTTGAATGGAAGATTCAAGCAAGGGATCATTTATGGGCACCAGCGGGTTCCGGGAAAATTTTTGCCAGAAAAAGCCAAGAAACACACCGCCGATACCTACCGTGGTCGTAAGATCGATCCATGAAAAATGCGCGCCGTGATGCGAATAATTCGGCAGAATCATCCAGTACAGATCGACCCAGTGCATGACGAATTGCAGTACCGCGATGGAAAACAGTACGGCAAGAGTGCGCTTGGAAGAACGGAGCATCAGAATAAAAAACGGCAGGGCCAGATTGCCGAAAATCAGCGCAAGACTGATATACTGCCAGCTGCCTTCCCACCGATGGAGATAATAAATGGTTTCCTCGGGAATGTTCGCATACCAGATCAGGAAGAACTGCGAGAACCCGATGTAGGCCCAGAAAATAGTAAAGCCAAACATCAGTTTGCCGAGGTCGTGATAATGTTCGGTGGTGATGGTTTGATGAAGAATGCCCCGGCGTTTCAGGTACAGACAGAAGATAACAATGAATGTAATCGTACCGAGAAAACTGCCCGCGAAGTAATACACGCCGAAAATGGTCGAATACCAGTGCGGGTCAAGCGACATCAGCCAGTCGAACGCGGCATACGTTACGGTAAGAGCAAAGAGGATCATGCCCGGCGCGCTGAGCTGACGCATGGTTCGGTTTTTAGACATGTCGCCCTGATCCTGCTTTCGGGACCACCTATATAGCATAAAACCGAAGAGGGTCCAGACGGCGAAATAAATAACGGTGCGAATGAGAAAGAACGGTACGTTCAGATAGCCGGCTTTTTTTTGCAGAATGGCATCCTGAGCCACGGCGTCAGCATGCGTCCAGTGATACAGATCGTGCATACCGAAGATGAGGGGGATAAAAAACAGGGCCATCAGCGGAAGGGTGATCATCAGCGTTTCGGAAATCCGCCGCAGGACAACGCTCCATGTCGCGCCCACAAGATGATGCAGCAGAGTAAAAAACAAGCCGCCGAGCCCGATGGAAATCCAAAACGTGAAGGCTGTCAGGTAGGAATGATAAAATTGTTCCGGCTCGGTAAAAAAGCCGATGGCGCTCAGCGCTAAGCCGGCGCCGCCGATGAGGTAAGCGGTAATGCCGAACCGGCCCGGTTCGGCCATTATATAGGTCCCGTGGTCTGAAGTCGTCATGTTACCGGAGTTCCTTAAGCGTTTCTTGGGGAATATCGGATGAAGCCGCGTGCTGGCTGCGCTGCAGAGCGCGGATGTAGCTGACGATGGCCCAACGGTCTGTCACCGGCACCTGATGTTTGTACGTCGGCATACTGCGGATGCCCTGGCTGATGACCGTGAAAAAATGACCGGCCGGATTGGCGCGCATCACGTCGGAATGAAACGTCGGCGGCTGTACAAACCCGCGCTGGACCACGATACCGTTCCCTTCGCCCGTGCGCGCGTGACACGGCGCGCAGTAGATATTAAAGCGTTCCTGCCCGCGGAGCATGAAATCCTTGTTAACAGGAACGGGTATCGCCGCAATCAGTTGACCGTCGGCGTTTTTCCCGGTATAGTAGGCCTCGTCGGCCCGAAGGTCATTTTCCGCGACCGTGCCCGCGGCCGGCGGCCGCATCGCGGCGCCGTCGGTGAAGAACTGACTTTCGGCCTGGGCTTTGTACTTCGGCATCTTATCCATGTTGGGATTCAGATGAATCGGGGGTTCCTTGGAAGTCTGCCCCTGGCAAGCTGTGATTACGACTAAAACGGCGGTAAGCAGGATAATTCGCATGGACATCTTTTCGTTTCTGTGTATCAGTCGTTAACTATTTCCGTGTTTTTACCCTCGAGACTTTCAAGAAAAGCCCTCGCGGCGTCGATGCTCTCCGGCCGGTTCTCGACACGGACACTCGCCAGAAATCCGTCGTCAGTGGCTTTGGAAAATAACCCGGCATCGAACAGCGGGTGATGCGGCCGCGGCAGCTTGTTCAGCGCTAACATGCCGAGCAGAGCCGTTATTCCGCCTGACAAGACTCCGATCGCGAATATCGGCGGTACGTAGGCGGGGTAACTGAAAAGCGGCTTGCCGGAAATAATGACCGGATAGGCGACCGCACTAACCCACCAGGTCAGCGCAATCATACCCGTTACACCGCAGAAACCGACGAGAAACACAATATAGCCCAATGGGGATCGCTTCAACCCCATGGCCTGATCCATGCCGTGGATCGGATAGGGCGAATGGCAGTCAAAATCGCGATATCCGGCATCCCGCAGTTTCTCCGCGGCGCGCAACAACTCCGACGGGCCGTTAAATTCGGATACTAAGTAAACAAAGTCTGATTTTTGATTCGCCATGAATTTCTCAAAGCAAATAGGTTAAATCGTATGTGTACCCCGGAATTTTAATACCTTTTATCATCAAAGGCAATAAAATTATTCTTGATTAAAGCCCTTCAATGCGAATATCGCCCGGATATTCCACATTATATTTGATGCGGAGTTCGGTTTTCTCTTTCGGTTTGATTTTTAAACGCCATTCGACAATCCCGCCGCTTTTTTTCTCAACCACGCCGTTCGGAACAGACAGCATGTTTTCCTTTTTAAAGTCCGGCAGAACCGCTTCGACTTTAATGCGCTCATCCTGAGGAATTGGAAACTGATCCTGAATAATAATCGTGTCGTCGGTTTTCCGGAAACTTTCCACGGTAATTTTGTATTCGAAAGATTTTTTTATGTTTTTCGAGAAAATTCCGGTCTCGGAGCGGTAATCCTTGACCTGCTCCCGCTTGATTTTGATGGCGTCGTCAATGCCGAGCGACACGTCGAATTTTTCCGTGGGTATCACAGTGGGGATTTCGGATGTGCCCACAAAACTGTTGCCAAAGAACAGGTTGATTTTTCCTGCTAAGAACGGCACCTCGGTGATGTTTTCGATCTTGCCTTTCAGATAGGCCAGTTCCGCAATTTTCGGTGTCGCCGCATACAGAAAATCGGCTTTGAGTTTTTCGATAGATATGGTAACTTTATGATCAAAATTATCCGCGGGAATCGTGGCGGGTTTTTTAATGTTAAACACGACGGAAGTGGACCGCTGTTCGATGGTTGCCGTTTCCGCGATCAGGCTGCTGCTTTCATCGTCGCTGACTTCTGCGGACTTTGATTCTTCCATCATACTTTTTTCTTTTTTTGCCGAGAAGGAACGGGCGCCCCCCGCGCCGGCCAGGCGTCTATCATATTTACTATCGCTGGCATAATACGGCGTGTACACGTTCAGGTACCAGGCGCTCAAAACGGGCGCGGATCCGGAGATATTGGGACGCGCGGTGGATATTGACAGGTTGACGTCTTTCCAGTCCTCACCGGTATTCTGGGCAATCATGGCGTAATATGTCAGCTCCACGGATTGATTTTCCTGCGAAACCCGAACATCGTAAAACGGATACCAGCGGGCGCCGGTAAGCACGTACGAGAGGTTAAACTTCATCTGCCCGGCCCGGGTGGCCGTTACGTTCACAACCGCGCGTTTGCGTGTAAGCTTGGAATAACCGGAAAGCCGGTTAATTTGTTGCTGGATTTGACTTTTCTTGCTCTGTAACTCCTGCTTCTTTTTTTCCAGCGTGCGGGCTTCCAGGTTGATTTTCTCATAATTGGCGTCATAAAAAGCAAACAGCCGCGTCCATTCGTCGATGGAGGGTTTTACCGTTTCTTGAGCGGTCTGCCCGGCCGTGGTGGCGTGTTTTTTGATGAGATCCAGAAATTCAATTTCCTTCATGAGCACGGCTATACGGTCGGCATAAATCTTTTCTTCATCGTTCAGCGCGGTCAATTGGTCCTGCAGGTCCTTCAGCGCATTTTTCGGCAGGGTATCAATATACACGGTTTCAATCTTGATGTCCGTGATTTTGGCTGCGGCTGTACCGGAACCTTCCACGCGCAGGGACTGATCATCCAGGCTGTAAGGCAGGTCTTTGAAAATCAGTTCATGATTACCTTCGGCCAGACTGACATCCGCCGACCGGACGACATGGGCGCGGTCCGAATACAGCGTAACAGCGGTGATTTCGGACGGAATGTTTTTCTGTTGCGCGGCGAGCGTGTGCGCCGTCAGCGCCAGAATAACAATCATCATTTTTTTCATAATAGCTCCTGTGGTTTATGTTTTTAATTGAAAAAACGGAATACAGCCACCAGAACCGCCGTACCCAGCGTAATCAGAAGGATAGTCTGCAGGGTCTTCCAACGTTTCATTGAAGGCATTACCGCTGCCGGATCCGGGCTTTCCGCCGAACAAAGCGCGGCGGTTTTCCGGATAGCGTAAAAAGCCATTAGAGTTAAAACGGCCGCTATAAGGCCCAGGGAAATTTTAATATGGATAAAACCGTGCGCGGTAAGCCACTCTGAGCCCTGAATAAAAATCATCGTCAGACCGCTTAGCCAGACCACGCCCGTACCCGTAAGAGCCATCACCCGCGTGACTTTACGTATAAGGTCAATAAAAAACGATTGTTCATTAGGGTGGCAATCCTCAGGCATATCGGTGAAGAAAATGTATTGAACGATACTGCCTCCCGCCCAAAGTATAACGCCGAAAATGTGAAGAACGAGAAACGCCGGAAATAAAACAAACATAAAAAACCTTCATCGTTATCGGTTTCAGGAGATTGGGATCATTCTTTCAGGCATGCAATATTCCGGCTAAATAGCCGACCACCTGCTCATAATCGCCGCTGACCGCTCCGGAAGTACGGTACGATAATACCCGGGCGTGTTCCGCGCCTAATTGGCGGGTGGCGATCATAGCGGCGATCATAGGGCCGGCGCCGCAGGCTTCGCATTCCTGACGCATTATGTGTTCGTAGAGTTTTTCTTCGTCGAAATTTTCGAAATCATCCGCAACCACGCGGTCCAGATGCTCGGCAACGCTCTGCGGATGGAAATGCGACAGGTCGCTGCTGGCCACCACGAGAATGGACGTATTCTGAAAAACGTTCGCAATGGCATGGCCCAGCGCGCGGCAGGTGTCCATATCCTGAGAGCCCATGACTAACGGAATCAGTTGAAAATCCTTAAGACTTGTTTGAAGAAACGGCACCTGCACTTCCAGGGCATGTTCGTCGCGATGGCCGAGTTCTGATAGGATAATCCTATCGCTGGCCGCCGTGAGTTTTCGGCAATAATCGGCGTTCACCGGAACCGGTCCAAGCGGGGTTATATAGTCGCCAGGATATACCGATACGCCGCGCAAATAATCCCGGTGACTCGGGGCGATAACGATGACAAATTGATAAGGACGTCCCTGAACCTGTTTATAAGCTTCGGCGGCGACCTGCCCGGAATAGACATAACCGGCGTGCGGCGCTACAATGCCGAAAATGACGCCCGGAATATCTACGGGTTTGGCCTGCGCATAGAAAATATCCAGATCGTTGCGAAGCTTTTTTGCTTCGGCCGGATAGAAAAAGCCGGCGACGCGCGGCCGGCGCGGCGGTCTGGCGATGGATGCTTTTTCGGTGGACATAAATAAACCTTTGCGTTATTCCTTGATGGGCAAACCGTATTTTTCGGCTTTCCGGTATATGGTCGCGCGGCCAAGGTTGAGTCTCCGGGCAAGTTCGGAAACATTGCCGTTGCATTCTTCATACGTTTTACGGATGACTTTCTCTTCCACGCGTTCAATAATCTCATCCATGGTGCCGGTCAGATCAATGTAAGAATCCCGGCTGCCGCTGTGAATTTCCACGCCGAACGTGCGGATAATCTGGGGCAGGTCGTCGAGCGTGATTTCCGGCCCGGAAGAAATAACCACCGCGCGTTCAATGGCGTTCTCGAGTTCGCGCACGTTGCCCGGCCACGGGTAATTGATGAGCGCTTCGAGGGTTATTTTGGCGATAGATTGCAGTTCGGTCTTTTTTTCCCGGATTTTGAAGCGCTCAAAAAAATGCGCGGTCAGCAGCGGAATATCCTCTTTGCGGTCGCGCAGCGCCGGCAGCGTCACCGGAAAAACGCTGAGCCGGTAATACAGGTCTTCGCGGAACAGGTTCTGCTTGATGGCCGCTTCGAGGTTCCGGTTGGTGGCCGATACGATCCGCACGTCCACCTTGATTAGCTCGTTGCCGCCGATGCGCGTGAATTCACGCTCCTGCAGGACCCGCATCAGTTTAGCCTGCGTGGCGGGGGACATTTCGCCGATTTCGTCCAGAAACACCGTGCCGCCGTTGGCTTGCTCGAACTTGCCGATGCGCCGCTCGGTGGCGCCCGTGAACGCGCCTCTTTCATGCCCGAATAATTCGGTTTCCAGAAGGGTTTCGGGCAGGGCGGCGCAGTTAACGGCGATAAACGGTTTGGAGGCACGGGTAGCGGTCCGGTTGTGGATTTCGCGCGCTACCAGTTCCTTACCGGTCCCGCTCTCGCCCATGATGAGCACCGTGACGTTGCTGCTCTTTGTTACCTTATCGAGAATACGGTACACCTCCTGCATCTTGCCGCTACGCCCGATGATACCGCCGTAATCGTGCGTCTGATAGAGTTCGGACTTGAGGCGTTCCAGTTCCTGCGAGAGCGAGCTCACTAAAAGCGCGTTACGAATCGACAGCTTCAGACGATTGGAATCGAACGGCTTGGTCACAAAATCATACGCGCCGCCTTTCATGGATTCGACCGCGGCTTCAATCGTCCCATGAGCGCTCATCATCACAATCGGGATGTTCGGATAAAATTTCTTGACGCGCTCCATGACGGCAATACCGTCCACGCCCGGGATCAGCCAGTCTAAAAGAATCACGTCGGGCATGGCGCGTTCTATGGCCTCAAAGCACTCGATACTGTCCGTGGCGTTGAGTATGCGGTATTCGTCTTTTTCGAGATACACGTTGATCAGACGGAGGATATTGCGGTCATCGTCAACAACCAGAATGGTCTTTTTTCGTTGTTCTTCCATGGTGCCTTTCCGGTCCCGAATTTCAGAGGGTGGATGGAGGTCTTAAACCGGTTATTTTCATAACCGATTCAATATAAGTATTCTCATTATCAAATACAACCTCCGCGTATAAAGAGAGAAACCGACCGCGAAGTTCAGGAGGTATCCATTCGGGCCGGATTTTAACGGCGTCTTTGGGAGTGGTTATCCACAAATAATTTTCGGCCCGTTCCTCCCGTACGGCCCCGATAATATTCCGGATATCCCGTTCCGTGTACCAGTGATGATCCTGATATTCCTGAATCCGTTCCACGGTCGCCGAATGGTTAGCCGCCAAACCACGCATAGTATGATAGAAATCGTCGTTCATTCCCAAAGCCGAAAACAAAATCAATGTCCTGCCGCTCAGATGCCCAAGCGCATACGTCCGGCCACCGATCCAGTCGCACAGATGCACCGGCTGATACCGGCTTACAAAACAAAGCCCCGAAGATGCGTAACGGATTGTCATGTCATGTACCGCCGGGGTGGGAACTTTGGTAATCACGTGCATAACCCTGTCGCGACGACCAAGGACCAGGTCTCTTCTCCGGCCGACCGGCAGAAGCCAATCGGGCAGCGTTAAGCCGTAATAATCCCGGGTGAGTATTTCGCAGTTTTTGAAAAGCTTTCGGAATTGCGCGCCGTCGTCGAGTATCACGCAGTCCGGCTGAAAGGTGGCTTCCAACATTCGCAGAGCATCCATACGCCTCGGAGACGAAACCACCGGAATGCTTAAGCCGTTTTTGATGAAATCTTCCGCCAGCATATACGATTCGTCACCGGCTGCATAAACATCCGCCAGAAGCTGCTGACCGTTTGATACGATCACCATACCGGGTCCACGCTTGCGGTATCCGTGTGAAATTACCGCAATTTTAAAACCACGCAAGGTCAAATCAATGGCCAGATGCTTAACCAGCGGCGTTTTCCCTGAGCCGCCTGTCAGCAGACTCCCAACCGCAATAACCGGCGTACGGAACCGGCGTGCGTTACCTCCGGTTAAAAAATACCATCCATACCGGATCCGCAGAATAATTCCCAGAAGCAGGCTCCCGGGAAATAAACCGGCATAACCGAAGCGCTTAAGCCACGGGTTTTTCCACTGAACGACCGGCTTGAGAACCATTAAGCAAAGACTCGCATTCGGTTTCGGTGAGGGTTTCGGCGAAGGTAAAACGCAGCGTACAGCGTGAGAACGGTTTGGGAATGATAAACCCATCCCAGGAAGACAACCGCCAGCAGGATGAATACGCCGCCGTAATGCAAGATACCCGCGCGCGGGTTATTTCCGATAATTTTATTATACCGGGTTTCATTTTTTCTGAAGGCCCTCGCGGTCCGTCGGGCGTGATCATCAGAGATTTTCCAGAACGGATTTCCCGGATACACGACCAAAAGCCTTTGAGACCGTTGATATCGCTGGATCCCCGGCAAACACGGATGTGCAGTTTATGCAGCAGGCGGCTAAGTATCTTTCCATCCGGGCTCGGGCTGACCAGAGCGGTTATAGAATGCCTGGCGAATGTCTTACTGAAAAATCCAACAATTATAAAAATGTGTTGATGCCAGAATCCGTATATAACCGGTTCTTTCGTGGGCATTTGACCGGATACAGAAATCCTGACCGTTTTATGCCATAACCAATATAACCACCAGCCGGTCAGGTCAATAAATACGAATAACAGACCATATTTAAATTTTTTTAACATGGCAGGAATATATTTTAGATGAACAAAACTATCAATAGATATGATTACAAGTTTTACGGAAATGTTTTTTTATCTTGAATTCTTAGGACTGAATATTTAACATATAATGCATGGAAAATAACCACGTAACCCTCCGAGAAAGGCCTGTCTTCAAAAAAAAACTGCTTTTGTTAAACTATTAAGCTCATCAGTAAATTTAACATGATTGAATGACGGAAACCACTCTAACGTATCTGACAGGCGCCTTGATCATTGCGGTTGTTTTAATTCCCTACATTTTAATAACCATTAAAAAAAGCCGTGCTAACCGAAAAAAGCAGAGGGAATCCCACGCGCTGGGAAAAGGAAAGCCAGTCGCCCAGCATCCCCTGATTGACCATTCGCGGTGTATTGGTTGCGCGTCGTGCGTATTCGCCTGTCCGGAACATGTACTCGGCATTATCGACGGCGTATCGGAACTGATTTACCCGGCCAAATGCGTCGGGCACGGGCTATGTGCCGAGGCCTGTCCGGTTTCAGGCATCCGAATTGTACTGGATCCGGCCGTATCCACAGCCGAAATTCCCGTATTGGATGACGTCTATCAGACCAATATTCCGAATCTGTATTTAATCGGTGAACTCGGGGGTATGGCCCTGCTGCGGAACGCCATCTATCAGGGGCGTTGCGTCATTGAAAACCTTTCAGAAAAGCTGAAAAGCCAGCCCCGCGATACTTCCGGCGCCATTTATGATGTAATTATCGTCGGCGCAGGTCCGGCAGGCATGAGCGCGGCTTTGAAGGCTCTGGACAGCGGGCTACATTACCTGCTGATAGAAAAAGAACAAAGTCCCGGCGGAGCGATTCGGAGCTATCCGCGGCAAAAACTGGTCATGACCGTGCCCGTTGAAATACCCCGATACGGCCTGCTGAAAAAAAGGGAACTTTCCAAGGAAGACCTTCTGGAACTATGGAACGGTATCGTCGCAAAAAACAACCTGCAGGTACGGTGCGGCGAGAAACTGGAAAATATAATCCGTGAAGACGGATATTTCAGAATCCTCACCTCCGCCCGGAAAGAATATCGGGGATATCATGTGGTTCTGGCTTTAGGTCGGCGCGGAACTCCGCGGAAACTGGG
Organism: uncultured Bacteroidota bacterium; assembly: GCA_964609675.1. Taxonomy (GTDB): domain Bacteria; phylum CLD3; class CLD3; order SB21; family JBBIRG01; genus CAZSRX01. The sequence continues at coordinate 41,891 of CAZSRX010000028.1, read as the reverse complement.
TGTTCCGGGGGAGGACCTGTCTAAAGTGGCTTACCAGCTTCTGGATCCCGGCCATTATGAACAACGGCATGTCCTGGCGGTTGGCGCCGGCGACAGCGCTATCGAAGCGGCTATAGCGCTATCCCGTCAGAAAGGCACCAAAGTTACTCTGGTTAACCGCGGATACGGATTCGAAAAAGCCAATGGTAAGAATCAGCAACGCATCAAAGAAGCCGAAACCAGCCGAACCGTTACGGTGCTTTATAACGCGCAGGTACAGGAAATCAAACCGGATTCAGTGTCGGTTAAAACCGATGCCGGCCGGATAGCCATTCCGAACGATTATATTTTTATTTTTATCGGGGGAGAAATGCCCACGCCTTTCCTGAAAAAAATCGGCGTTGAGTTTATGCGGAAAGAAAAGGTTATCGCGATATGAAAAACAGCACCCATAAAATATATCTCGGCATATTGACGCTGACCGGATCCTTGACTGTTCTATGGATCGGGGTTATCGGCTTCAACTATTATCGGCTTCCTGTCGATCAACGCCACGAGCATTTCCTGCATGAGCTCCTTAATCCATCGGGGTACTGGGGCCATGGCATGGGATTTATAGGGTCCTTTCTTATGACATTGGGTGTTATCATGTACGCCTTACGGAAACGGTGGGGCGTACTGGCGAATGTAGGCACTATAAAGCACGTGCTCGAGTTTCATATTTTCCTGTGTTTGCTTGGTCCAGCGCTGATTGTATATCACTCGGCCTTCAAGCTTGGCGGTATCATCGCTGTAAGTTTCTGGAGCATGGTTATCGTGGTTGCCAGCGGCATGCTGGGCCGGTATCTGTATCTGAGAATACCCAAAACCATTACTGGCCGGGAGATTCCGCCTCTGGAACTGAAGAAACAGATTGAGGCCAATTTCCGGATGTTGGTACAGGAGTACGGCATAGCGCCCGACTGCATCTCAGCCATAAACGCCATGACGGCGGAACTGGAAAAATACACAAAAGGTCTGGTGTTTAAAGCATTTATCCGGCAGCATTTCGTAAATTACCGATACAAAAAAAACATACAACAACTGGCCGGCGAAATATGTAAAACGGTGTCGGATCCGAAAAAAATTTTAACCATTAAAAAAACGCTTACGGAAAATGCAGTAACTCAGATTCGCCTGACCAATCTTACAATCACACAGAAATTATTTCGGTATTGGCATTTGTTTCATATTCCGTTTGCTATCATCATGTTCATAATAATGATCATCCATATTGCCGTAGCGTTTCTGTTTGGTTACGGCTGGATTTTCCTTAATAATTAAAGCTAAGTTAACCATGAAGACCGGTCGTCACATATTGATTTTTGCCGCTATTATCATTTTTTTGATTGGCATAAATTATTATGCGAACCGGTCTGAATCCGTCGTCGTTCCGGACTCTCAGAACCTACGGATAACCGGACCGGCTTCGGCCGATACCCTGAAAGCCGCCTTAAAAACCATGCCCCCTGATCATGATTTACTCATGCAAACGAAACAGCTCGAAGACCACATCAAAAAGAACCCGGATGATCTGGATCATCTCATCATGCTGGGTAATCTGTATTTTGATAGGGGCCGTTTCGATGAGGCCCTCGGAACTTATCAGAAAGCCCTTACATGGCGACCGGATAATGACGATGTACGGGTGGATTACGCGGTGTGTTTATACAACACCGGCAAGCCTATGCGCGCCGTAGAGGAACTGGAACGGGTTATTCAGAATAATCCCCGTCACCAGACAGCCTATTATAATATGGGTGTGATATTTCTGAATATGAAACGGGACGAGGAAGCCAGAAAGTATTTGGAACACGTCCTGCATATTAATCCTCATACCGATATAGCGGTTAAAGCGGCTTCCTCACTGGAACAAATCCGGTAGCACAAAAGAAATGATTCTGAAAAGTTTGAAATATCTCATAATGGTTTCAGCCGTTTCCGCTTATTACGGCGAAACCCACCTTACAGCTCAGATTTCCCCCGGGCCGTTGGCTCGTGCGCATGCAGACCTTGAAGGAATAACCAACTGCACCCGTTGTCATGAACTGGGGCAGAAAATCAGCAGTAAGAAATGCCTGGAATGCCACACACTGATCAGAGACCGGATAAATCAGAACAAAGGTTATCACGCTTCCAAATCCGTCAGGAGTAAAAACTGCATTGAATGCCACAAAGATCATCTGGGACGTGATTTTCAGATGATCGAATGGGAAAACGACAAAGAAAATTTTAATCATTCTCAAACCGGATACGTTCTGGAGGGAAAACACAAAAACATTCCGTGTGAATCCTGCCATAAAGTTTCGCGGATCAGGGACCAGGCGGTTAAACAAAGGCAAAGCGACGGTCTGCGCCTTGAAAAAACCTTTCTGGGTCTATCCACAGCCTGTATCAACTGTCATTTCGATGAGCACCGCGGCCAGATAAAACGTGACTGCTACGATTGTCATGATTATAATGACTGGAAAAAATCCGCCAATGAAAAATTCGATCACAGCAACACCCAATACCCCTTGCTCGGCCGCCACAGCCTCGTGGCCTGTATTCAGTGCCATCCTCTGATTCAGGACAAAAGGAAAAAAGAAGACGGTACGGATGATGCAGGATATTATAAATACAAAATAGCGAATTTTGGACAATGCATCAGCTGTCACAAAGATCCTCACGCGGGTAAATTTGGTTCGACATGTCAGAAATGCCACACGGCAGGCGGATGGAAAAATTTAACCATCAGCGGATTTGATCACAGTAAAACGGCCTTCCCGCTAAACGGAAGACATCAGTCGGTGGATTGCAATCAATGCCATCAGCCGGACAGGAAAAAACCGGCGATCTATTCAAATATGAAATACCAGCAGTGTACGGACTGTCACAGGGATGTTCACGGCGGTCAGTTATCGCACCGGGACGATAAGGGAAAATGCGAAGCCTGTCATACCGTCGCCGGTTTTGTGCCTTCGACGTTTACGGTTCAGCGTCACAACACAGAGACCGGGTATCCGCTGCTTGGAGCCCATGATACGGTCGCGTGCCGATCCTGTCATACCCGGACGAATAAAGAAACCTTCATGGCGCGAACAGGGATTAAAATCCAAGCCGATACTGCCACACTGATGCTGCGTTTCCGGGCGCCAACCTGTTACAGTTGTCACCGAGATATCCATCAGGGGCAGTTCCGTGATAAAATCGAAAAACATGATTGCGCCGCCTGTCACACAACAAACCGTTGGACCGAAAGCCGGTTTGACCATAACCGGGATTCCCGTTTCCCGCTGACCGGAAAACATGCTTCGCTCCGGTGCGATCAATGCCATAAATGGATTGATAAAAATACAGATCAACAGCGGATATTATACCGGCCGCTTTCAGTTTTCTGTGAGTCGTGTCATAAGGACGTCCATGAAGGCCAGTTGGCTGATTACCCGGCCGCTAGCGAACAGCACCCCATGACGGATTGCGGAAAATGTCATAACACAACGGCCTTCAAACCCGCGATTTTCGACCATGCCGTCCACTCCCGGTTCGCCTTGACCGGTGCGCATGCCCGAACGGACTGCAATAAATGCCATATTCAAACTAAAATCAAGAGCGACACTTTAATCCCATTATATAAACCCATTGATGTCAATTGCGCGTCCTGCCATCCGGATGCGCATAACGGAGTGTTTGAAAAAAAATGATTTTTATCCTGCTCATTTATTTAGTTCTGGCTTCTGACGGCAGCCCGGAACATTCCCGGCGCATACCAGAGGTTTTATCGTACCCGGACGGTAACGCCATTTCCGCGGATACCCCTTATGTGAAAATTCCCCATAAAAAAATGGACATTCCCTGCGAGGCCTGCCATACCACGGAATCGTGGAAAATTTTAAAGAAAAATATCGATTTTGACCATAGCCGCACCGGATTTATGCTGAGAGGCGCCCATCAGTCGGCTTCCTGCACGCAATGCCACGGCGGCAGTAATTTCAGTACGACCGTACGTTCCTGTAACGCCTGCCATCCCGATGTACACCGGGGCCAGCTCGGGCAGGATTGCGAGCGCTGTCATAACGAACACGCGTGGTCGCCGTCCACATTCACCCACAACGACCAAACGTTCTTCATGATCGGCGCCCATAAAGGCCTGGACTGCGCCGACTGTCATAAAGACCTCGTCACTTTCAAAATGCCTAACGTGCGTGAATGCGGCGATTGCCACCGTCCGGTCGGTGTGTCGCCTAAACATCAGGAATATGAACAGATGGGCGATTGCCGATTGTGCCACAGCCTGACCGCTTGGGACAATTATCCGCATTATGACGGATGGTTTCCCCTGCGCGGCCATCACCGCCGCAGTTGCGAAACCTGCCATAAAGACGCGCCCAATTATGAAACCTATACATGCCGTGAATGTCATGATTTTGACCATAAAGAGGATCATGGCGATGATGACGTCCGGCGGCATAAATTTAAACGGCGGAAGTGAATTTCATCATGCGCGGTAGCCTTCTGGCCATGCTGTTTGTGCTTACTGTCCGGGCTTTCGGACAGGATACTCTAATGCCGGTAACCCCTAAACGCCTTGTGGGACGCATATCGGTTGGCTGGAACTATTACACCCGGCCTTTGTCTGTCGCTCCGGAACTGAATTCAGTAACCAACTACGTGAATCTGAATTATCGGTTTTATGACAGCACCCGAAACCGCATCCGTTATCAAATTAAATTGGATGCCTACCAAAAAACCGCCTTTACGGCTCCTGAGCCGATACAGGACGGACATTTCCGGAATCGTTATATCATCCGTCAGTTGTATGCTTCCTATGGTCAGGGTTCCGGGCAATTTAAACTGGGACGGGTTATTCCCTATATGACAGTTATCGACGCCTATCCGGTCAACGGCGCCTCTCTGGAAAATATAACGCTATACCGGTCTTTCCAGTTATCCGCTTTCGGCGGAACCATTAACGATTATTATGAGAATAAATTAACCGGCTCCGGATATAATACCGGCGCAAGCCTGTTCTTTAAAAAAACATTCCTGGGGATCGGTGCGGGTTTTACGACTGAAAAATATGTAAACCACGAATCCCGTAAAGCCTTCCTGTATGGCGAAGCGAAACCGCTGACGCAGGTGCGCATCTACCATAAAACCATGTATATGCTCAACCGGCATCTTATCGGTTATTCCTATACCAATCTGTATTACCGCTTCAGCCGGAAATGGTATGTCCGGCTGAATTTCGAATACCTGAACCGATACACAAGGTTCAGCACGCTCTCGGATACCGTCGCCACGCCGGATAAATATTTTTATCAGACCAATGAAAAAGACGTATCCCTGACGGCCGGTTGGCAGGTGTTTTATTTGTCTTCTATCGGTTCATTGGATATTATGCCTTCGGTCAAAAAACGTTTCGGTTATGATGACCTCTCATACGGAAATGTGCAGGCTGTCTACAGAAATTATTTTTTTTACCGGTTCCAACTTGGCGTGGAAGGCGGTTATACCAGAAATCACTGGCTGCAGAATATTAAAACCGGTGGATATCTTAATTCATCCTTCATAAAAGGCAAATGGGACCTGACGTTATCCTATTATATCAATTCGTACCGTTGGATTTATCAAATCAATATTAACAATCGCTCGCGTGAAACCACCTCTTCTATCCGGAAACTGTCGTTGATTTCAGCCGATCTGGGTACGAAAATATCACACAGCGTATATGCAACCCTTTCTGTAACCGGAGAAATCGGTAATACGGATGATTCCCGCTTATCATTATACGCAAGGCTGAATTATTCGCTGCGATAATTCCTTCCTTGCTGTTTTTGGACAGATAGGGTTTCATCCGTTTAACAGCGTTTTTTTTCTAATGGATACTGCATTTTGAGTTTGCATTTATAAAATTATCTCAATATATTTTGAGTTAGTGTATTTCTAACTGTTCCGCCATTGATAAGGTACGCCATGGTAGAAGCCAAATTTTATAAAAAAGAAAACGATCATGTGGTTTGCGAATTGTGTCCGCGTTTTTGCCGGATCGCCCCGGACAAGGAAGGCGATTGCTGGGGTTACCGGAACATCGACGGCAAGCTGTTTGCCGTGAATTACGGCCGCCTGGTAACCGCGACCTACGATCCGATTGAAAAAAAACCGTTCTTTCATTATTATCCTAATTCCAATGTGCTGTCCATCGCGCCAAACGGCTGTAACATGTACTGTAAATTCTGCCAGAACTACGCGCTGACCATGGAACGCAAGGATACCAAGGAAATCTCCCTGCAGACCCTGCTGGAATATTCCGGGAAAAGTCATTCCATCGGCGTGGCCTACACGTTTACCGAACCGCTCATCTGGTTCGATTATCTCATGGATTCCACGCGAAAGCTCAAAGGCATCGGACAGAAGAACATCCTTGTCTCCAACGGCTATATCAACGAAAAACCTCTCCGCGAAATTATTTCTTACGTCGATGCCATTAATATCAGCGTCAAGTCCATGCGGCAGGCCACGTATGACCAGTACATCGACGGCCAGCTGGATGTCGTTCTCCGCTCGATTCGCATCGCCTATGAGGAAACCCATCTGGAACTGACGTACCTGGTGATCAAGGACCTGACCGACAGTGAGGAAGAAATCCATGAATTCGTCGATTTTGTCGCCTCAATCAGCAAAGACATTCCGGTCCATTTCAAGCGGTTTTTTCCGCATTATAAAATGACCGATCGTATCATGACGCCCAACGAAACACTGGTAAAAGCTTATAAAATTGCCTCGCAAAAGCTGAATTTTATTTACCTGACGGACACCGACATCGACGGCGTGATGGATACCTTCTGTCCCAGCTGTAAACGGCTGGTGATCAAGCGCCGGGATTATCAGTCCAATCTCGGGGGATTACGCGGCTCAAATTGTAAATTCTGCGGGTATCGTCTGAATATTAAATTCTGATTTACCGCGCCTAATGAATACGGATAAATATAGTATATGAAATCTAATAGAGAATTCCGAGCGTCTGGATACGTGCGGTTATCTTCCAAAATCATTTGGCTTTTATCGGTTCTGATATTAGCGGCCTGTGATGAAACCATTGATGATATAGGTATCGAAGGTATTGACCAGGAGGCGCTGGGAGGACGGTTCCGCAAGGATACCCTGTTTGCCGACCAACTGACCAACGCGGTTTCGTTTATGGATTCCGTACCCACTTCCCTGACGGACCGCCTGTACCTGGGCGCGGTTGACGGCAATGAATTTCGGATTATTTTTTATTTCAATATCCCGGCCGATGCTGAAAGCGTAATCGTACTACCCAATACGACGCGGCTGAATCTGACCTACGCCGGTGCCTACGGCGGGTCCGGGTCCTTTACGGCATCCGTATATCCTGTCCTGCGCGCCTGGGAATCCGCGGATCTGCGCTGGAACCGCTTTCAGCCCGGCGTCGATTACGGGACGGTACCGATCGTGCAATTTAATGTCACGGCAACCGATTCTTCCAAAGTTCAGCAAACGATCCCTTTACCTCGGGATACCGTCCAGCAATGGGTGTACGCGCGCACGGATACGACCCGTCATAACTACGGCATCCTGATTGATTTTCCTGCCAATCCGGGTTTTGTTGCGCAGTTTTACGGCGCCAACGTTACGCAAGCCGCCAGCGCCACCACGCCCGATAAGGCCTACGCACCAAGCCTTGTTTTTGAATATCAAAAAGTTCTCAAATCCGGACAAATTTTTTACGACTCGGCTACCGTATTTCCGATTGTACTCAGCGGTTACGGCAGTTATAACGGCGGACGGCAGGGTTATTTATACCGTGATGGGAACCCGCGCCCGGCTTCGGAATTAAACGTCGGCAGCGGCGTCATCTATCATACCCTTCTGCGGTTTAATACCAATAATATCCCGCACGGCGCTACCATCAGCCGGGCCGATTTGGTTTTGAATATCGATCCGACCGGCGACTACCGCCGCCAAACCGGTGATTCCATCAGCCTCCAAACCGTGCGCACCGCGACCGACACCACCGGCTGGACGCCCGGCAATGTCGCCGTGAGCGGTGAGGATTATTCCTGGCTTACCTATGACAACCTTTCCCAGCGCTGGTTAACGGATAACGCCGCCGATGATACCCTACGTTTTACCATCACACGCCAATTCCAGAAATGGGTTAATAATCCTTCGTCCAATTACGGACTGCAGATTTATAATGCGCGGGAACTAAAAGGCGGCTATGACCGTTTATACCGCTTACGGATTTATAATAATTATGCTCTGGATAAGTACCGTTCGCCGCGAATCATCATTTATTACACTTTGCCGCCGGAAGATTAAACTATGCGCTTACTGTTTATCCTGCTTACGTTTCTTTTAATCCCCTCATGGCTTACCGCCGGTGGGTCATCCTTTTCCGGCGCCGGTTTCGGCCTGATGCAGCCGTCCGTAAACGCGCGTTCCATTGGAATGGGAAAGGTTTTACTGGCCGTCCCGAGCCGAAACGCCATGAATCTCTATAATCCGGCGGCCCTATGGGGAATTAGCAATTTCAAAATTGAGAGCGGTATTTCATACGAAGGGCTTTATTCTAACACCGCCAGGGATAATAAATATTTCGACAATGTCAACATCACCCATGTGGCGTTTGGGACGCCGCTCGGAAAAAGAGTTGCCCTGGCGTTCGGAATCTCCAGGATTTCCAGAATACAGTATGACTTCTCGGTGACCGGAAAGACTTTCGACAATAACAGCTTTAGAGAGCAATATTCCGGCAGCGGCGGTCTGCAGGAAATCCATCTGACAACAGCTTATAAAATCAATCCTGCATGGACTGCCGGACTGGCCTGCCGCTACACCATGGGAAAAGTCAAACGTTTGTGGTCTATTGACTGGGACTCGGACAACTTCATAGATACGGATGACAAGAGTGAAAATAATATACACGGGCCACGAATTGCTCTTGGCACCATCTATGAAAAACAACCATTTACTATCGGCCTGTTTTTTGCAATTCCTTTATCCCATGACGATAACTTAATACGTTATGGAGCAAACGTGGATACCAGTTTACAAATAAACAGAAAGCTTAAGTACCCGGCAGAAATCGGTTTGGGCGGTACCTATAATCTTAATGAGGATTATCTTCTCGGAATGGATGTCACTTATACCGGCTGGAGCCATGTTCGAATAGAAGAAAAAAATCCGGGCTACCGGAGTACGATGCGGATATCCATTGGCGGCGAAAAACAGCCTTCCCGGTCCCTTTCGGCAAAAACCCACGAAAGATTCCTTTACCGCGCAGGAATGTATATGCAGAACCTTTATGTTAAGAATGCTTCGGGTAATTATGCCAGCGAGTATTTTGTAACGGCAGGTCTCGGGATACCGTTCTACAAGGCCATGCACGTGCTGGACTTTGCCGTGGAAGCCGGTACGCGCGGCTCAATAGCTTCCAACAAAGTGCGCGATACCATCATTCGTTTTACCCTCACGGTATCCGGAGGCGAGCGATGGTTCCAGAACAGAAAGAAAAGATAAACTCATAATCAATATAGGAGAATATTCATGAATACCCAACGCCTGATAGCTTTGTTGACGCTGACCGGATTTTTATACGCGTCCGCGTCCCTGTACGCGCAAAACCAGCAGGGTCCTGATTTTGAATGTATTAAGACCTGGAGCACGGCTTTTGAATACTGGAAAAACGAGGAATATGCCAATGCCATTCCGTATTTCTGGGGCGTAACCTCCTGCGATAAAGTCCTGCGCCCTAACAAAGATGAACGCAAATTTACCACGGTTTATGACAAGCTCGCTGATTGCTACTTTAAATTGAAAATCATCGACAGCGCCGTCATGGTTTACAAAGCCGGTTATGCGGAATTCCAGGAATCCCAGTATATCTATAAAATCGGGGAAATGTATCATAAGGAACTCAAACAGTACGATTCAGCGGCATTCTACTACCGGCAATATTACAACCTGACCAAATCCAACGAAGAACTCAAGCGCATCGCGGGCATGTGGGTTGAAGCGGCCAAATACAAAGATGCGGTGGCGGTGTACAATGAATACCTATCCGTTGACACAGCCGACGAGGAAACATGGAAATATGTGCTGGACGGCTTTAAGTCGTTCGTCATCAAGCAATACGGCAAGGATTACTGGTTCAAAAAATGCGAGGAATATACCCGGCATTTTCCAAATGCCAGCAAAGATTTTTTCATCGGGGATAAACTGGATGAACTGCTTAAAATCGGAAAATATGATGAAGCCATCGCTACGGCGCTGGAAATCCTGAAGACCGATTCGTCCGGCAAGCAAACCTGGTGGAAACTCGGCAAAGCATATGACGCCCTGCAGAAACGAAAAGAAGCGCTGGAAGCTTTTGAGCATGCGTACACCATAGACGCCAATGATCCGGATCTGACGTGCGATTATGCCCGTTCTGCCCTTGAGTCCAAACAATTCGGACGCGCATGGAACCTGTGTCTGAAGGCGGCGAACATGAGAAAATTCGGCCTGCCCTACTATCTGATCGGTGAGACGATATTAGACGGCATCAAATCTGCATCCGGCAACACGCTGGACATGCCCGCCAAGGAGGCGTTTCTGGTGGCCGCCAAATATTACGATATCGCCGCCGGGTATCCCGACACCGAGAAAAACGCCCGCATCCGCTCCGCTTCCTGCCGGCAGAACGGCCCCACCAAGGGCGACTGCCATATGGGCGCTTTGGGCAAGCTCAAAGGCGATTCGCGCTATTCCTGGATGATCGACCAGGATTATCCGAATCCCTGCAAGTAATATCCGATGACTCCTGCCCCGCCGTTTACGGCGGGGCAGATTCATGATAACCATAAACGGAGGTTGATCCACGTGAAGAATTACATGATATTTCTAATCGGCATGGTGATAGCCGTCTGGCCGGCTGTCGCGCAGGACTCGGAAAACGCTGAAACCGTAAACATCGTCAAGCTTCAGAAACAATTAGTGGATGTGCCGACGGCGGCTGTACTCGGCAAAGGCCAGTATGAGGTCGGCTTACGGGCGTTCGCCAACGGCGGCCTCCTTACCAACATCAACGTAGGCATTACCGACCGCTTCATGATCGGCATTTCCTACGGCGGCGAAAAATTCATAGGCACCGGCAAGATCAATTTCAACCCGATGCCCGGCGTGGATGTCCGCTACCGTTTTATTGATGAATCAGTCGCCATGCCGGCTATTGTGGCCGGCTTCTGTTCCCAGGGTTACGGACACTTCTATAAACGTCTGCCGGTGGATACTTCCGTAAAACGGGTTGACCGCTACGCCCAGAAATCGCTGGGCCTTTTTGCCGTGGCCAGCAAGAATTATTCATTCCTCGGCACGATCGGCTTTCATGGCGGCATCAACTGGGCGGTAACGGAAAAGAAAGATAAAGATGACGAGCCGTCTCTCTTTATCGGCGTTGATAAAAGCATCAATCCGGAATTGTCGGTTGTCTCCGAATACGGCATCGCATTCAATGATAACAAAAAAATTGTCGGCCGTCAGCGCGGTTACCTGAACGCCGGAGCAAAACTGAATTTTAATAACAAAGTAATGGTTGAGTTCCTTTTAAAGGATATTCTAAATAACTCCAGTGATTTCGGAAAGTACTCCAGGGAGTTGCGTTTATCTTTTATTAATACCTTTTAACCTTTAAATCGTCTAAGTAATAAAAGAAAACTTTAGTGATAAAGTATTATATGGTTGTGGTATAAACACAGATGTCAAAATTTATAAACAAATATGTTGACATTTCATGATTTATGGGGTATATTTTTAGTGTCAGATAAGAGTTAAACAGTAATTTATGAAATAAGGGTTTACTGTTACGCGTTAAAAAGCATTAATAAACGGATTAATTATTAGTTTGATTTTCAAAGAAAGGAAAGGTGAGCGGTATGAATATAAATAAACTCCTTTCCGCCTGCTGTTCGTGGGGAATGGCGGTTTTAGCATACATTCTTATCAGCGCTCCTATCACCGGTTGCTATACCGTATTAAAAAGTACTTCAGATTATTATTCAGAATTTAATGCTCCTGAAGATGAATCCAGTGACGTATCCGATTCGCTTTACGAGGAAGAAGCGCCTGAAGATACAGCTTTCATCGCCGAAGATACCATACAGGGAAAGAAAGAGGAAGACGTCAAAGAATCCGGGACAGTTGTTATAAACAGGTATTATTATCCCTATTACTCGCCTTGGTATTACGGCGGAGGATGGTCGTATTATCCGGGGTACAGCTGGGGCATATATATCGGCACCGGCGTATATTGGGATCCGTACTGGTATGACCCTTATTACCGGTATAATTATTATTACTGGGGCTACTGCTGTTATCCGACATATTATCCGCCGCATTACGGTTGGTGGTGGCACCATCACTATCCGTATTACTGGGACGGAGATTACCCCTACAATACGCGCCGCAGTTATGGCGTGCGGGGGTACGGTGTACGCTCAGGCAGCGGATTCGGCGACAGAAGCCGCGTGAGTACCGCCGGCGCTATATCTGGGTCCGGCTATACCTCCCGCACCTATCGTTCCGATGGTACAGCTACAGGCACCGGCTCCAAAGCGGTCAAAGCAGGAAAGAACAGCCATACCCGACGGAAGTATCAATCGGACAATGAAAACGCCCGGGCCGGTGACCAGTCCAAAAAAGCGGTTAACAAATCTACCACAAAACGGCAAGTCAAGGGTAAATCCGGAACCGTCAGACAGGTAAAACCCAAAGAACAGAACAGGATACGGGAACAAAACGGTTCGAAGAGCCGGGAACAAAAGCAGAACAACACCGGACGGGGTTACAATTCCGGCGGTAGCAACGGAGGCCGTGATTACGGGACTTCGAGCGGTTCTTCGGGCGGTGGCTCCGGTCGCAGTTCGGGTTCTTCATCCTCCGGGTCGCAGAGCGGCCGCGGTTATAAACCGAACCGAAGGTAACGTATGAAAACGCTTAACAAAATAGCATATAGCGTCAGTTTTCTTTTTTTTACGATGACGATACCGGGATGCTATACCGTGTTATATATGTCGCAATCTGCCCTCGAAAAGGCACAGGAAACCATGGTTGATGAAACCCTTGAGGATACGGCCGAAACAGACTCTCTGCTGACAGAAGAAAACGATGCCGATAGGTATAACGGTTATAGCGTCGGCGGGGAATACGTCCCTTCCCCAATATGGATTGATTATTATATCGCGCCGCTGCCGTGGTGGTATCCGTCGCATACGGTCAGCGGAGGCGGCGTGGACAGCTATGGTTCGGATAGTCCAAAGCATTCGAAACGTAATTACGGCCAGCGACGAACCGCGGTGGAAGAATCGGGTTCCGGCAGTATAGCTCCCACAGGCACAACGTCCGGATCGGCCGGTTCGTCATCCGGCGGATCGTCTTCAGCGGGAACTTCCGCCACATCCACCGCGACCACTACAACCACATCCTCCGGAAATAATAATTCCGGATCATCTCAGAACAACGCCGGCAATAACCAGAATACCGGTCAGCAGCGTGAAACCACGACCCGCCATACCGAATCCAATAACGAACGCCGGAATTACGGCGAACGCGGTTCGGCGCGGGGGGGCAAAAAATAAACCAAAGAGGTTGATCTATCATGCGTAATCTGAAACGCGGTTTATCAGCAATTATCGGCGCTTTCTTAATAACTCTGTCGGCTCAGGCACAGACCGAAAACGATGCCATCCGTCCGTTCTATAACGAATTCGGGCCGGGAGCGCGGGCCATGGCCTTAGGCGGTGCGTTTACCGCGGTCGCCGAGGATTATACCGCCACCTACTGGAATCCGGCGGGACTGGCGCAGATAAAGAAAATGGAATTTCATGCCGGACTGGGACGGACAACCAACAAAAGTGACATCAATTACCAGGGCACGATGACCAATAATTCGTACGGATTTACTGCTATCAATTCCGTCGGCATGGTCTTCCCCTTCCCCACTTACCGCGGAAGCCTGGTATTCGCGTTGGGTTATAACCGCATCAACTCGTACTCGGATTTCAACGAGCTTTCTGGCTCACCTTTCTTGACTACGCTCGGTAAACGGTTTCATCAGGCGGAGGAGACTTCCATCGAAGGCAGTTTGAATCAATGGACTTTCGCCGGCGCGGTGGATATCTCGCCGAATGTCTCTATCGGCGGATCGCTAAACCTGCTGACCGGATCCAATAATGCTGATGTGCGGTACTGGGAAACCGATCCGGATGATATTCTTTATGATTATAATTATAACACGTATTATGAATCTAAGAATGTCTCCTTTGAAGTGTCGCCGGAATATACCGGTGTCAGTTTCAAAATGGGTTCCCTGTTCCGCCCCAATCCGAATCTCCGTTTAGGCCTGACGATTACGACGCCATCGTATCTGTCCGTCGAGGAAAATTCCAATTATTTTGAAGACCTGCTGGACGACAGCGGTTATACGTACACCAGTACCGATGATTCGTACCGGAAATACACGATCCATTCGCCCTGGCGTTTTGAGATCGGCGCTTCCTACAAAATCAAGATGCTGATGCTCACCGGTAGCGTGGAATTCCTGGATTGGTCAGAGACCCGTTTCAGTTCCAACATTTACGATGGCGGTGAGGATATCGACGCCGGAATAAACAGCAACATCCGTTCGTATTGCCGCGAAGCGGTTAATTACCGTCTGGGCGCGGAAGCCATCGTACCCCGCTTCGGTTTCAAAGTCATGGGCGGATATTACTATCAGTCCTCGCCGTACAAGCCCGACGTGGAAATGGTGGCATCCAACCGGCAGTTTCTTTCCGGAGGCGTATCGTTCCTTCTGGATAAACAGGTAAAAGTGGACGCGGCTTACCAGTACGGCTGGTGGAAACAGGCCATGACCGACGGCCTTCTGGGTACGGACGACCAGGATAACCCGCTGCTGACCAACGAAAAGAACCGTTCTCATAAGGTGCTGGTGAGTCTCAGTTATCGGTTTTAGTTTTGTCTTTGCTTCTTATTTTTTAAAGAAAAATGCTCCTGACCGGAGCATTTTTTTTGTGATTTGAAAATCTTATCCGGATTCATGTAATGCTATACTGATTTCGCAGGTGACAAGCGATTCCCGGCAACAACGTCTTGGTTATACAGT
Source organism: uncultured Bacteroidota bacterium (assembly GCA_964609675.1). Taxonomy (GTDB): domain Bacteria; phylum CLD3; class CLD3; order SB21; family JBBIRG01; genus CAZSRX01. Next base: position 26,728 of record CAZSRX010000028.1, on the reverse strand, counting down.
TTATTCAAATTTCAATTACAGGTTAATTTCCGGAATTTTTCAGATTGGGATGATTCAATAAACGGTATGCTGCGGCAGCGTGGTAGTATAAATCATCCGCGGATGCGTGTAGCAAAAAACGGCCGGCACCGATGTTCGTTTGAAATCGGCGTGGTTACCGAGGAACCGATCAGCCGACTGGCTTTCTTTGGACCTGAAAAATTCTTTGCCGTACCGGATTTTGGTTGGACCGGGAAGTACGCACGCGGGTTAACAGAGTCAGACCGATGGAATGCCTGCAGGCGTTTGGGACGGAAGAGACCATCACGGAAAGAACGTTTCAGCCGGTGTCTCTATCATCCGCTTACGGTCAGGCGAATTCATGCAGCTTCAAAAGATGATCCTGATACGCTAAAATCCGAACGCTGGATTAAGGATACCGGTTCAGGTAGTCTTCGATTTGCTTGAATATGCGGTGAAACAGCCGCGCGTCGCGGGTTTCCACCGGCGTACGATTGAATACCCGGCGAATACGCAGGATGAACTTTTCCATGGTATCGTGGGGCACGAAACCGACATGGGTCAGCACCCGTTCGATGCGTTGGTATAAGTGTTCCATTTCCACCGGATCCGTGATGCGCCATTCGTAATTCGGGTTGCCATCTAATCGGTTCTGATAGATCTCATACAAAAAGATGATGACGGCCTGCGCCAGATTCAGCGATACGTTAGCCGGATGCGCGGGGATCGTGGACAGTAACTGGCATTGATGCAGTGCGTCATTGGTGAGGCCGGTGCGCTCGTTGCCGAATACCAGCGCAACCGCGTTATCGGCGGAGATGGTTTTGATTTTCGCCGCGATTTCTTTCGGGATATAACTCGGATGATGCGTGTTGCGGATGCGGTTGGTTGTACCGACGGACAGATGAACGCCTTCAAGGGCTTTGGCCAGCGAAGAAACGACGCGGGCATTTTCCAGGATATCCCGCGCGTGAACGCTCATCCAGTAAGCTTCCGGAGCCTTATAATCGCCGGGATTGACGAGCCATAAGTCCTGGAACCCGAAATTCATCATTGCGCGGGCGACGGCGCCGATATTGCCCGGCACTTCAGGTTCCACCAGCACAACGCGGATATTGGAAAAACAGGGAGCGGCGGTTGCGTCCCGGTTCATTGGGATTCACTCTCATCGATTTTTTTCAGGCGCGCTTCCAGATCCGCCTCAATATCGAATTGCGGGTAAGGCGATCCGTTGATTTCCCTGGTCGGCGCGTCCTTGTCGGTGGTTCGGGCGTACATGACCAGTTGATGCAGACTTTCCAGTACAGCCGTGATGCGTTTCGTCTGACGGGTGCAGGTCGTGCAGAGCTCCTGGTACTCTTCCAGTTTGTTGATGCGCCGGCAGACGTCCGCCTTGAGCCCGATTCCGGCAATCGCATTGCGGATATGATGATTGATCGTAGTCAGGGATTCGATAAGCCCGCGCAGGTGTTCGTCGCGGCGCTGTTTTTCAATCAGTATCTGAATCATTTTATTCTGGTCAGTCAAATCTTTCGCAATAATAGAAACGCCGATGATTTCGCTGAGTTCGTCTTTGATGGGAGAGGCTGTCAGGTATACGGCTACCTTGCCTTTCTTGCCGATCATCTCGTATTCCAGGTTCTTTAGCGTTTCGCCTTCCAGCACCTCCGAAACGGTCATCCGCAGGTAGCGCTTGCTGTCGGGCGATGACAGAATATCGACGGATTTGCCGATGATCTCTTCGGGCGTGTAGCCCAGCAATTCCTGAGCGCCCAGGTTCCAGGACATGATACACTGCGTTTTACCGACGGTGATAATCGCGTCGCCGGCGTACTGGATCAGGTTTTTTGAATATTCGTACATACGGTTACCCCGCTTAATAAGTGATGCCAACGACGCCTATCATGCGGCCGCACTGGCCGCCGCTGCCCCGGTGGGAAAAGAATAATTCCGGCATATGTTTCGTACACAATCTTACCGTGTGAATATCCCGGACGCCGGCGCGGTACAGTTGATCATAATTGGCTTTCCAGAGATCAAGATGCGGTTTGGTCAGGCCGTTCCGTATCACCCAGGGCTCCTCAAACCTTCCCGCGACATCCTCCCCCACTTCCATGCAGTCCGGACAGATGGAGGGTCCTATCACCGCAATAAAATCGGAAGCGGCCGTTTCAAAGCGCCCAGTGATTTGTCTTACGGTTTTTTCAGCTATTCCAAGAGCGGTTCCCTGCCAGCCCGCATGCACCACGGCGATAAGCTTGATTTTTGGCTCATAGAGCATTACCGGTACGCAGTCCGACGCGGTTACCGTCAGCCAAAGATCGGGCTGATCGGTATACGTGGCATCCGTATGTTCATAGACACCGGGTTGATTGACATATCGAATTTGTTCACCGTGTACCTGCATCTGGCGGACCACCCGATTTTCATCGATGCCGGCCGCGGCAAAGAATCGCCTCCGGTTCGATAGTATATTATCCATCGCGTCACCGGTACGCAGTCCAAGATTCAGCGTATCAAATGGTTTCGGACTTACGCCGCCCGTACGGGTAGAAAAAAACGCTTTGACTGGTTCGCCGTTATTTAAAGCCGTGAAATGCCCAAGAACCAGCCCGTTCTTTTTATCAAACACCATTTCTTCCATAAGCGAATCGATTCAATTATATTATAACATATAATGTATCTATTATGTATTTTATAATCAAGCAGAACGTCGTGTGGTTTGATGAAAATATTGTAACAAACTGTTGGTTAAAAAATTAAAATAATTTCTTATAAACGTTATTTTTAAATAAAAAAAAAGTCACCTGGTTGCGGTGACTTTTTTTTTGGATACAAAAGAAAAACTTATATTTTTTCAGCCAGTTCCAGAAAACGTTTATAGGGAATGGCCGTCAGGCTCTGGGCCTGGTAAGCGCCATTGGATAAGCTGATCATCGATACTTTTGCGGCGGATTCTTCGTCCGGCGCTTCATATATATCGATGAAATCATACGCGCCAAGCAGCGCATAATGCGAAATAAATTTAACTTCCGGGCATTTTTCTTTGACCTGCTCCAGCCAAGCCCGGCCCAGTTTGGCGCGGTCTTTTACCTGTTTGGAAGTTTCGGGCGACAGTTTGGTCAGCAGAATAAATGTTTTCATGATAACCTCCCTGAATTAATGAATGAATAAAAAATATCCAGATATGCCTCTAGGTAATATAGTATTTTTAAAACTTAAAAACAACCATAGATTGTTCTTTACAAACCGCGATCATCATATTAAAAACGGTAAAATGATATTTCTTTTTCATCCAATTCTTCCGCGATTACGGTATCGCCCACGGCTCTCGCCAGCCGGTATTTCAGAATGGTCCGATAGTCTTCGGAAGGGCATCATTTTTAATGCCTGTTTATCGAAAAATCCGATAATTACCGGTTTGGTGTATTTCCACCGGCCTTTCAGCAATCCGGGGTTTTCATCGTCCACCGGATATTTTCTGTTGAATTTCTCAAATATTGCGTCGCCGCTTTCCGGATACTTCGCATATCGATTGGTGATTGGGATATTTGCGACAAAACCTTTGAAGATTATAAATCGGAAAAAATGCGCGAAAATCATGTAATCATGTAATTCGATAACCCGTGCAGAAATTCAAATAATATATTTACGTTCCTGGCATTATATATCAGGCTTGATTCATCGGTATAAATCCGTTATCTTATATATATAAATTTTTATCAATTACCGTCCTCATACAGGAGTGCGCTATGTACAATCTGACATTAATTCCCGGTGACGGCATTGGGCCGTTAATTACGGATGTGGCGAAAAAAGTGATCGAAGCGGCGGGCGTTAAAATCGAATGGGATGTCCGGCTGGCCGGCATGGCGGCCGTAGAGAAATTCGACACGCCGATACCTTATGAAACGCTGGAATCCATCCGGCACTACCATACATGTTTAAAAGGTCCCCTGACAACGCCGGTGGGCGGCGGTTTCCGGAATGTTAACGTATCCATGCGCCAGGAATTTCAGCTCTACGCCAGCGTCCGGCCGGCGGTTTCGTTTGAGGGCGTTACGACGCCGTTCGGGAATATCGATATTGTTGTCATCCGCGAAAACACGGAAGAACTGTATTCCGGAGCGGAACACTTCATTACTACCGACGGTACGGTGATTGCCGCCGAGAATATTTCCGTCGTAACCCGCGCGAGTTCCGAGCGTATCATCCGGTACGCGTTTGACTATGCGAGGAAAAACAAGCGTAAAAAAGTAACGTTGGTTCATAAGGCCAACATTCTCAAGTGCACGACCGGTCTTTTTCTGGCTGTCGGCAAGGAAATGGCCAAGGATTTTCCGGACATACGGTTTGAGGACCGGCTCATCGATGCCTGCGTCATGCAGTTGGTCAGTGATCCTCGCGCGTTCGATGTGATTGTTACAACCAATTTGTTCGGCGACATTTTATCCGACCTGACGGCGGGACTGGCCGGCGGAACGGGTCTTGCCGCGGGCGCGAATATCGGCCAGAAAGCCTCCGTCTTTGAAGCCGCTCACGGCAGTGCGCCGGATATTGCCGGACAAAACACCGCCAACCCGGCCGGGATTATTATGGCGTCGGTCTTGATGCTCAATCATATCGGCGAACCGGAAGCCGCACGGAAAATCGAATCGGCCCTGCGAAACGTCATCCGCGAAGGCGCCTGCGTCACACCCGATCTGAAAGCGGGCTCGTCCTGCACCACCGCGCAGATGGGCGATGCGATCATTAAGAAAATCCTATCCTAACGAAAGGAAAAACGCCGTGAATAAGCCAAGTAAGAAATACCCGCATATGGGCGCCAATAACCGTCCTTTGCCCGCCTATAATAATCTGGAGTTTATCAACAGCCCCGACGCGCGCCTGATCCGCGTGATGTGCGAATTTCTCGAACCCATGCGCCGTTTTCGAAAAATGGCCGTCCGCGACACCATCGTATTCTTCGGCTCCGCGCGGACCCTTACGCCGGAAGTCGCTAAGAAAAATTATAAAGACCTGCAGCAGAAAATCCGCAAGCAAAAAAATCCGCCCCGGGCACTCCTGCAGCAACTGGAATCAGCCAAGATACAATTGGACACCTCCAAGTATTACGAAGACGCCGTGCAACTAGCTTATCTGCTGACCCGATGGTCCAAGACGCTGTCCGACGGCAAACGATTTCTAATCTGCTCCGGCGGGGGACCCGGCATCATGGAGGCGGCTAATCGCGGCGCCAAAAAAGCCGGCGGCCCTTCCCTCGGATTCAATATCACCCTGCCGCATGAACAGGCGCCGAATCCCTATATCTCCCCCGAACTGAGTTTTGATTTCCATTACTTCTTTGTCCGTAAATTCTGGTTTGCCTATCTGGCCAAGGCGCTAATCATTTTTCCCGGCGGTTACGGCACCCTGGACGAGTTCTTCGAGATGATTACGCTGATCCAGACCCGAAAGATAGAAAAAGCCCTGCCGATTATTATCTACGGCACCGAATACTGGAAAGAAGTCATCAACTTCGACACCATGCTCCGCAACCAGATGATCAGTCCCGAGGATTTAAAACTTATTCAATTCGCCGATACGCCGGAATTCGCGTTCGATTTTCTGAAAAAAGAACTGACAAAACATTACTTATAAATATTCATACCATGAATGCATGCGTGCATCCGTCGCACAGCGCATACCAACAATTTGATTTGTGACTGGACGCCGGTCTATCGAACGATGGTATGCAGGATAAGCCAATTCCGAAGCGGTTTTCATTTAGCCTATACCATCAAAAGGAGATGAAGTCGCCGTGTACTTATTATATATGATGAGCGTTACGTTTGTTTTGTTCGTTCCAACTAATCAGGAAAATCGTTTTATGTGTGATTCCATCCCCGAGATACGCAATGAAACCGATTTTAATCGGTTTGTCAATACCCATAAAGTAACAATTGTTGGACGGTATGAAGTGTTTATGATGCCCAAGAGCAAGCGGCCGGGCAGTCCGTTATTCGAGAGCCGGCGGGTAACGATTGTTCTTTCGGACAGCTTTTCGGTCGCACTGGAAACCCATGAAGCCGGTATCCGCACGGATGAAGAACGGAAGAGACTTCAGCACAAAACGGTTAAGGTCACCGGTAAACCTTATGCCTGGGCACAACTCTGGGGTGCGCCGTATGAACAGGCCATTGTCACTCCGGCGATCAAAGATATTGAACGCATTGAAGAAATCATTGACAATTAACCGTATTTAATACAATTTACTTTTGTAGCTGATTTATTTCAGGAGGAATCCATAAAGGAGTACGTATGAGGTATCTTTATATACTGTCGGGCGTTATTATCCTTTCATTTCCGAACCTATTGGCTTTTGCGCAAGCGGATGGCGCGATTCATACGGCGCTGACCGATTCGACGCGATTGGATTCCATATCGGGCGGCCGTGAGGATCAGCACGCGCTGGCCGACCTGAAAGCGCGCGCTTTTGAAAAAGTCTATAAGCGCTACGAAATTCTGGAAAAACAAAACGCGCTTACGACCCGTATGCGGAAAATCTATATCGCGGCTAAACTCCGTGAAGCTAATCTGAGTAAAAATACCGCGCTGATTAATTTACTTCCCCGGCAGAAACTCGCCGCGGCAGAAAAAATACTCCGTCCACTGACCGAACAGTATCCCAATGATGTTGAGGGGATTTATTTGACGGGTATTTATCATTTACTGAAAAAAGAGTATGCGGAAGCGGAAAGCGCCCTGCTCCAAGCGGCGCAGGCGGATTCTTTGTTTGAAACCTATACTTTTTCACATCCTTATTACGAATTATCGGAAATCTATCGCCTGCAGAATAAAACCAGAGAGGCCCTGACCGCTTATGAAAAAGGGGTCCTGGCCACCACGACCTCTGCTGACACCTGGCCCTTGATCGACCTGGCAATGCAGTCGATAAAGCTGGGTTATTCCCGGAACGCTATCGAAGCGTTCTACGCCGGGCTAAAAAACCTGACGGATTCCGTCAAGCTGGATAGTTTATACCGCGATGCCGAAGTGATTGCCAATAAGAACGAATCGGAAGCCTGGACCGGCTTGATGAGCGTAGAGGCGAAACGCGATTTTATCAGGAAATTCTGGATCAGCCGCGACCCGGATTTGACGGATACCCTGAATCAACGTTTGATTGAACATTACCAACGCCTGTTTTACGCGAAGGAACACTATGGTATTGCAAAACGTCCCTGGTACGATGACCGTGGAAAAATTTATATCCGATTGGGCAAGCCGGATTTCATTCATACCGGATGGCCTCACGAAGCGCCGGGAGGAGAATCCCAAGCCGGGGTGCGCATTTATGATAATGAATCCTGGTATTATTATCAGGATAACTTATACTTTGATTTTGTCAATGCAAGCGGTCAGTTTGAACTGCGCCCGCTGAGCTATGCGGTAGCCCCGGGCCATGTCAGTAATCAAACAAACCTCGATGCCGTTTTATATGCTGTGTATGAGGAGCGACAGCAGCATCACCCAATTTACAGTCAATTGATGGCTTCCATGAACCGCCATCTTTGGGGGACCCGACAGCCCAACCCGGCCGCTTTTGAGATGGATATAAATTCAGAATTTAATCAAACGCTCCTCAACAGTGAAAAGCAGAAATTTGACCTGAAGCAGGTATCTCCTCATCTGCCCATGAGCTGTAATTTCGCATCGTTTAAGGATCAAACGCAGAGCCGGCTCGACGTGTATTATCTGGTTCCATTTAAAGAACTGGATTTTCCATTGACACAAAAAACATGAGAAATTTTTCTTCCAAAATCAAAGTGCGCCTCAGCGTTCTGGATAAGGACTACCAGCCGGTAAAGGAACAGACAGCCGATTATGATATACGCGTCGATAGTTTCTCGATAGAAAAGATGTATTTCATTGATGAATTACGTCTGGCGCTGAAACCTCAGAAATACGTGATTGGCATGAACATACAGTGCGTCCGGGACGATTGGATCCTCAAAGAGGGCGTATACCGGTTTACCGTATCTCCCCGGGATTACTCGTACGACAGCCTAACAGTCAGCGACATCCAGCTGGCCGCAACGGTTAATGAGACCGGCACACAGAAAAAATTCATCAAGCCGAATTCAGACATTGCCATCATTCCCAATCCGGGCACGGTAGTCCTGCGCACCAAACCGCTGGGGATTTATTACGAGATTTATTATCTCACACTGGATGAATCGATGCGGTGTTCGTATGAAATCGCTTATACGATCCAAATGAGCGGAGTCAAAAACATCTTTAATAATATTGTCTCCGGTCTGTTTACAAAATCGGACGCAGCTTCCACGCGTACGATTACCACCAAAACCGGGAACCGCCGCACCGTTTACGAATACATGTTATTCGACATTTCCGAACTGCCGCCCGGCGAAGCCAAACTGACTATCAGGGTCAAGGACAATTTATCAGGACAGGAAACCACCGGCACGTGCCGCTTTACGATTGCGGACCCGAAAAAATAAATCCATTGGTTTTTGAAAACGCTGGCATCCGGCCGGGCTTTTATGCATCAAATATCCGATAGGGGTTCTTATTCAAATCGTAGCGCTTCGATAGGGTTCAGCGAGGCCGCTTTGCGGGCCGGATAGAAACCGAAGAAAATACCTACGCCGGCGGAAAATCCCATAGAGATCAGCACGGAGACAAAGGTCACGATGATGTTCCATCCGGTGAAGATTTCCAGAATCAGGCCGGTTGCCACGCCTATAATCAGGCCGATGACACCACCCATCAAGCTGAGGACTATGGCTTCGATTAAAAACTGCAAAAGAATGTCTTTCTCGGTGGCGCCAACGGCCATACGAATGCCTATTTCGCGGGTGCGTTCGGTGACCGATACCAGCATGATATTCATAATACCGATGCCGCCGACAACCAGCGATATGGACGCCACAATGAACATGAGAATCGAAACGGTTTTAGAAATAGATTTCGCTAGTTCATTGACCTGCTCCTGTGTGCGCACCGTAAAATCATCGTCGCCGTAAGAGGGAATGCGGTGCTCATTGCGAAGAATAGTTCGAATGTCCTCGATGGCGGCATCCATGTCCTGGGCTGTGCGTACGGACACATAGATATAATCGAGATCGCGGTTGACGCCGAGACGTTTCTGGAATGTCGTGAAGGGCATAATAATCATATCGTCCTGGTCCTGGCCGGATGCCAGCTGGCCTTTGGGCTCAAGCACACCGGCTACCCGGAACGGTACGTTTTGGATACGGATAATCTGCCCAACCGGATCCTGACCGGGGAACAGGTTTTTTGCCACGGTTTGTCCCAGTACGCACACTTTATTGCCTGAGCGGTAATCCTGATCGGTAAACATGGCGCCGTTCTGTATGCCCCAGTTGCGAATGGTTGTAAAGCTGGTATTCACGCCGAAGATGGGGCTGCCCCAACTGCGCTCAGCAGAAACGACGCTGGCCACCATGCGGATCACCGGAGTCTGGGCGGTTATCAGGTCGGAATGCTTCACAATCGCTTCGCCGTCCCCGAGGGTCAACTGGCTGGCGGCGCGGATGCGGACGCCGCCGGCGGTCATGCCGCCCGGCCGTATTGTAATCATGTTGGTGCCGAAAGCGGCCGTCTGGCTGTCGATTTCCTGCTGGGCGCCGGCGCCCACGCCCGTCATCGCGATAATTGAACCAACACCGATAATGATGCCCAGCATCGTAAGCGCCGAACGCATCTTATTCCGCTTCAGCGCGTTAAAAGCAACTTTTAAAATATTGAGAAATCCCATAACTCTTTACGCATTATCAATGATGGAAGTGGCCAGTACTTTGCGCATTTCCGCTTCGGGATTCAGGCGGGTTTCGACGATCATATCCCGGATAATATGGCCGTCGCGGAACACGATATTGCGTTTGGCGTACTGCGCGATATCGGTTTCGTGCGTGACGAGCGCAATCGTAATCCCGTTGTCGTTGAGTCGCTGAAAAATGGCCATAATCTCGATGCTGGTCTTGCTGTCGAGGTTGCCCGTCGGCTCGTCGGCGAGGATCATGGACGGATGGGTTGCCAGGGCCCGCGCGATAGCAACCCGCTGCTGCTGGCCGCCGGATAATTCGTTGGGTTTGTGGTCAAACCGTTTTTCCAAACCGACCGCTTTGAGGGCTTCCATGGCCCGTTCGCGGCGCTCTTTAGCGGTGATACCCTGATACATGAGCGGCAATTCCACGTTTTCTATGGCGGAAGTGCGCGATAATAAATTGAAACCCTGGAAAACGAAACCGATCTTACGGCTGCGGATATGCGCCTGTTCGGTCCTGGTCATCTGGGCAACCGGTACGCCTTCCAGCAGATATTCCCCCGAGGTCGGTATATCCAGACATCCAAGAATGTTCATGAAAGTGGATTTTCCCGAACCCGACGCTCCCATGATAGCGACGAATTCCCCTTCGTGAATGTCCACGGTGATGCCGCGGAGGGCATGCACGTCGAATTCGCCCATACGGTACACCTTGCGCAGGTTTCGCACAGCTATGAGCGGATGATTATTGGATATCGGCTGAGTCAAGTGCGTGGTCATTTCCGGCTTACTTTTTAGGTGGCACAAAACCTTTGGTGGAACTGGCGGTAGCGCCGATATTTATCATACCGGTTATCACCCGCTGTTTCTCGTTTAGTTCGCCTTTCCGGATTTCCGTGTATTGACCGTCTGTGATGCCCGTCTCAACAATGGAAGGAACAAGCTGGCCTTCGGGATCCAGCATCCAGACCATCGTATTATTCTTCATATCAAAACGGTTCCCGAATTGGGCGGAAAATTTAGCGTACTGTTCTTTATTCAGTGCCGGTTGAAAACGGAGCGCCATGTTAGGCACTTTGATAATATCGTTTTTAGTTTCGACGATAATCGAAAGATTCGCCGTCATGCCCGGAAGCAGTTTGTTTTCGGTGTTGGCAACGTCGATTATCACCTCATAGCTCACGACGTTCTGGGTGATGATTGGCTGCAGGCGCACCTGGGAAACCTTTCCGGTGAATTTTTCGTCGGGATAGGCGTCCACATGGAAGGTGACCTCTTGTCCGACTTTGACCTTGCCGATGTCCACTTCGTCAATGGTGGCCTCGACCTGGATCTTGGACAGGTCGTTGGCAATCACAAACAGCACGGGCGCCTGCAGACTGGCGGCCACGGTCTGGCCGACATCCACGTTACGGGATATGACGACGCCGTCGATGGGTGATACAATCGTGGTATATTCCAGCGAGACCTGCGCGCGATGGTACGCGGCCTGCGCCTGCTTCTGCTGGGCCAGCGAAAGCTGGTAATTGGTCTGGGCTTCGTCCTTTTCCGACTGGGAAATCAGCTTGCGGTCAAACAATTCCGTGGCGCGATCGAGTGTCTTTTTAGTCTGTTCCACCTGCGCTTTAGCTTTTTCTAGATTGGCCTCCGCTTCCAGTAACTGAGCTTTCAGGAAGGTCGGGTCCAGTTGGGCGATTACCGTGCCTTTTTTTACTTTCTGGTTGAAATCCGCAAAGATTTTGGAAATAGTCCCTGTGACCTGTGTGCCGACCTGCACTTTGGTAACGGGATTGATTTTGCCGGTTGCTGTAATGACAACTTGGATATCGCCGCGCTCGACCGGTTCCAGTTTATAGGTGAGCGCCTGACCGCCCCGGAAGGCAAAATAAAGCACGGCCGTAACAAGCACAGCGACTACAGAGAGGTACCAGATGATTTTCTTTCGGGTCATAGTATTACTCCAGCGAGGTCTGGTGAGCGGCCTGAATGCTTCCGACGGATTTCTGAAAGCGGAGCAGGGCCATTTTATATTCGTACAGCGCGGTCATGCGTTCGATTTTGGCGTTGGCCAGCGATACGTTGGCGTCGGTGATTTCGATAGCCGAGCCGATGCCGGTGTCAAAGCGGCCCTCCGCCAGCTTCAGGTTGCGTTCGCCCTGCGCGATGAGCTTATCGGTGGCCTTATACCGTTCTTCCGCGTAACGGACGCTGAAAAATTTTTCCTGCACGTCCTGGATAATTTTCTGCCGCAGAACATTGGCCTGCGCCGTAGCGATGCGCAGCCCGCCCTGAGCCTCGGCGATATCCGCGCGCACGCTGAGTCCCTGAAATATCGGAAACTCAAAATTGACGCCTATGTTGTAGCCGAGTTTATATTGATCCTGATTAATATTCGCTAAGGGATTTTTCTGAATCAGGTACGGGCTGACGCCGGCAAACGCGGTAATAATCGGGCGGTATTGGCTGCGGGCACTGCTGAGCGCGCTTTTCCATGCGCTGATTTTCAGCGCCGAAGCGGAAATGTCTTTGCGGCTTTCAAGCGCCTGATCAATTGATTCCTTCAGATTAGCCCGAAATGGCTCATAATCGGCATGTTCCGATGTCCGGTAATCCGATTCATCATCGTCATTTTCAATGATACCCATGGCATTGTTCAGGTTGACTTTCGCCAGACGTTTTTTACCGCGGGCGTCTATCAACTGCAGTTCGGCGTTCGATAATTCCAGTTCTGCTTTTGATACTTCCGACTCGGCGATCTTTCCAACTTCATAAAAACCTTTTGCGCGCTCCAAATGCTTTAGCGCCTGCCGGACCCGTTCCTCATTGATGCGGACCACTTCAATGGAAAGCGCATAATTATAATAAGCCAGACTTACGGATAGCACCACTTCATCCTTCGTTGATTCAAGGGACTTCTCGGCGGCCTTTATCAGTTTTTCCTTGGAATCGAGCATTTTTTCCGTTCGTCCAAAATCATAAATCCCCTGCTTCACGCTCATACGCATGGTGGGTATGAAAGTAATTTTATTCCGGCGGGGATCGATGGTCGGTGAAGGCGTCAGCACGTTGGCCGACTGCAAAGGGGTGTTGGTCATATAGGCCCCCGCGTCTACCTGAATTTGCGGAAAGTACAGCGAACGCACCTGCGTGTATTCTGATTCCGAAGTAAGAATAGCGCCTTGTGAAGCGCTAATTACCGGTTGATTTTCGAGAGCAATGCGTATGCACGTTTCTAAAGTCAGCGTATCGGTAGTATTAATGCTAACTGATTTCTTGTCCTGCTGGGCATATACTGCCGTTGCGATTATTAACGCCAATAAGTATATAACATTTTTCATTTCGGACAGCCTTTAATCCTGTAAATCGTTAATCACGATTATAAAACTGCAACATTTATACCGGAATTTTATTAAAAATTCAATACTTATGTTCTTTTTTTTATTACGCGTCTAATCCATGCAACCTCTGCATTATAGTATAAAATATTCACAGTGTGAACGGGTTCACAGTTAACGGAAGGTTTAATTTAAAAAGATTCAATGCGTTTTCCGATGTAATTCGGGCAATTTCGAGGATCGGTATTTTATATACTTCACTCAATTTTTCGGCCGTATAATGAATATAGGCGGGTTCATTTCTTTTTCCGCGATACGGGACCGGAGACAGAAAAGGCGCGTCGGTTTCGATAAGCAATCGGTCCAGAGGGATTTGTTTCACCAGATCCGGCAGATGGGATTTTTTAAAAGTGACATTGCCGGCAACGGATAAATAGAAACCCGTTTCGAGGGCTTGGTACAGGTAGCGTTCATTGCCCGAAAAACAGTGCAGGACGCCTTTCACGGCATGGCGGCCAATTCGATCCTGGACCGACCGGATGATTTCTATGACATCTTCATGCGCGTCGCGGTTATGTACAATCACCGGTAAATCACGGCTGGCCGCCAATTCCATAGTCCGGATAAAAAAATCTTTCTGAATATCCGGTGGGGTATCTTTCCAGTAATAATCCAGACCGGTTTCGCCGACGGCGATGACCTTTGGCTGAGAGAGAAGCGCTTCCAGGTTTTGTATCGTGTGATCGGGATGTTTCAAAATGTCGTTGGGATGAATGCCCACGCAGGCCCATACACGATCGTAGCGGGCGGCCAGTTCGATAGCCCGTCGGCTGGAGGCCCCATCGATGCCGATGGTAATGATTTGATCCACACCCGCATCGAAAGCGCGCTGGATCATGGCTTCGCGGTCCTCGTCGTACCAGTCGTAATCCAGGTGCGCGTGCGTGTCGATGTACATCCCGGTCAGTATTCCTTTTTGAAATACAGGATAAAGTTGATAATATCCTCCTGCTGGGTGGTTTTGCTTTGGTCGGGAGTTTTGTATTCCAGTTCCACCGTTTTTTTCCATTTCTTCAGGCCGGGAATATTCTTAACGAGCCAGACGGAATCGGCGGAAATTTCCAGCGTGATGTTTTTACCGGCGCCGCCTTCGAGCCCACCTTCAAAGCTGACTGAAATCGTCTCGCTGATACGCTTGGAAACCGCAATCGAAGCGCCCTGCGTACCGGTGCCGGCACTGTATTCCAGTTTCTGAAGGCCGGCTTTGTTAGCCACTACATTCAGGATCTGATTGATAGCCACCTGCTTGGCGAAGTCGCCGGCTTGTTCGGCGCCGAGTTTGGTCAGGTCCTTGGTGCGTACGCCCAGCGCCAGATAGGACAAGATATCCACCGGTTCCGTCAAACCCGGCAACGGATCGTCAGTGCCGCGCTCGACGGCGGTAATCGCAATTTGTGGCTTCATCAGCGTGCCGGTTACCTGAATGCGGGCCTCAGCGGGAATGGGGTTATTTTCCTCGTCCTTGTATTCAAACCGCTTGACGGCCAGGATATTGATTTCGGGATTGATGCCCGGCTCGCCCGTAAAAATAATTTCGCCGGTTTCGATGTTGAAGGCCGCATTGAGATAGGCGTACTTACCGCCTTTCTTGGTGTTCACGTTGCCGTTGATGAAAAAGTCCTGCGAGCCGGCCGGTTTGGTAACGCCGATTTCCCCGTAAAGCGACAAGAGCATATCGGCGCTGCGAATGGAATTATCCGAGTTTTCCGGCAAGCTGATCATGAGATCGAGATCGAGATTTTCATAAAAATCTAGCGGTTTTTCTCCGGTTTCAGATACTGCCGATGTTTTGGCGCCCTCTACCGCTGAGACGGAACGGGCACGCGTGGGATCTACCACCCAGATCTGCGAGTTGCGTATTTGCAGATCGCCTTTAACTTTCGTGTTGTACAACTGCTTGGCGGATATATCCATAACGCCGGTAATTTTCGCCGTGTGCAGATACGACGTCTCGGATTTGGTGTTGATGGGGATAAAATCGTTGAACGTAATTTGAAAATTGTAACCGACTTCATTAACACGGCTGAAATCAAAATTCTTCATCAGGTCGGCGAGATTGACGGCGCCATCAACAAACAGATTGGATTTAGGATCTTTTCCCGACTGCATGGTAAGCGTGTCCAGATAGATACTATCGGGCTTGATACGCATAAACATCCGCACGTTGCGGAAGCTCTGTCCGATGGTGGAGCGCGGAAAGGTGAGCATGCCGTCCTCGATTTTCATCTCGCCTTTCAGCACCGGTTTCTCGCGGTTTCCGGACACATCCATGTCAATCTTGATTTCACCGCGGTTCAGCGTCAGCGCTTTGCCGAAAAACGTCTGAAGGAAACGCAGATCGATGCCCTCGGAATGGATCTTGAACTTCATCGGCCTCTTGGTAAAACGCTCATCCACCGCCTTGAACGACAGGTCCATCGGCAAATAGCCGCCCATGGTCAGCGTTTTGTCTTTGTTCTGATTAAGCGTCATGTTGACCTGAATTTTCTTATTCAGGTACTGCATGTTGCCGAGAAAATTATCGTAGACGAATTCGGACGCTTTTCCATTGGAGATACTCCAGTCGGCGATGATAATCGGTTTTTCAAAACTGCCTTTGAGGCTCGCGTTCAGGTTGAGTTGGCCCTCGATGACCGACTGGGCGGAGCCGATAAGGGCATTAGCGCGGGATAAATCCAGATCTTTCACCTTAATATCAACATTCTGGTCTCCCGTAATGTCAAAGGTCCCGAACAATCCTATGGAACCCTTGCCCACATCCAGACTGAACGACCGGATATCATATATGTTTTTTTCTGTATCAAAAACAACGTCAATCATCTGTTTATTTTGCCAGACCTCGGTCCATTTTTCGTAAGTGGAATCGATAATCGGGTCCTCGCCTAGTTTGACGCTCACTTCTTTAGTTTTGAGATTCTTTCCGGAGATTTTCAGATATAAGTTGTCCAGAAACACCTCGCCTTTGGTTTCTTTTTCGAGAACGACATATCCTTTGGTACTGGCAAAAGCATCCATCGCCGGCTCATACCCGGATACTTCAAAAAGGGTCTTTCGGTTTTCCTTGGTTATGGATAAAGTCAGGTCCCTTAGCGTCGAACCGCCGGCATCGATATTCCGCGTATAAAAATAAATGTCTCCGAACAAATGGCTATCCAGCTTGGCAAACTCGATGACACTGTCCATGAAATCTTCGGGACGAATGCCGTTAAAGTAATAACTAAATTGTATGGAATCCACCCGGACGTCACCAAAAACAAATCCGGTAACCACTATGGTCCCGATGGTTTCCAACTGTTTCATGTTGCCCTTGATTTCACCGCGATAAGCCAGGTCCAGATTGAATGTATCCTTAATCATGGAATCCTGTCCGGCAAACTTATTCAGCAGAGACAGATCCATGGTTTTAATTTGATACTTCATGTTAACGGAAGAATCCAGACCCACATAGCCCTGCATGCCCAGATGCACCAGCGGTGTATGAACCTTAAATTCATCGATGTAAAATTTCCGGTCGGCAGAACGTCCGCGGATGGAAAGTTGGTCGAGCCGTCGTCCCATAATCACGGAGGAATCCGAGCGTACGGCCATCTCGCTTTTCATGGTATTGGGATTCAGCCCGTGACCTCGGTAGATCACCGAAAGGTTAATGTTACTGTTCAGCGAACTGTCCGCAGCGATGGTGCCCAGATTGATTTGGTCAAAACGGGTTTCCAGTTGATATTCTTCATTCAGTAAATGATACCATCCGGTGCAGTTGAAGGTTCCGGCCGAAGTGACGCCGCTGAAACGGGTCAAATTGGCTGTACCGCTTTTAACATTGGCGGCGATTTCGAAATTTTTAATACCGATATGTCCGTATCGGGAATCATACAGGTTTAAAGTCACATCGGTAATGAGTTTTTTCGGATCAATGTCCATGCCCTTGGCGGTGACACGTCCGTTAAGGTTGGACCGTATGCCGCTGTTTTCGGCGAAGGCGCCGATGTTCATGTTCCAGAATTTCAGGTCGGCTTCATAGCGCAGCGGGCCATTGGGAAAATCGGCAGACGCGTAGCCTTCCAGTTTTCCCGCGGGCGTGTAGAATTTAAAATTGGTCAGGCGAGCGCTGGTGTCGGTGCCGGCGAGGTCGGTTTCCAGTTCCAGAAACCGGATATCGCGAAGTCCGATGTCGGCGAAGGCGCGGATATCATCCAGATTCAGGGGATGCATCCGGAGCGAGGCGTCATAATCCAGCGCAATCCCGCGCAATGTATCCGGCAGAATCACGCGGGCGCGCAGAGCCACATCGGTGCGGTCGGTGATGAAACGTAATTCGTCAATGGTTACCGAAAGGGTGTCCGGCTGTTTTAACCGGGTCTGGCTTTTCAGCGATTTGGGCAGCGCGTGCGCGCTCGCGTTGAGCGATAGATTGCGTACGCGTATCGGCTCCGGCTTTTTATTACGTACCGGTTTAGAGAAATCGCTGACCAGAAAACGAAATTCCGGTATGCGCAGAGACTGTCGCTGGGAGTCGGCGTCGAGCTTAACCTGCAGATTCAATTCCGATATATCTTTTTGGAGACCCGGCATGTCCACAACGATATGCCCGTTCTCTATTATCAGATCACCCAGATGGATGGCGAAGCCGCCCAGTGGTTCTGCGGTGGAATCTACAGGCGCCGGAGGTTTTGGCGCCGAGGGTTTGGCGATACGGCTGAAATTCAGCACACCGGCACTGTCGGCCTGCGCTAAAATATACGGATCCGAAAGCCGGATCTGGTCGATATGAACTTTATTGTCCAGTAACGCCAGCGCGTCGTATTCAATTTTTAACTGCCGGAATTTAACGCATACCGTATCGCCGAAGGCCAGCTGGCCGTTGTTGACAATCAGCGACGAAAAAAAATTGCCCTCGATGGATTCCAGGGACAGCTTGGCATTAATCGTCTCATTAACCATCGAGACCACCTGATCGGTCAGAATGGATTTAAACCACGACGTCTGGGTAAAGGCCAGCAAGCCGGCAATCAGAAAAAATATAACCAGCGCAAGTCCAAACAGTATTTTGGCGATAACTCGTGCGGTTTTTTTAATAATTTGTGTCACAGTAAATCCTGCTTTAATTAAAAGTAAATATACAGTATTTGTCCCACTATTTCAAATAGTTATTCGTAAAAAAATGTTGATATTGTGACGTTTTATTTTAAACTAACAGGGCTTGACAAAATAAAACGGCGTAAACAAATGCTCTATAAGAAACTGCTTCGTCCATTATTTTTCCGTTGTGATTCCGAGCGGATTCATGATTTTATGATCGGCGTTTTATCGCGCACCGGCCCGTTTCTGGGGGCGTTTAGAAACATCATGACAGTGAAGGATCCCGCGCTTGAGCAGACGCTCTGGCAGATGCGTTTTCCGAACCCGGTTGGCCTGGCTGCGGGATTTGATAAAAACGCCGAAGCCCTAAAGGCCTGGCCCGCTTTGGGTTTTGGATTCGCCGAAGCCGGAACGATAACGGCCCGGGAACAAGCAGGCAATCCGAAACCGCGTATCTTCCGTTTAATCCCAGACGAAGCGCTGATTAACCGCTGCGGATTCAACAACGCCGGCGCGGATGCGGCCGCAGCCCATATCGGGAAAATGCGTCTTCCTGCCGGCTTTCCTATAGGCATTAATATCGGTAAATCCAAAGTTACGGCGCTGGACAAAGCACACGAAGATTATTTATATTCGTTCCGTCGGCTGTGGGCTTGCGGCAATTATTTCGCGGTTAATGTCAGTTCGCCCAACACGCCGGAACTGAGGGCCCTGCAGGAAAAGCCCCGTCTGCGTGAGTTGCTGCAGAGCCTGATGACAGAAAACCATCACTGCTCGCATGACCAGAACATTCCTCTCAAACCGATCCTTGTAAAAATGGCGCCCGACCTCACGCGGCCGCAGATTGATGATGTCATCGACGTAGCTTTAGAAACCGGAATACAGGGCATCATCGTCAGCAACACCACTATCCGGCGTGATTTTATTTTATCATCCGAATCCGCGCTGACCGAGGAAACCGGCGGTCTCAGCGGCAAACCGCTCAAGAATTTATCGACCGAACTGATTCGTTATGTGTACCAAGCCAGCAGAAAGAAATTGGTAGTCATCGGCGCCGGCGGGATACAAACCGGCGAAGACGCTTTCGAGAAGATTGCGGCCGGGGCCTCGCTGGTGCAGATTTATACGGGATTGGTTTACGAGGGCCCGTTCATTTGCCGTAAAATCAATACACGGTTGCTGCGCCTGCTCAACGAAAAAGGTTTTAAGAATATATCGGAAGCGGTCGGTCACGAAAATCCCTGATGCCGCTTCTTTCAATGCCGATTGAATTTTTCCTCGAGTACCCGCTGGCGGTAATCAAATATCGCCTGAAGCTTCTGGCGTATAAAAAAACGATGCACCAGCGCGCCGATCAGCCCGTATCCAACGGCATAATGCACTTCATCCTCCATGACCACCGATGAGCTGTTGTCCGTAAACCGGTGCCGGTGATGCCAGAATTTATAAGGCCCGAATCGCTGTTCGTCTGTGAATGAGCGTAGCGGATCTACCTGCCGGATTTCCGTAACCCATGTAACGAAAACCAGCGGCAGAATCCGGATGCGGTAAACGATGATTTGGCCTTCAAAAGCCTGGCCGGAGGCGGCAGACAGAAAGCGAAATTTAAGATCCGGCGGCGTGATGGCATTTAAATTCAACGGCGATGTAAAAAATTCCCATGCCGTCTGAAGGTCTGTTTTTAGGATCTGTTGCCGTTTCAGCACATGAATTTTCATGCGCTCCGTCCGGCTATCATCAGCCCGACAGCCACCAGCACCGGCGTGGCGATGTTGATGATTACGTTAAATCCCATGAAGGGTATCAGTTTCGGAATGTTATTGTAATACCGGTACGCGCCGATCATGGCCGGCACCGCCAGCAACAAAGTCGCGAGCCCCAGCAGGCTATACACGGGCAAATAACCCAGCGCGACCCCGAGGCCGATCACGACGTATGCTAAAATCAGGAACGCGGCATAAATTAAACTGCTGGTTTTGCCGCCGAATAAAACCGTCACGGGCCTTTTGCCCACACTGCGGTCCGCCTCTACGTCAGGAAACTGATTAAGTAACAGTAAATTGCTGACGAGGAAAAACTGAATAAACGATGCCAGAATCGCTGTCGCGGAATATTCGCCGGTCAGGACAAAATGCGTACCCGTGACCATCAGCGTTCCGAAACCCAGTCCCGGCGCGATCAGGCAGGCCCATGGATTATAAACAAGCCATTTCGTGTAAGCAAAAAGAAGAAGGACGCCGATGAGGCCGAGCGGCAGTAAGGCCCACCCCCACACATACAGAAAATAAATACCAATGCCTGCCGTGATAAACAGCGTAATCGTGGCCGTCCATAACGCCGCGCCGGCCATGCCGGGATTGGCCGGCAGCGTTCCGCTGCCGCCGCTGAAGGGCGTTCGCTGGGTACGGAAATCAAGTCCGGTTTTGAAATCGAAATATTCGTTATAGGCGTTGACGCTGATATGCGAAGCCACCGCGCCAATCATGGCCAAGGTAAAGTAAAACCAGTCTACCGTGCCTTTCGTCCAGAGCGCGGTTCCTAATCCGAGCAGGACACAGGCCGGCGTAAGAATCAGAAACGGCATCCGCATCGGGCCGAGAATCAATGACAGTTTAGACATAAGCACCTTTCATTTTCATTTTCTCATTTTCATTTTCGTTTATCACGAACGCCAAAAATAAAAAAATATTCTAAAAATTCAAGCGATTAATGTTTCAGCCAGTTAGCAATAAGGATCCGGCCGGCGGGGGTGAGAATGGATTCCGGATGAAACTGCAGGCCGCGCACGTCATCGCGGTGGTGGCTGATACCCATGATAACGCCTTCCGTGTCGATTGCCGTAATCTTTATCGATGCGGGCAAGTCGTTTCGGTTCACCGCCCACGAATGATACAAGCCGGCCTCAAATACCGGCGGAATGCCGTTGAACAGATAATCCGTCGGATCCAGCACCTGAATTCGCTGCTTGTACCCGTGGCGGACGGGATTCAGGTTATACAGCGTGCCACCATAGTATTCCGCAATGGCCTGATGGCCAAGACAGATTCCAAGTATCGGCTTGGTTTTTGAATATATTTTTATTACCTTATTCAGGTAGGTATGCTCCGACGGCAGGCCGGGACCCGGCGAAATCAGGATTTTGTCGAACGCATCCAGCGAATGGCGGTACAAGTCGTCCGACGGGATGACGCGGCAGGAAACCGTCGCCGCTTCGTTCACCAATTGAACCAGATTATGCGTGAACGAATCGCGGTTGTCGATAATTAAAATATTTTTTGAAACCATAGCTCAATATAGTAAAATTATGGATAAAATCACACTAATAAATACGATGAACTATTACGGGACGTTACGCATACCGTTTCTGTTCGCCATTGATTTTGAGTGCCGCCATCCCGTCATCAAACCGCTGGATGAGATCGATCCGGACTTAATCCTCTTTGACATAAACGGTCGGACAAACGCCGGCGCATGTCATTCTGCTGATGAACCGGTTATGCTGACGCCGCATCCACTGCCGTACGAAATTTACCGGCAGAAATTCATGAAAGTGCGGGAACACATTGTCCGCGGCGACACGTATCTGCTGAACCTCACTATGCCTACCCGCGTGGACATGAACGCGACGCTGCGGGACGTTTTCTACCAGAGCGCAGCTAAATATAAATTATACCTCAAGGACCGCTGCGTGGTATTCTCACCGGAAATATTTATACAGATTGCCGACCGTATCATTACTTCGTATCCGATGAAAGGCACAATAGATGCCGCTCTGCCCGATGCCGCGCAGGCGATTCTGAACGATCCCAAAGAAACCGCCGAACATGCCACCATCGTCGACCTGATCCGTAATGACCTTAGCATGGTGTCAGCCCGTGTGCGCGTAACCCGCTACCGATATATCGATACCCTGCGCACCAGCAACAAAACGCTTCTGCAGGTTAGTTCCGAAATTACCGGCGAACTCGACGAATACTGGAACCATCATCTCGGCGATATACTCCTTACGATGTTGCCCGCAGGCTCGGTAAGCGGCGCGCCGAAAACCCGCACCGTCGAGATCATCTTGAGCACCGAGGAATATCTACGCGGGTTCTATACCGGCGTGGCCGGTATTTTCGACGGCCAAAGCCTCGATGCCGGCGTCATGATACGGTATATCGAACAGACACACGACGGATATTATTACAAAAGCGGCGGCGGCATCACGGCTTTCAGCGACCCGGAAAAAGAATATCAGGAACTACTGGATAAAATCTATGTCCCGCTTTCTTGAGACGATACGCATTCAAAACGGCGTGGCATCCAATCTGTCCTATCATAACTTACGTCTGAATGAAACCCGAAGGCGTTTTTTTAAAACACAGGATACGATTAATCTGAAGGACTTGATTCCTATCCCGGAGAGTTTACAGCCGCGCGTTGTCCGATGCCGTATAATTTACAGCCGGGAAATCGAATCCATTACATTGGAACCCTACGCACCAACCATCGTCCGATCTTTGCAGATCATTTATAATGATGCGATCGATTACGCCTATAAATACGCTGACCGCCGCGCTCTGGATGCATTGAAACAAGACCTCCGCGCCGATGACATTATCATCGTTAAAAACGGATACGTCACCGACGCCTCCTATGCCAATCTGGTTTTTTATGACGGAACTATGTGGTTCACGCCGTCAACACCGTTATTAAAAGGCACCTATCGCGCGTATTTACTGGATAAGGGCGTAATCCATGAACGGGAAATTACGGTCGGCGATTTTAAATATTTCAAATCCGTAAAACGGATTAATGCGATGTTGGAGTGGAATAGTCCCGTTATTTCAATCGATAATATTATCTACAAATAAGCAACGCATCAATCACCTTCTAATGCACACTATGATGCAGCAGGACAACTGTTTCAAAACAGATTGTATCTAAAATAATTATGGCTTTTTATTATTTTTTTTATTATTTGATTTAACCTGTTTTACCACACCTGAAACCAACGGAGCATTGTTTATGAAAAGCCTGACCGTGAAAGTGTTTATTGCCCTGG
Organism: uncultured Bacteroidota bacterium; assembly: GCA_964609675.1. Lineage (GTDB taxonomy): Bacteria > CLD3 > CLD3 > SB21 > JBBIRG01 > CAZSRX01. Next base: position 3,417 of record CAZSRX010000028.1, on the reverse strand, counting down.
GCATGATGGCCGCCATTGTCACCTGTACCAAAGCGCCCGAGGAGAAAGAAATCAAATTCGTTCACCAAACCTGGGAAGAAGTCAAGGCGCTGGCGAAGAAAGAAAAGAAAATCATCTTCATGGACGCCTATACCGAATGGTGCGGACCGTGCAAGATGATGGCCGCTAAGGTCTTCACGGACAGCACCGTGGCCGCATTTTTCAATAAGAATTTCATCAACACCAAATTCGATATGGAAAAAGGAGAAGGAAAGGATCTGGCGAAGCAATACCGTGTATGGGCTTTCCCGACCTTCTTATTTATTAACAGTGACGGCGAATTAGTGCACCGCAGTTGCGGGTATATGCCTCCGGACGCCTTCATTGAGGCAGGCCGGGACGCTCTGGATCCGGACAAACAACTTATTGGCTATCAGAAAAAATACGACGCCGGCAATCGTGACGGACAATTCCTGCAAGGATATCTGAATGCCCTGGAACGGGGTTGCGCGAACACGGATGACGTTAAGAACGAGTATTTTAAGACGCAGAAGGAATCCGCGCTTTCGGAACGCATCAACTGGAACATTATGTACAATTTTGAAAATGATCCCGCCAGCCCGGCTTTCCTGTATCTGCTGAGCCATCAGGATGAATTTGCCGGAAAATACACGGCCGATTCAGTTAACGGCAAAATATACAATGTCCTGCTACGGGACGCCATGATGACTATTTACAGGGATACCACCGGCCAGGCCCTTGCCGCCATCCGAAAAAAGAATGAAAACGTGAAATTCGCCCGCAAAGATGAATGGATGCTGGATGTTACCGCAACGTATTACAAAAAGAACAAGGACTATAAAAATTACGGACCGGCTGTTGTCCCATTGGTGGAAAAATACAAAATGAACGACGCGGATTATCTAAATAATGTCGCCTACGAATTCTATGAAAACATTAATGACAAAACCTTACTTGAAAAAGCGCTTCAATGGGCTAAGCGTTCGGTAGAACTGAATAAAAAATCCCATAATACGGATACGTATGCTTCGCTTCTGTTCAAACTGGGCAAAAAAGCGGAAGCCATCGAACAGGAAGAAATGGCTATCAAACTGGCGAAGGAAGAAGGCGTACCTTACGATGACCTCGTGAAAACATTGGAGAGTTTTAAGAAATAACCCGTATCCGGTCAATCGGCGCAAAAGGGGCTTGTAATATTAAATCGCTCCTTTGTAAACGCCCTTGGTGTTTGGTGGTACAGGATTTCTCCGGCGATGCGTTAATGCAGGATAGCGGTGAATCGTCATTGATTGCAACGATAATCTGCCGTCGAAATGACAGCGGTGCTCTTTTTTCCCCAATTGTCTTTCCGACCACTCTCCATTGTCCTTTCGACCGACCGCCCTCCCCACTGTCATTTCGACCGACCGCCCCCCCTACTGTCATTTCGACCGACCGCAGGGAGGGAGAAATCCTGTACCCCTACAACCCACCTCATTATAGCCTTTCCCCGGATACAGGATTTCTCCGGCGATACGTTAATGCAGGATAGCGGTGAATCGTCATTGATTGCAACGATAATCTGCCGTCGAAATGACAGCGGTGCTCTTTTTTCCCCAATTGTCTTTCCGACCACTCTCCATTGTCCTTTCGACCGACCGCCCTCCCCACTGTCATTTCGACCGACCGC
>CAZSRX010000028.1:0-1648 GCA_964609675.1 uncultured Bacteroidota bacterium | reverse complement strand
CCCTCCCCACTGTCATTTCGACCGACCGCCCCCCCTACTGTCATTTCGACCGACCAAAGGGAGGGAGAAATCCTGTACCCCTACAACCCACCTCATTATACCCTTTCCCCGGATACAGGATTTCTCCGGCGATGCGTTAATGCAGGATAGCGGTGAATCGTCATTGATTGCAACGATAATCTGCCGTCGAAATGACAGCGGTGCTCTTTTTTCCCCAATTGTCTTTCCGACCACTCTCCATTGTCCTTTCGACCGACCGCCCTCCCCACTGTCATTTCGACCGACCGCAGGGAGGGAGAAATCCTGTACCCCTTTCAACAACCGTCTGCCCCAGGTCGCACTTTCAGCCGGCCGCCTGGTTGATATCGCTTTTTGGTTTTTCATATTATTGCTGTATCCTCACTTCCTTCCTGTGTTTTAACGCGAGAGCAAAAAGAGTCGAATAATAAAACACCCCCTACCATTCCCGAAACAAATACTATGCATGGTAAAGCAGGCTTCATAATATATATGGATACCAAGAGTACAATATTTTCAATCTTTTTTTTCAATATATTTACTGCCCGATTATTAAAATCACAGTGTGAAAATTGAACAGGGATAAACTCAATTTCGTTTATTGTTTTTGTTAACAATACTACGGGCACAGATCTTGCTCTTACTTAACAATAAAAAATTTATAAGATATTTGCCATGAAAACAAAAAAACCAATAGTTGTGTTGTCCTTCCTTTTTCTGATGGGTTGCACCTACGGTTATACGCATCAGTTGGATGTCGCCTATCTCAAATCGTATTCCTTTAAACCCCATCAAAACGAAGTCGAATTGTATTTCGGCAGTAATAAACCCCAGCGACCGCATCTGGAATATGCTATTATCGAAGTCAAAGGTGCGCAGTTTGATGACATGAATTTCATTTTGTCTAAAATCAAAACTAAAGCGCAAGAACTCGGCGCCGACGCCGTTATTGGATTAAGTAAGGATTTTTTGACCCGGGAGCGCGGATCCATCCTGGACGTTTTCGGAGGGGAAAAACCGGAAAAATATACCGCGCCGGTTTTCACGGGCATAGCGATTAAATACATCGACAATATCCAATAGGAGGGCTGTATCATGAAACCATTTCGTCTGATCCTTCTTTCGTTTCTCATTGCCAGTTGCGCTACCACCCCGCGTCTTTCCACTTATGAAGGCAGTAAAGTAGCTTCCGGCAAAGGCGTGATTGTCAATTGTGAACTGCTGACAGGCGAGCGCTTCGATTTTGATTATCCCGGCGCGCATCTGGTAACTATGAAAAACATCATTTTCGGAAAAAAAGAAAATTTTGAATTTGTTGCCATCGTCTATGATTCCACATACTGTCTTTATGATGAAAGTCGGCAGCGGATACCCAAACCAGACCGTCTGACCGCTATTGATTCTATGGATTCCAGATCCGGACAAACCGTAATTTTTAAGTCACCGGGCGGATTCTATTATGATGAAGGCCTTTTCATATCCGGAAAAACAATGAACGGCACACAGGTTTATATACCGCTGGACCGGGTAGTACATAGCGAAAACCTGAGAAATTTTAAACAACTTCAGAATACAAAGGGATTTCTGACGATGCTGCTTGTTGCCGGCTCCTTAGGCCTTTTGGTGTTAT
>CAZSRX010000027.1:0-59740 GCA_964609675.1 uncultured Bacteroidota bacterium | reverse complement strand
TTAACTTATATTTTTTCAAATCCTTAACCCCTCATGGGGTCATTTGATACTATTTTACAAAAAACCATTATTTTACTTCCCGATACAGAAACTTGAGAAAATTGATTTTAAAATATCCTCTGAGGTTATTGTTCCAATTATTTCATTAAGTGAGCTTATGGTGTTTCTAATATCAAAAGATATGTATTCGTAGGAAATTCTTTGATTTAAACTTCTCTGAGCTGAATTTAAAAATTCAAGACTTTTTTCCAGTGAAATTTTATGACGCAATTTGGTTATTACAGGAGATTCCGGTGAAATATGATATTCAAAATGTCTGCTTATTGTATCCTTTAATTTATCAAGACCATATCTTGTTTTTACAGATATTCTAACTGAAGTAAACTCATCCAGTAGGGGGTATGTTTCACTCGAATCACCCAAGTCAGTTTTATTTTGAACGATAATCATTTTCTTAGCAGGATTATCCCGATGGTAATCGAGAATGATTTTAAGTATTTTTTTGTCGTCATCATCCAAGGGTTTTGAACGGTCAATCATCATTAGGACAAGATCACTGCTTTGCATCAAGTCTATGGTGTTATTCATGCCCATTTTTTCGATGCGGTCCTCAGAATACCGAAGTCCGGCTGTATCAACAAACGTAAAAGGAATTCCGTTAATATCGATTGATTCCTCGATAAAATCGCGCGTGGTCCCAGGTGTTTCACTGACGATGGCGCGCTCTTTCTTTAGAAGGGCATTTAACAAGCTGGATTTACCCACGTTGGGTTTACCTACAATTGCCACTTTAGCGCCATCTCTTAAAAGGTGTCCGACATTATAGGTAGATAAAAGTTCATGAATGCGTTTAATAACGGTTTCAATTTTTTGGTTTATTATTTCGGTGTCTATATGAATGAGGTGTTCTTCACCGAAATCCACATCCAATTCCAGCAAGGTACACAATTGCAGTAAATCGCCTCTTAGACATTTGACCTCCGAGGATAAGTTGCCGAGAAATTGGTTTAATGATGAGCGCCGGGCGGTTTCGGTTTTGGCATGAATCAAATCGGCCACGGCTTCCACCTGGGATAAATCAATCTTTCCGTTCAGAAAAGCCAGTTTAGTAAACTCGCCAGGCTCGGCCATCCGGGCGCCGTTTTGAAGCGCAAGCTCAAGAATTTTTTTTGTCGTCATTACGCCGCCGTGGCAATTTATTTCTACCGTGTCAAACCCGGTATATGTCCTGGGACTATGCATGACACTTACAAGGACGACATCAATGATTTCATTGTTTTGTGGATTTATGATTTTACCAAATTCAACCGAGTGTGTGCTGATTTCAGAAACTTTTTTTGCGCCTTTGAAGATTTTTTCAGTTATTGCCAGAGCATCCCGGCCTGTAATTCGAACGATACCGATTGCTCCGGTTCCGGGAGGAGTGGAGATGGCGGCTATGGTTTCATTTAGAATGTTGTTATCAATACTCATTGATTGTCGGCTACTGATAAAATAAGAGCCATGTCTGTAAATAGCAAGACATGACTCTTTTCATTTTTTACCTCCGAAACCCGATTTTATTTAATGAGATGTTTAGACATCATGTATTGCTGAAGCATGGTTAGCAGGTTGAAAACCGTCCAGTATAAAACCAGACCGGATGAAAAATTGTTAAACAGGAAAAAGAACAAAATTGGCATGCCATAAAGCATAAATTTCTGATTGAATTTTTGAGCGGGATCGGTGGCATCGCCTATCGGAGTCATGGGCGCGATTTTCTGCTGGACAAAAGTGAGTATCGTCATAATAATCGGCAGTGGATTAACATTAAAGTCACCGATTAACGGCAAACCAGTATGAAGGACGGCTACTGTATCCGGAACTGATAAATCATGAATCCATCCAATAAATGGCGCCTGACGTAGGTCAATAGAAATACGGAATACCTGGTAAATCGGAAAAAGGATAGGCAACTGAATAAGCAGAGGCAAGCAACCGGAAAATGGATTGTAACCGATTTCCTTATACAATTTCATCATTTCCTGCTGCATCTTTGCAGGATCGTTTTTATATTTTTTCTGTATTTCTTTCTGTCGGGGCATGACCTCCTTCATTTTCTGCATGCCGACATAAGATTTGTGCGTAAGGGGATATAGCAGGATTTTTACAAACAATGTGAAAATGAGAATGACCCAGCCATAATTGGGTATATACTCGTATAAAAATTTAAAAGTATAGTTAATGCCTTTGGTGAGCGGCCTGAAAATAGCCCACCCCCATTCGAGGATAACCGCGAGGTTTTCATCATAATTGTTTAGTCGGGTATATTCAGTCGGGCCAATGTAAAAACGATAAGCATCTTTCTTTTCCGGTTCAAATTTCATATTTAAAGAAAGCTGATAGTCTTTACGTATATGCAGGCCGCCTTCAGTTTTTCCTGTGCCTGTGAAAGAACAACCCTCCCCATCCTTTTCCTGCGGGATAATGAACAGGACAAAATATTTAGTACGTGATGCAACCCAGCGTGTTTTGCCGGTATATGAGGTTTCCCCTCCTGATGAGTTACCGATGTCAAATTCTTCCTTTTCATCACCCAGTAGAGCGTATGTCATAAAATAAGTCAGATCTTCGGTAATATTTTTTTCGGTTGTCCTGAGACCGCTGACCCATTCGAGTTTGTATTCATTATTAGTGATGTCGTCGCCGAAATTCAGGAAAGAAACGCTGTAATCAAAATGATATTCGTTATGATAAAATGTGTAAGTAATTACAATTTTTTTATCCGTATCAAAATTCAGAGTGGATGTCAATGTTCGGCTAGGGAGGGCGGTGAGATCAATTAATGTATCTGAGGTGTCGAAGTTAAAATTAGCGGTATTTAGATTTACCAGTTGTCCGCGGTATTTGAAAGAAATGTTGATATTTTTATTTCCGTCAATAAAATTAACATCATTTCCCGTGTAGTCTTTATAAGAAGTAATGCGCCAATCCTTTATTGTTCCGCCGCCTTTGCCCGATAATTTTGCCTGATACAGCGTGTTATTTATTGTGATGGTTTTTTCCGGGTTGTCTTTCCAAAAGGAAGGCGCAGAAGCTAAAGCGGTTTTAACCGAGTCGGCTTTTTTTGCTAAAACCGGAGTCGTCTTGATTTCCTGTTTAACCACCGTGTCTTTTTTTACGGTGACTGTATCAATCAATTTAGGCGCTTTGACCGGAGGCGGAGATATCAACGAGTTATAGGCAGGCCATAAAATAATGATTAATGCTATAATGATTATGGCAAGGACAGATTTCTTGTCCATCGGTAACTCCTTATCCGTTGTAGGTTAATCAGATTGGTTTTGATGAATGACGGGGTCGTAACCGCCGGGATGAAAGGGATGACATTTAAGAATCCGTTTAACTGACATCCAAAAAGCCCTGAAAAAACCGTAGTGACTGAATGCCTCCAAAGCGTATTGCGAACAGGAAGGATAAAAACGGCAACTGGTTGGTAAAATTCTGGAAAGCGTCAGCCGGTATATTTTAATCAGAAGTATAAACAATAATGCCGGAATGCGGAAGGGCCAAAAAAGCGACAAAGGCTTCTTCCCCTTTTTCTGAAAGAAGCCTTTGCCGAAAAAAGAAAAATTTTCCTTCCGGTTAAAGCTCATCGCTGACCGTTAATTTCTTCCGGCCTTTGGCACGACGAGCGGCTAACACCCTTTTTCCGCCTTTGGTTTTCATCCGTTCACGGAAACCGTGTTTGTTTTTTCTTTTTCTGTTGCTGGGTTGATACGTACGTTTCACAATGGCTCCATTTATTTTAATTTATAGTTATATACATTTTGGGCGGGAAATCTAAGCAAATAATAATCAAAAGTCAAGATTCAGTTAAGGAAATCTGACGAAATTCTTTTTTTTATTCTTTAAAATTTATCATAAAAAACATCTATTTAAAATTAGATATATTTAATTATGATATATGATTTTTATCATTGTTTGTTCACGGTGACATATTTATTATACCACCAGTATTAAAATATTTCAATACAGCATAAAAACCAAGGAGCCGTATCATGGATATTTCACACATAGAACATATTGGAATTGCCGTAAAAGATTTAAATTCAGCCATTCCTTTTTATGAAAATATGCTTGGATTAAAATGTTATTTAATTGAAGAGGTTAAAGACCAGAAAGTGAAAACGGCTTTTTTTAAAATCGGACAGACAAAAATTGAATTGCTGGAGTCCACCGCACCGGACGGACCTATAGCCAAATTCATCGAGAAAAAAGGCGAAGGCGTTCACCATCTTGCGTTTTGTGTAAAGGGATTAAGCGCCGGCCTGAAAGAGATGGAAAGCAAAGGCGTACAGCTTATTGACAAGGAGCCGCGTAAGGGTGCCGAGGGTTTGAACATCGCCTTTCTCCACCCCAAATCCACGCAAAGCGTTTTGATGGAATTATGCGAAGAATAATCATCCCTAATCACGTCACTCTGGAGAATATATGATAATCGAAGAACGCATTAAGGAATTACTGGAGCTGAGGCAGCAAGCCCGGCTAGGCGGTGGATTGAAACGTATCGAGTCACAGCATAAAAAAGGTAAACTCACGGCGCGCGAGCGTATCGATCTGCTTCTTGATGAAGGCAGCTTCGAAGAGTTTGATATGTTTGTTTCTCACCGCTGTATTGATTTCGGCCTGGACGAACAGACCTATCTTTCCGATGGCGTGGTAACGGGCTATGGAACAATTGACGGGCGACTGGTCTATGTGTTTTCGCAAGATTTTACCGTATTCGGCGGTTCTTTGTCGGAAATGTTTGCGGCCAAAATATGCAAGATAATGGATATGGCGATGAAGGTTGGCGCGCCGGTAATCGGCATCAACGACAGCGGCGGGGCGCGTATCCAGGAAGGCGTGAAAAGTCTCGGCGGGTATGCGGACATCTTTGAGCGCAACATTCTGGCATCCGGCATGATACCGCAGATTTCGGCGATATTTGGTCCCTGCGCCGGCGGGGCGGTGTATTCGCCGGCATTGACGGATTTTACGATAATGTCCAAGAATACCAGCTATATGTTTGTAACCGGGCCTAAAGTGGTGAAAACGGTAACCGGCGAAGTCGTATCCGAGGAAGAACTGGGCGGCGCATTTGTGCACGGTTCCAAATCCGGCGTGTGTCATTTTATTTCAGAAAACGAGGAAGAAGGCATCGCGCTGATCCGCAAGCTAATCAGTTTTCTGCCGCAGAATAATTTGGAGGAGCCGCCGATGAAATCCTGCGACGACCCGATTGACCGGCTGGAAGAATCACTGAATACGATTATTCCCGATAATCCGAGCAAACCGTACGACATGAAAGACGTGATACATGCTATTGTGGACAACGAAGAATTTCTCGAGGTGCAGAGTGTGTACGCGCCGAATATCATTACCGGATTTGCGCGCTTCAACGGTATGTCGGTCGGTTTGGTGGCCAATCAGCCGAATTATCTGGCCGGGGTTCTGGATATCAATTCCTCCCGCAAAGCTGCGCGGTTTGTGCGTTTCTGCGACGCCTTCAATATTCCATTAGTAACTTTAGTAGACGTTCCAGGGTTTCTTCCGGGGACCGCGCAGGAATACGGCGGCATTATCGTTCACGGCGCCAAGCTGCTTTTCGCTTACGGCGAGGCCACCGTACCAAAAGTAACCGTGATTCTCCGGAAAGCTTACGGCGGGGCTTATGATGTGATGAGTTCCAAGCATCTGCGGGGCGACATTAATTACGCCTGGCCTACGGCCGAAATCGCGGTGATGGGACCCAGAGGCGCCGTAGAAATACTGCATCAGAAAGAAACGCAGGCGATTACCGATGAGCACGAACGCGCGTTATTTTTGCAGAAAAAGGAAGAAGAATACCGCAATAAATTTGCCAATCCTTATGTGGCAGCGAAATTCGGTTACATTGACGATGTGATAGAGCCGCGCAACACCCGGTTCCGTATTATCCGCGCGCTGCAGTCGCTGTCCACTAAAAAGGACACGAATCCGCCCAAGAAACATTCGAACATACCGCTGTAGGAGGCATTCATGGAAATGAAAACGACCCTTGCCCTGATTGCCGATACAACACGCGCCGTACCGGATTCCGTTTCAGCCGCTGCGGCACAACTACGGTTTGATCCGTCGGCTATTGTGAATGTGGACTGTAACGGAAACGGGAACAGTATTGTTATCATGTTGATTGGTCTGGGTGTGGTTTTTACAGCCCTGTTGCTTCTTTATATTATGTTTGTCCTGACAACCAAAATGATAAACTGGGCGGCAAAAAGACGGTTTCGTTTATCAGTCGTAGCTCAAACCGGGGTTCCCATAAAAAAAGATATGAGCATTCCCGCCGAAACAACCGCCGCCATCGGCATGGCTTTGCACCTGCATTTTTCCGAAATTCATGATATTGAAAATACCGTGATAACCATTAAAAAAATATCCAAGAATTATTCGCCGTGGAATTCAAAAATCTACGGTTTAAGAAAAAATCCACGAGCCATATAAATCCGAGAGTACCATGAAAAAATTCAAATTTACCATCCAGGGTAATAAGTATGATGTAGAGATACTAAAGATTGAGGATAACGTCGCTCATATCGAGGTGAATGGAAGTCGATATGATGTGGAGATTGAAAAGACCGTTCAGGCATCAAAAACGCCTGTTCTTAAAAGGGCTCATATCGAGCCATCCACCGAATCGGACAAGTCCATCGCTAAGACCAGTCCGCCTCATGAAAAGAAAGGCAGCGGCATTGTCAAGTCACCTCTGCCGGGAACCGTAATTTCGGTACAGGTAAAAGAAGGCGATACGGTTAAAGTGGGCGACCGGCTGCTGATACTGGAGGCTATGAAGATGGAGAATAACATCAATTCCGACAAAGAAGGCCGGGTGGTTTCCGTGAAGGTTAAACCGGGGGATTCTGTTCTCGAAGGCGGTATTTTAATCGAGATCGGAGACTGATATGGAAGGACTACAGAAATTTTTTGAATATACCAGTTTTTCGAATTTTACCTGGGGTCATTTGGTTATGATCCTGGTCGGATTGATTTTTATCTTTCTGGCCATTAAAAAAGAATATGAACCACTTTTGCTGGTACCGATTGGGTTTGGTATTTTAATCGGGAATGTACCGTTTTTTGAGAATCAGGGTCTGCAGGTCGGCATTTATGAAACCGGCAGTGTTATGAATTATCTCCATTTTGGGGTACTCAAAGGAATTTATCCGCCGCTGATATTTCTGGGAATCGGAGCGATGCTTGATTTTTCGACGCTGTTATCCAATCCGAAGCTAATTTTGCTCGGGGCTGCGGCTCAGATGGGTATATTTGGGGCTTTGATGCTGGCCATATCACTCGGATTTACTCCTCAGGAAGCCGGGGCTATCGGCATTATCGGCGGCGCAGACGGACCGACGGCTATATTCCTTTCATCGCGGCTTGCTCCGGATCTTATCGGGGCCATTGCCATATCCGCTTACTCATACATGGCGCTGGTGCCGGTTATACAGCCGCCCATCATGAAGTTGCTGACAACCAAGAAAGAACGCCTGATTCGCATGAAGCCGCCGCGGATGGTTACGCGGACTGAAAAGATTATATTTCCGATAGTAGGTTTGCTGTTTACGACCTTTATATCTCCCAGCGCGATGCCGCTTTTGGGCATGTTATTTTTTGGAAATCTGCTGAAGGAAAGCGGTGTAACCAAACGCCTGGCTGAAACCGCATCGCATTCACTGATAGACATAGTTACTATTTTAATCGGCGTAACCGTTGGTGCGTCCACACAGGCCAGTACGTTTTTAACGCCTAAATCCGTGCTGATATTCGGGTTGGGCGCATTATCTTTTATTGTGGCGACTACCGGCGGCGTATTATTTGCTAAATTTATGAACCTCTTTTTAAAACCTGAGAATAAGATCAATCCGCTGATAGGTAATGCCGGAGTCAGCGCGGTTCCGGACAGCGCGCGTGTTTCTCAGATCATAGGCCAGAAATACGATCCGTCTAATCATTTGCTGATGCACGCGATGGCGCCTAATGTGGCCGGCGTGATAGGCAGTGCCGTTGCGGCGGGTATCCTGCTAAGCTTCCTGAAGTAAATACAAAACCCGGTTTGTGCCGGGTTTTTTTATTCTGAAAAAGCAGTTCGGATAAGGTTTTGCTTTTTGAGCGCCAGGCCGGCTATATGAAAGATTATTAGTGTAAAACAAATTGAAATCGTTACCGTTCCAATTATATGAATTACCGGAAACGATTCTACACTAAAAAGCATTACTGATAATACCGGGGTTAAAAAAGGTATGTAAGCCAGTAAATATAACCACGCTGATTCCACTTCTGCCAGAACCAGAAAAGACAAAGCCAGCGGAAGCAGTCCGAGAAAGGAAACCAATTGCTGAATAAATTGCAAATTATGCTCGGAAGCTGTTTTTACCGCGATAAACATATAAAAGCCCGCGTAAAAAGAATATCCGGTAAAAAAGTACAGAAAAAAAACAATTATTGTGATTATCGAAAAATGGATGATTTGTGGAGCGAATAAAACGAGAAGCGCTACCCATAAAACCGTTTGACACCATCCAACTAAACCGATTCCCATAAATTTTCCCGCAAGCAATTCAGCCGGCTTAACGGAAGAAAGCAACATTTCTAACGTGCGGTCCGCTCGTTCTTCCGTAATGCTTCTGAGAAAGAAATTTCCTGACTGAAAGACCGATGAAAAAATAATAATTGTCAGTAAGAAACCACTTATATGTAATAAGTTTTTTCTTTGTTCGGCAATTATAATTTTTTCTTCGTAAAAGATAGTTTTTTGGGGAAAAATTTGAATATTTTTAGTGTTTTTATTCGTAAAATTTAATTTTTCTTTTAAAAAAAGCTTAATATACTCAATAGTAAATTTATCTAAGTCATCCCGAAAAAACAGCTTAATGTAATTATGTTCCGATTTTTTAATATCCAATAAAATAAAACCGTCGAACTGATTTTTTTCAATAAATTCATGAGCAGAGGCGTTTATCCGTTCATAATTTTGATCAGGAAATTCAATAAAAATAATTTTGTCAGCGATATCCGGGTCGGACATCCATGCTTTGTCTGGATTTGTACCTGAAAGGTCTGCAAATCCAACTATTAAACGACGTAGTTTGGACTCATTTTGAAAAGAAAAAACATAATTAATCAGGTAAAAAAGGAATGCTGTAAGAACCAGTGAAAAAATAAAACCTTTTGAACGGATTTTTTGGATAAATTCCCAGCGGGCTATACAAAAAATCTTTTTTAAGGATATCATCGATTACTATCAAACCGACACGTATTACCGTGTTTTTCTATTCTTCAGAAAATCATCATATTTCTGGTTATTATAGGCTTTTTCTCCGATAAACTCAATTATATTAAGAAATTCATCCGTTTTTATATATCCGGGTACAATTGTAATCAGGGTTTCGTTCGGTTCTATAAACAGCGTGGATGGATATCCTGAAATGCCGAGGCCTCTGGTAAATTCCTGAGCTGAATAGGAAGTTCCTTTAAAAGTTAAATTTCCGTCTTTTTCAGGGTTAAGTTTGATGAGCACAAATTTTTCATTCAGGTACTTGATAACATTTTCATTGGAATAGGTTTCTGCATCCATTTTTTTACAATAACCGCACCAATCCGTATAAAAATCCACGAGAATAAGTTTTTTTTCCTTTTTAGCCTTTGCCATACCATCATCAAATTTATACCAGTTCAATTTGGAATTGGATGTAAAAGCTAAATAACCCAAAGCAGAAATGAACATAATGAACCCAACGCTTAAAGTAACCGCTTGTTTTTTCATAATTAACACCTGATGTTTATTTCTTGAAAACAGTTTTTCCGTCAATGACTAGCTGGATAACGACAGTTTTGGGGATTAATTCCGTGTCGCCGCTCAGAATATCATCAGACAATACCACAAAATCACAGTACGAATCCGGAACAAGAGCGCCGAAATGTTCTGCACCGTGGACGGCCAGCGGGGGATTTACCGTATAAGCCATGACGGCCGTATGGGTGTCTATGCTTTCTTCAGGATACCAGGGCGTATGGTCATTGCGTTTGCTGCGGCGAACCGCGGAATAAATACCCTCAAACACATCCATGGTTTCCACCGGGGCGTCTGAGCCGAAGATAATCCGGGCGCCGGATTGCAGTAAACTTTTCAACGGATAAGCATTACGGCAGCGCTTGCCCCAGTATTTATTTGCGGAATCGATGTCCTCGCGAATGTGTATCGGCTGTACGGAGGCAATGATGTCCTTAAATCGTTTTTTATCATTATCTGCAACCAACTGTGCGTGTTCGATGCGGTGTTTTATCGATTTGGCCGGATACCTTTCCCGCGCAATCTGAAGAGCATTGAGAGCCATGTGATTGGCTTTGTCACCGATGGCGTGGATGGCGCAGGCGATTTCATTTTCAGTGGCTTTAATCACAATTTCGTTAAGGTTTTTTTGATTAATAATTTCCGTTCCTTTATAATCTTTCATGCCGGTCGGAAGATTGTCATAGGCGTCCATCATCAGAGCGGTTTGCGAGCCGAGCGATCCGTCTATAAATATTTTAATGCCGCCGAAGCGGAGCCACTCGTTGCCGAAGCCGCTTTTAATTTGCGAGGAAATAATATCCTCCAGGTTCCTTACCGGCAAATAAACGGTCGTCCGAAGCCGGAACCCTTTGGAAACCGCCGATTGATAGAGGCCGAAATCCTCAAGGTTTTCCATTGTATGAATCGAGGCGATGCCATTACTGTAGGCTGTTTCCATTCCAGCCAGCAGCGCTTGGATTTTTTGTGTTTCTGTGAGCTGGGGGATGGCTTTCCAGATGAGTTCCCGGGCTTCTTCGCAGAAGACGCCGGTTGGCTCTCCGCGCGCGTCGGCGATGACGGTTCCTTTGTAGCGTTGGCTGTGCAGTGGTTCCGCATTTATTTTATGAAGCGCGGCCGTGTTAATCCAGGTGGAATGATAATCACGTGACTCGAGACACACAGGATTTTCAGGAGCGATCGTATCCAAATCATATCGTGTCGGCAAACGGTTTTCCGGCCAGAGATTATAGTTCCAACCCTGACCGATAATCCATTCTCCCGGTTTTTTATTCTTTAAGCATGATGCGATTGCGTCCAGACATTGGCGGAGTGAGGTTAGTCCGCTGAGGTCAACCTGCTGCAATTTCAGAGAATAGGCGAGAAAATGCAGATGCGAATCCGTAAAAGCCGGCAGGACACGATGACCGGAAAGATCGCTTATCTTAAAAGCGGGGTATTTATTTTTTAGTTCTTTATTGCTTCCTGTTTCAATGACGCGGTTTCCGGCTACCGCCAGCGCCTCACACTCAGAGCCGTTACCGGTATATATCTTTCCGTTTATAAAAACAATGTTATTCATGCCTTATTCAGCCGCAAGTTCTTTAAATTAATTAAATAAAAAAACCGGCTTTTTACAAGTTATTTTCAGAAAAATAATTAAAAAACTATTTATTAAAACCTTTTTTTTTATTAGATTGCCTTGATATATGTACCAACACAACCTGAAACCAATAAATTTTATATCGGAGGAATGATGTTAACTAAAATGTCTCAGCTTCACGAATTAGTGAAGAAGGCCCAAAACAAGCGGCTGGCCGTGGCCGTGGCTCAGGATGACAATGTTTTGGAAGCGGTATCAAAGGCCAATAAAGAAAATGTGGTTGACCCGATTCTGGTTGGCGATGAAACAAAAATCAAGAAAATTGCCGATGAGGTGAAGGCGGATATCTCGAAGTTCAGGCTTATTCATGAAGCGGATGTTGAAAAAGCTGCCGAGCGCGCGGTTAAACTGGTGCGAGACAAAGAAGCCGATATTTTGATGAAAGGCAATTTGGGAACTGCGACATTGCTTAAAGCGGTGCTGAACAAGGAATGGGGTTTGCGCAAAGGCGATATGCTGTCCCATTTAGCGATCTTTGAGCTTGAAAAATATCACAAGATTCTTGGCCTGGCTGACGCAGGCATGAACGTGACTTTGGATGTTAAACAGAAGCTGATGGTAATCAATAATTCTGTGGATTTTCTGATACGCCTCGGCGTCGAAAAACCGAAGGTGGCCGTCTTAGCGGCCGTGGAGACGGTTAGTCCCGATATGCCGGTGACAGTGGACGCGGCGATGCTGGCTAAAATGAGCAACCGTAAGCAGATCAAGAACTGCATCGTGGACGGGCCTCTGGCACTAGATAACGCCATCAGTATGGAAAGCGTGCATCATAAAGGTATTGTCAGCGAAGTGGCCGGCGACGCCGATTTACTTCTCGCGCCGGATATCGAAGCGGCTAACATTTTATATAAAGCGCTCGGCTTTTTGGCTAATTCCAAAGCGGCCGCGCTGATTATCGGCGCTATGGTGCCGATCGTTCTGACTTCACGGGCCGACTCCGACGAAACCAAGCTGAACAGCATTGTCATGGCCGCGGCAGTAAATTAATTATCAGCCCCGGGTTTAATCCGGGCAAAACGCGGTAACGGATTTGATTGTAAAAAAATTATAAAAAATAATTAGAGAGAAAACGATCATGAAAGAGCGATTAATCCTGGCCATCAATCCCGGTTCGACGTCTACTAAAATCGCGGTGTTTAATAACAACAAGGAAATATTCCTTAAGAATATTAAGCACACCGCGGATGAACTGGCGCCGTTCAAGAAGATTACGGATCAGTACGAATTCCGTGAAAAAATAATCCTGAATGAACTTAACATGGCGAAAATATCCCTGGAATCAATAAAGATTATCGTTGGCCGCGGCGGACTGGTGAAACCGATTCCGGCGGGTGTTTATGAGGTGAATGAAAAAATGCTGGAGGATCTGAAGCACGCCAAATTAGAACACGCCAGCAATCTCGGCGCGCTGATTGCCAGCAATCTGTCCAAAGAAATTCCGGGTTCGCGCGCTTTTATCGCCGATCCGGTGGTGGTGGACGAGCTGGAAGAATTGGCGCGTGTGGCCGGTCATCCGCTGTTTGAGAGGATTTCAATTTTCCATGCGTTGAATCAGAAGGCGATAGCCCGGCTGCACGCCAAGACGCAGAATAAAAAATACGAAGAACTCAATCTTATTGTCGCGCATCTGGGCGGCGGTATCAGCGTCGGCGCGCATAAAAACGGAAAAGTGGTGGATGTCAACCAGGCGCTTGACGGCGACGGTCCGTTCTCGCCCGAACGCAGCGGCTCCCTGCCTATGGGGCAGATGATAGAACTTTGCTTCAGCGGAAAACACACGAAAGAAGAAATCAAGAAAATGGTTACCGGTAAAGGCGGTTATGTGGCTTACCTTGGCACCAATGACGCTTATGAAGTGGAAAAACGCGCTACGGCGGGCGATGAAAAAGCCAAACTGATTCAGGACGCGCTTTCCTATCAAGTGGCTAAGGAAATTGGCGCAATGTCCACCGTGCTGAAAGGACAAGTAGACGGCATACTGATAACCGGCGGCATTGCTTACGGAAAACCTGTTGTGGAAGCCATTACGGAACGCGTGAAGCATATCGCAACCGTTTTTGTTTATCCCGGCGAAGATGAAATGGCCGCCCTTGCGGGCAACGGATTAATGGTTCTGGAAGATCCGGGTTGTGTTAAAGAATATAAGTAAAATTTAAAATACTGATTATTGTCATTGACAAAAGGCAATTATTTTGAGAAGTTGTTCACGTTTGAAAGATTTTATATTTTTAAGCTACTTAACTTTAATATAAATAAGAGGTTGTTATGTCAGAATACACGCAGAAAATTGTCGAAATGGTGAAAGCCAAAAATCCGGCTGAACCCGAGTTTCATCAAGCCGTTATGGAAGTGGCCGAGTCCCTGGACCTGGTAATCAGCAAACACCCCGAGTATCGCACGGCAAAAATTCTTGAGAGAATGGTTGAACCCGAACGTGTCATTATTTTCCGCGTTCCCTGGATGGATGATCAGGGTGAGGTTCACATTAACCGGGGGTTCCGTATTCAGATGAACAGCGCGATAGGTCCCTATAAAGGCGGGCTTCGTTTCCACCCCTCTGTAACGCTTGGCATTTTAAAATTCCTTGCGTTTGAGCAGGTTTTCAAGAACAGTCTGACCACGCTTCCGATGGGCGGCGGCAAAGGCGGGTCGGATTTTGATCCCAAAGGCAAGAGCGATACGGAAGTGATGCGTTTTTGCCAGAGTTTCATGACGGAATTATTCCGCCACATCGGTCCGGATATAGACGTACCGGCCGGCGATATCGGCGTGGGCGGACGCGAGATAGGCTTCCTTTACGGGCAATACAAACGTTTGACGCGTGAATTCACCGGCGTGCTGACCGGCAAAGGACTGAACTGGGGCGGTTCCCTCATACGTCCGGAAGCGACCGGTTTTGGCTGTACCTATTTTGCCGAAGAAATGCTGAAGACCAAAGGCAAATCCTTCCAGGGGATGCGCGTTGCGATTTCCGGTTTCGGCAATGTTGCCTGGGGCGCGGCTCTTAAAGTTACCCAGCTTGGCGGCAAAGTGGTAACGCTGTCCGGCCCGGACGGCTTCGTGCTGGATGAAGACGGCATCAAAGGCGAAAAGATTGATTATATGCTCGAACTGCGGGCCAGCAATCAGGATATGGTCAAGCCGTACGCGGATAAATTCAAAGGCGCCAAGTACTTCGCAGGAAAGCGTCCGTGGGGCGTTAAAGTGGACGTGGCTCTGCCGTGCGCTACCCAGAATGAACTGAACGAAGACGACGCCAAGGAACTCGTAAAGAACGGCTGTATCTGCGTGTGTGAAGGCGCCAACATGCCGACAACCATCGAAGGCTACAAAGTGTTTGACGCGGCGAAAATTCTGTACGCGCCGGGCAAAGCCTCCAATGCGGGCGGCGTCGCCACATCGGGTCTTGAAATGTCGCAGAACAGCATGCGTCTGGCCTGGCCGGCTGAGGAAGTCGATATGCGGCTGCATCAGATCATGAAGAGCATCCATGATACCTGCCTTGAAACCTCTAAAGAATACGGCACGCCCGGAAACTACGTCAACGGCGCGAACATTGCCGGATTCCTCAAAGTTGCCAATGCGATGATGGATCAGGGTCTGGTATAATATAACCCCTAACACGATTTTTCCAATAAAGGCTGACCATGCGGTCAGCCTTTTTTTTAACGCCCTTGTAATTAAAATTAAATTTGTTAAATTTTGCTTCAGCTTATCTGCATAAAGAAAACAAAAAGGCGAAAACAATTTCCGGGGGTATCATGGAGAAGACCGTAAAACAGCATATCCGGGATTTCGACACATTCTGGCTGGGCGAAGGGTACAGCACGCGCATTCAGAAATTCCAGAAACTGATGCGATATAAAGTTCGCGAAGTTCTGCTGGTGTCCAGTTTGTACGATTCCTATTTATTTGAAGAGGACGGGCAGATATACGATCTGATACGGCAGGAATATCAGGGGCTGAATCTCAGTCACGTTCCGGAATTTACACACGTTATGAGCGGCATCGAGGCGCTGGAAATAGTGCAGGAGGATAATCATTTTGATCTTATCATCACCTCGCTGCACATTGAAGATATGCACGTCATCAAGTTTGCGAAACTCATGAGAGAGAAAGGTGTTAAGGCCCCGATTATTCTGCTGGCTTATGATAATCAGGAGCACCAGGAAATTGTAAAAAATTACGATATCTCCATATTTGACCGCATATTTATCTGGCAGGGCGACTACCGCCTGATGATCGCCATCATAAAGTACATTGAAGATAAGATGAATGTAGAAAACGACACGAACAATGTCGGCGTACAGTCCATCATTCTCATCGAGGATAATGTCAAATTTTATTCTACCTATCTTCCGATAATATATACCGAAATCATGAATCAGTCCCAGCGGCTGATTTCAGAAAGTCTGAACCTGACGCATAAGTTTCTTCGGATGCGCACGCGTCCAAAAATTCTTTTAAGCACCACATACGACGAAGCATGGAAATATTTTGAAAAATATGAGGAAAACATTCTGGGGATAATATCGGACATTAGTTTTATGAGGGAGGGGGAGAAAGATCCGGAAGCGGGGCTGTTGTTTGCGAAGAAAGTTCGGGAGCGATATACGGATATCCCGGTGCTGTTCCAGTCCAGCAGTCTGGAGTGTGCAGAAAAAGCGAGAGAAATCGGGGCGGGATTTCTTCAGAAAGGTTCGCCGCGCCTGCTGCATGAACTCCGCGAATTTCTGATACGATATTTTCATTTCGGGGATTTTATATTCAGGAATCCGGATGACGGCCGGGAAATCAGCCGGGCCAACAATCTTAAAACGCTCGAAGAACAATTACGAGTCATTCCCGACGAGACCTTGCTGTATCACGCCAAACGCAATCACTTTTCCAACTGGCTCAAAGCGCGCACGGAATTCTGGTTGGCCAGCAAATTAAGGCCGCTTAAAACCTCGCAGTTTGAATCCGTGGACGCGATGCGGAAACTGCTTGTGGATGCGCTGTCGCTTTATCAGGAACTGCGCAAGCGGGGCATAATTTCGGATTTTAATAAAGATACGTTTGATCTTAAGAACAGTTTCGCGCGTATCGGACGCGGTTCGCTGGGAGGCAAAGCGCGCGGTCTGGGATTTGTGAACATCCTCATCAACAACTACAACGTACGCAACCGTTTCGAGGGCGTTGAGATATCCGTACCGTCGGCGGTGGTCATTGGCACCGACGTTTTTGAGCGTTTTATGGAAGACAATCAGCTGTTCAACTTTGCTATGAATACCGACGACGATGAAGCCATTACCCGTAAATTTGTCGACGCGCCTAAATTCCCTGAAGATATTATTAAAAAATTATCCGATTTCCTAGATATTATCCGTCAACCGCTCGCCGTACGATCCTCCAGCCTGCTGGAGGACTCGCAGTATCAGCCGTTTGCCGGTGTTTATGAAACCTATATGATTCCGAACAACGATCCGGATAAAAACGTGCGCCTGCGGGAATTGTTGAACAGCATCAAAAGAGTGTATGCGTCCACGTTCTATAAAAGCTCCAAAACCTACATGAAAGCGACGTCTTACCGGCTGGAGGAAGAAAAAATGGCGGTGATTATCCAGCGCATGGTCGGCTCACGCCATGAGAACCGGTTTTATCCGGAATTTGCGGGTGTGGCGAAGTCCTATAACTTTTACCCCGTGCCGCCGCAGAAAGCGTCGGACGGTATCGTTTCCATCGCGCTGGGATTGGGTAAAACGGTAGTGGATGGCGGCAATACCGTGCGTTTTTGTCCAAAGTATCCGCGTCATCTTCTGCAGTTTTTTTCGACAAAAGAGACCATCAAAAACGCCCAGCAGAATTTTTACGCGCTGAACCTGGATTATAAATTGGACGAATCGGTAGTGGAGACGCATGATCTGTTGACCCAGCAGTTTCACCTGAGCGTAGCTGAGGCCGACGGCACGCTGTTCTGCGCAGGATCAACGTATTCCCAGGAAAATGACTCGGTGTACGACGGCATTTCGCGTCCGGGCAAACGCGTGGTTACCTTTGCGCCGATACTGAAGCATAAAATATTTCCGCTCCCGGATATCCTGAATTTACTGCTGGAGATGGGCACCTGGGGTATGGGCACGCCTGTGGAAATGGAGTTTGCCGTGAATCTGACGGTGCCGCAGGGCGCGCTGAAGGAATTCTGCGTGCTTCAGATGCGGCCGCTGGTGCTGAGCAAGGAGCTGGAAGAGCTCGAGGTGGATGACGTGGAACAGTCGGAACTCATCTGCCACAGCCAGCAGGTGCTTGGGAACGGGATTATCACGGATATTTACGACGCGGTAGTGATTGATATCGACACCTTTGACCGCGGGAAGAGCGAGATCGTTGCCCGTGAAGTGGGTGAGTTTAACACGAAACTGCTGGCGGCCAAGCGGCCGTATCTGTTGATTGGCGTGGGCCGCTGGGGCTCACTGGATCCGTGGCTCGGCATACCGGTGAGCTGGGACCAGATTTCCGGCGCAGTGACCATTGTGGAATCCGGTTTCCGAAATTTTGACGTGACGCCCTCACAGGGTTCGCATTTCTTTCAAAATATCACCTCGTTCCGCATCGGGTATTTTACGGTGGGAACGACGATCAAGCAGGGATATATTGACTGGGATTGGCTGCGAGCGCAACCGGCCATTGAAGAAACCCAATTCACGCGTTATCTCCGTTTTGAAAAACCGATAACGATTAAGATAAACGGACATCAGAACAAGGGGATTATATTAAAGCCGAAATAATTTTTTTTGGGATCACGCTCAGCCAGACAGAATCGCAAAAGTTGCCGCTTACAAAGCGATAGAATGCAAGGGCACAGATAGTGCTTGAGCCAAGTGCGTATATCGGATCTCGAAAACTTCATGGTTCGTTCTTTCACCCGCGAATGATACGCATTTAACGAGTATTGGAATAAAAAATTCAAATGTAAAATCATGAGGATATAAAATATGTCCCCCGACATACACAAAATACTTGTCGTGTGTATCGCGTGTTTAGGGTAAAATAAATAAAATCCGGAGCCAAGCCTATGCAAACCCCTGTCCTTATGTCTGTTCTGCTTTTGCAGGCAAGTGCTTGCCTGTCCGTCTAAGCCCAGAAGCCGGAATGTCAGTGTCGACGGAGAAAGTTTTTATTATGGTTGTTAATCATTTTTTAATATGATAAATTTGTTCTTTCATCTTCTCTAGTATAAATTTTAAAGTTATTTGATTTTAGAAAGAAATAATTTTTCTTGAGTAATTAATTTTCATTACGTTTGAGGTTGATTTTTTTTTCACGAAAAATTATTTTTATGCCGGTTTAGAAAAAAATGTTGTATTGTTAATGTAGAAAACAGGAAAAAAGGAGAACGATTATGCCGGATCAGGTGTTTGAATTTAAAACCGAAGTCAAGCAGTTACTCGATTTAATGATCCATTCCCTGTACTCTCATAAAGAAATATTTTTGAGAGAGCTGATTTCAAATGCCGCAGATGCGATTGATAAAGTCCGGTACTTGTCTCTAACAAACAACGCCTTGCTGGACGGCGACGCGGAATGGAAAATTAAAATTAAACCAGATAAAACCGCCGGTACGCTGACTGTAAGCGATAACGGTATAGGGATGAACCAGGAAGAAATCATCCATGCGCTGGGTACTATTGCGCACTCAGGAACAAAAGATTTCATTGCGCGGCTGAAAGAACAGGACATCAAAGACCATCCGGATCTGATCGGCCAGTTCGGCGTCGGATTTTATTCTTCGTTCATGGTGGCCGACCGCATCGTGGTGATATCGCGGAAAGCGGGCGATCCGCCGGATAAGGCCGTACGCTGGGAATCGAAAGGCGACGGTACGTTTATGGTCGAATCATTTGAACGAAACGCCCGCGGGACAGATGTCATTCTATATCTTAAAGAATCCGAAAAGAATTATCTTGACGAATGGGAAATTCGGAGTGTGGTGCGCAAATATTCCGACTATGTGGAACATCCGGTCTGCATGGATGTTGAGAAGGACAAAAAGGTCCAGGAGGAAATCCTGAATTCGCGCAAGGCCATCTGGCTCAAGGACAAGAATGAAATCACGGCGGAAGAATACAATGAGTTCTACAAGCATATCGCGCATGATTTTCAGGAGCCCGCGAAAATCATTCATTTCAAAGCAGAGGGCACTACGGAATTCACGGCGCTGCTGTTCATTCCGCCGAAAGCCCCATTTGATATGTTTTACCGCGATTATAAAATCGGGCCCGTGCTCTACGTGCGGCGCGTCCAGATTATGGACCACTGTGAGGAACTTCTGCCGCCGTACCTGCGTTTCGTGAAAGGCGTTGTGGAATCTGCCGACCTGCCGCTGAACGTGTCGCGCGAAATCCTGCAGGCCAATAAGCAGATCGAGGTCATTAAAAAGAACCTTATTAAAAAAGTCCTGGACGCGTTGTCCGAGATGAAAACGAACGAATACGAGAAATATCTGGCGGTTTATAAAGAATTCCGTAAGCCGCTTAAGGAAGGCGTGTACCTGGATCCATCGCGCCGGGACACACTGAAAGACCTGCTCCTGTTTGAATCGACCAAAACCGAGCCCGGGCAGTTCACGACGCTCAAGGCCTATACGGAAGCCATGAAAGCGGACCAGAAGGAAATATATTTTATAGCCGGAACGTCACGCGCCGAACTGGAGACTTCGCCGTATCTTGAGGCCTTCCGTGCCAAGGACTACGAAGTCCTGTTCTTTTTGGACGAAATTGACGATTTTATCGCGGTAGATCTTGAATACCAGGGCAAAGCCGTCAAATCCGTTGTGCGCGGCGATATCGAGCTCGATCCGGAACAGGCCCAATCCCGCAAGGAAGCCGAGAAAAAATTTGATAAAATGCTCGACGTCATCAAGGCCGAGCTCAAGGATGACGTTAAAGAAGTCCGTTTCTCGGGGCGTCTGAAAGATTCGGTTTGCTGTCTGGTAGCCGGCGATCAGGATTTAGACGCCAATATGGAGCGGCTGCTGAAGGCCATGGGTCAGGAACCGCATACAACCAAGCGGATACTTGAAATCAACCCTGTCCATGAGCTGGTCGGGTCCATGGACGCGATTTACAAGGCGTCTAAAGATGAGACACTGATCCGGGATTACGCGCGGATTTTGTATGATCAGGCGCTGATTCTAGAAGGTTCCCGTCCCAAGGATCCTGTCGCGTTCGCCCGTCGCTTGTCCCGGATTATGCTGGAACATACCAAAACACGTTTGGAATCATAAATATTCAACGGGAGTTGAACATGAAATCGATAATCGGTTTTGCGCTGCTGAGCATGATGATAATAGGGTCATGTGGAAAATCCAACAAGAACGGGGCCGGGACCGATGAAAGCAAACCGGTATACGGCGGCACACTGATTTACGGCAAAAGCGGCCCTCCAATCACGCTGGATCCTGCGTCGTCCCGCGAGACCGAATCGTCGGTGGTGGTGGCGAATATTTTTGAAGGGCTTGTGGAGCAGCGCGCCGGCCGCAGCGGCGTGGATCCCTGCCTCGCCCGAAGCTGGGATATTTCTGCAGACGCTCTTGACTACGTTTTTCATCTCCGAAGCGGATCCGTATTTCACGACGGCACCCCTGTCAATGCCGATGCCGTACTGTTCTCCATCGAAAGCCAGTACAAAAAGGATCATCCGTTTTATTCCGCTGAAAGGGAATATAACTGGAATTCGAACAACATGAACGACATTGTAAAGACCGTTACGGCTGTGAATGATACGACGGTACGCTTCACGCTGAAAAAACCCAATGCAACGTTTCTAAGTCTGCTGTCACTCAATTTTATGTCCCTCATCAGTCCGGCGGCTATGAAAAAACACGGCAAGGCTTTCTATAAAAATCCGGTAGGCGCAGGCGCGTTTCGATTTGTATCGTGGAAGGAAGACGGCACGGTTATCCTGACTGCTAACGAGACTTACTGGAACGGGCGGCCCTACCTGGATACACTAATTCTGAAACCGATTTCCGATCCGCATCAGCGCTGGATGGCACTTAAGGAAGGCCGCATCAGCATGATGGGCGTTCCGGATAAACAGGATATGGACGAAATCAGCCAGACGGCCGGCATCAAATATTCTCAACAGCCCGGTCTGAATATATCATACCTCGGTATGAATACCATCAAAAAACCTTTTAATGACATCCGCGTCCGCAAGGCGGTGGTGTATGCGATTAACCGGGAAAAAATAGTAAATGAAGTATACGGACAGTTCGGACGGGCAGCGAAAAATCCCATTCCGCCCGTGCTCACGGGCTATAATGATGAAATCCGTTTTACGCCGTATGATCCTGATGAATCCAGGAAACTGCTGGCGGAAGCCGGTCTGGCCGGCGGTTTCAAAACTAAACTGTGGACCATGCCCATCTCACGCGAATATATGCCCGAACCGGATAAGGCAGCCAAACTCATCCAGCAAGACCTCAAACAGGTTGGCATTGAAGCTGAAATCGTCACATACCCCTGGAAGGAATATCTTGAACGGGTATACCGTGGCGAACATGACTTGGCCATTGTGGGATGGATAGCCGATCTGCCGGATCCGGATAATTTTTTCTATATCCTGCTCGATAAAACCGTTGCGTCCAAAACGCCCTCGACCAATGTGGCTTTTTACCAAAGCGACGAAATGCATCATTTGATTCTTACCGGTAAAACCGTTTCCGATCCGCTGGAGCGAAGCTCGATTTACAAAAAAGCCTGCGAACTTTTTAATAAGGACCTGCCCTGGTTTACGATAGCCCATTCGGTTACCATTGTTCCCATGCGGGATCATGTGATGAATTTTCAGTTGCACACGACCGCGATACGAAAATTCAAGACAACATGGATTATGAAGAAAGAGCTTGGGGCTAATTAACGTAATACTGTTTCCATCAAAATTTAAAATATATTCAAGCAAGGTAATCTGAATGATAATTATCAAAATGGAAAGATAGGACAACCAATGGAACTTTGGGCGGGATTTTTATTTGGACTGGTCGGCGGGATTCACTGCATCGGAATGTGCGGGCCGATTGCCATTGCACTGCCGCACAGCGGCTACCGGTTTGGATTTGCGTGGATTGGGCGAATTATTTTATACAACTTCGGACGCGCTGTGACATATGCCGTCATGGGACTGCTGTTTGGACTGGCCGGTTCTACCTTTGCTCTGTTTGGGTATCAGCAGGAAATTTCTATCGCGATTGGCGCCGCTATGATCTTATTAGCAGTTTTGCCCACGCGGATCGGCACGATGTTGTTTGCGAAAGTATCCTTAGACGTTATTCCGCGTAAAATGGCCTCAGCGTTTCGTTCATTGCTTTCAAAGCACGGTTATTTTTCGCTTTTACTAATCGGTTTGCTGAACGGCTTTCTGCCCTGCGGTCTGGTTTATATGGCCCTGGCCGGCGCTATAGCCCTCGCGGACCCGGTGACAGGTATGTTTTATATGTTGTTCTTTGGAATGGGTACCGCACCCTCGCTGTTTGCTGTTTCTTTTTTTGGCACCATGATCAGTATGCCGCTGAGAAACCGGTTATCACGCCTCGCGCCGTTTGCGATTGCCATACTTGGACTTATTCTGATTCTGCGCGGTATGGAGCTGGGCATTCCGTACGTCAGTCCGAAAACGCCGGGTGTCATGCAACAAAACCATTCGGGCTGTCATTGATAATGCCGTTGTGAAGACCCTATATAATGAATTTATTGTGATACGATAGGAAGCGCATTACAATTAGGAGATGATATAGCGACGGTATAACAGATTATCCGATAAATGACCGATTGACTGTTCAGGTATTCAACCGTAAAACCATTTCATACACATCCTGAAGGGGAATATTTTTTTCCGTTGCAATCCGTTTGCACTCTTCAAATTCCGGATTGATTTTAATAGTGCCGCCGATTTCCACCTGTTTGGCCTTCATTTTTCCAAATGGCGTATCGATTTCCACGATGGTTCGGGGCAGTTTTTTTCGGCGAATGGAGTGGGTGCGTACGCCGATGGTCGTGGTTTGGCGGTAAATCACAGACAAGAGGTTATCGATACGCTCTTCGAGGGCCATTACGGTGAGAAGAATGCCCGGCCGTCCTTTTATCATAATCACCGGCGTCAGGTAAGAATCAACTGCGCCGGCCTGTTCCAGTTGTTCCAGCAGGAAGGGATAGATTTCCGGGTTCATATCGTCGATGTTGGTTTCGAGAATCCACAATTCATCCTGATGCCATTCCGAAAGTTCATCGCCGATGCTGATGCGGAGCAGATTGGGCAGTTGTTTAAATTCCTTGGTTCCGGCGCCGTATCCTACGGAGTGGGTTTTCATTTTCAGGTGCGGTTTAACGCCCGAAGAAAGAGTGGATAATACGGCCGCTCCTGTTGGTGTACAAATCTCGCTATGGATGTCGTTGTATTCGACCGGATAATTTTTGAGCAGTTCCACGACGGCCGGGCCAGGCACCGGAATCACGCCGTGGTCGCAATGGACGATTCCCCGACCCAGGGGTACCAGCGAAGAATATATCCGCTCGACACCTAGAAGGTGAAAACCGATAACCGCTCCGCTGATGTCGACTATCGAATCTATTGCGCCTACTTCGTGAAGGTGGACGTTATCAATCGTGGTGTCGTGTATCTTCGCTTCAGCTTGGGCCAGCCGACGAAATATATTCATGATAACCGGTTTGCATTCCCTGATTATAGGACTTTCGGAAATAATTTTTTCAATGTCGCTAAGGTGCCGGTGATGATGGCTGCTGTGCCCGTGTGGGTGAGAGCGGTTAATGTTGACATCAAATTTGATCGCGCTTAACGAATGTTTCTGTACCCGGCTTGCAGACAGGCTAAATTCTTCATGAATGGAAAGTTTATTCAGTTCAGTTTGTATAGCATCAAACGGCAATCCGGCGTCAATCAGCGCGCCGATAATCATATCGCCGCTAATACCTGAGAAACAATCAATGTAAGCGATGCGCATAAAAAAATCCTTGGATTTGTGCGTTAAACTAACTCAGGGATATGTTCATTCAAAAAACAGCGTAATTTACTAAGGGCGTTCGCGCGGTGGCTAATCCGGTTTTTCTGTTCCGGCTCGATTTCTGCCATGGTTTTACCGTATTCCGGCAGAAAAAACAAGGGATCGTAACCGAAACCGTTAGCGCCGCGTTCTTCGCTGAGAATAATCCCTTCGCAGGTTCCATGAAATAAACGTTCGACAGGTTGTTTAGCCCGGTTAAGTCCGGTCAATGCGATTACGCAGTGAAACCGCGCAGTACGCTTATCGGGCGGAACGTTTCGCAGTTCTTCCAGCAATTTCCGGTTATTAGCCGGGTAATCATGCGTCCGGCCTGAATAGCGGGCCGAATACACGCCGGGTCTTCCGTTCAGCGCGTCCACCTCCAAGCCGGAATCATCCGCCAGCGAAAGAAGGCCGGTAAATTGAAAACAGGCGCGCGATTTTTTCAGGGCGTTTTCTGAAAACGTATCGCCGTCCTCGATGACCTCAGGAAGTAAAGGAAACTCGGATACTGTTCGCAGCGTAACCGTTAGTCCGGAAAGTATTTCACGTATTTCCCTGAGTTTATGCGCGTTATTCGTGGCAATGAGCAGATCCAGATTATTCATAATAAAAAACCTGTTTATTTTATGGCCATTCCAAGGTTCTGGAAAACAAACGCCCACATATCTGTTAAACGCTCAATATATTTAGATGTCGGCGTGCCGCCTCCATGGCCGGCTTTCTTTTCGATGCGGATCAGAACCGGATTCATACCCTTATGCATTTCCTGTAATGTTGCGGCAAATTTGAATGAATGAGCCGGCACTACGCGGTCGTCGTGATCGGCCGTAGTAATCAGAGTGGCCGGGTAATTAACTCCCGGTTTCAGGTTATGCAGGGGCGAATATTTGATGAGATATTTAAACTGATCTTCCTTATCGCTGCTGCCGTATTCAACAACCCAGCCCCAGCCGATGGTGAATTTATGAAAGCGAAGCATGTCCATCACGCCGACGGCGGGAAGCGCCACCTTAAAAAGATCGGGTCGTTGGGTCATGCAGGCGCCGACCAGCAAACCGCCGTTGGATCCGCCTTCAATTGCCAGTTTGTCAATTGAGGTATATTTTTCTTTTATCAGATACTCGGCTGCGGCTATGAAATCATCAAAAACATTTTGTTTTTTGTCCAGCATACCGGCTTTGTGCCATTCTTCGCCATATTCGCCGCCGCCACGAATATTAGGCGCCGCATAAATACCGCCGTTTTCCAGGAACACCATGTTGCCGATGGAAAAATACGGTGTCTCACTGTTATTGAAACCTCCGTAACCGTAAAGCAGCACCGGATTTTTTCCGTTTTTCGTAATTCCTTTTTTATGAACCAGGAACATCGGAATCCGCGTGCCGTCTTTGCTGGTGTAAAATACCTGATTGGTTTCATATGCGTCCACATTAATCTTAACTTCCGTTTTACGAAAAAGTCTGGATACATTTTTATCCGTATCGTAATGATAGATTACCGGAGGACAGGTGTAGGACGTGAAGACATAAAAGGTTTCCGTATCCTCGCGGTTTCCTCCGAAACCCCATGCCGTGCCGATGCCGGGGAGTTTTATTTCACCAAGCGGTTTTCCGTTTAAATCATAACGATAGAATCGGGTATTGGCATCTTTGAGGTAACTAGCAAACAGTTTGTTACCGGTCAAGCTCACCCCTTCCAGCAATTCCTTTCGTTCAGGAATGATAATCTTCCAGTTGGCGGTATCCGGCCGCTCCGGCGTTACAGCAATCAGATGATAATTGGAAGCCCCATGGTCGGTTAACACATAAAGTTGATCGTCAACATTATCGATGATGCTGTAATTATGTTCAAAACCCCGGAACAGCAATTTGAATTCGCTGTCACCTTTTTTCAAATCCCTGAAATATATTTCCGAACCGTGCGTGCCCTCGGAAATGTTTAAAAACAGGAAACGCTGATCCTTGCTAACCCAGACTGAAAAATAACGCAGCGGATGGGCGGGGTCTTCATAAACCAGACTGTCCGCAGACTGGGGCGTTCCGAGCTTATGGTAAAATACTTTCTGAAATTCGTTTTTGGAGCTCAGTTCCTTGCCTTTCGCTGGTTCGTCATAACGGCTGTAATAAAAACCATCGCCCAGCCAGGAAGGCGAGCCGAACTTAGTCCATAATATTTCATCTTCTAATATTTTTTTTGTGGCCACTTCCATAACTTTTATCTTTTTCCAGTCGGAGCCGGATTCCGAAATGGAATAGGACACATACCGGTTATCCTTGGAAAACGAAATGCCAGCCAGCGATACCGTGCCATCTTCAGAAAATCTATTCGGATCAATAAACACTTCCGCTTCATCTTTCAGGCTTTTCTGGTAATACAGCACATACTGGTTTTGCAGACCATTGTTTTTATAGTAAAAGTAATAATCGCCTTTTTTAAAGGGGGAACCGTACTTGGGATAATTCCAGATTTCCTCAAGGCGGCTTTTAATCTTTTCACGGAACGGTATTTTGGATAAATAATCAAAGGTTATTTTATTCTGTTCCTCCACCCAGGCTTTAACATCTGCGGCGGTATCGTTTTCCAGCCAACGGTAGGGATCGGCGACTTTTACGCCGAAGTATTCATCGACCACATCCGTTTTTTTAGTGACGGGGTATTTGAGCATATCCTGGGCCTTTGCATGGTAACAGTTCAAAAATACCGTTAAAACGAAAAATACAAATGTTTTTTTCATGATTCTCTCCTTAATAATTTAATCATTAATAATAATGTTCTCTCTTAAGATATATTTAAAGCCTAAAAATCAAATATAAATTATGATGCATTTGAGATATGTCTTTTTAAAAACCTTCCTGTGTAGGATTTTTCGTTTTTCATAACCTCTTCCGGCGTGCCTTCCGCCACGATCTGACCGCCCTGATCGCCGCCTTCGGGGCCGAGGTCAATGATCCAGTCGGCGCATTTAATAACGTCGAGGTTA
Source organism: uncultured Bacteroidota bacterium (assembly GCA_964609675.1). GTDB lineage: Bacteria > CLD3 > CLD3 > SB21 > JBBIRG01 > CAZSRX01. Next base: position 32,220 of record CAZSRX010000027.1, on the reverse strand, counting down.
TGTTCGATAACCACGACCGAATGACCGGCGTTAATCAACTCGTCGAAAACTGCAATGAGTTTGGCGATATCATCGAAGTGCAGGCCGGTGGTGGGTTCATCGAGGATATACAGCGTATTGGTGGCGGGGGGTTCCGCAAGATGCGCCGCCAGCTTGACCCGTTGGGCTTCACCGCCGGAAAGCGTTGTGGCCGACTGTCCCATGTGCAGATATCCGAGACCGACGGTTTCCAATACACGGAGTTTCCTGACGATCCGCGGATGAGCGGCAAAAAACTGCAGCCCTTCTGAAATGGTCATGTTCAAAATATCGTGAATGCTTTTACCGTGATAATGCACTTCGAGAACCTCTTTTTTAAAGCGTTTGCCTTTGCATTCTTCACAGGTCAGGGTCACGTCAGCCAGGAACTGCATCTCGACAAGAATTTCGCCGGTACCCTCGCAAGTCTCACAGCGCCCACCCGGGACGTTAAACGAGAACGTGCCGGGCTTATATCCCCGCACTTTCGACATCGGCAGTTCGGCATATAATTCGCGTATAAGATCGTATGCCTTAATGTATGATACGGGATTACTTCGCGATGTCCGGCCGATAGGTTGCTGATCCACCATTTCCAGCGCGCCGATATTCCGGATGCCTTTGATATCCTGATGAGCGCCGACCTTAGCCGGCCACTGGCCCAGTTTGCTCATACAACCGGCGTATAATACGTCATGAACCAGCGTGCTTTTGCCTGATCCGCTCACGCCGGTGATGCAGACAAAAATTCCCAGCGGAATACAGACATCAATTTTCTTTAAGTTATGCTCCGCCGCTTTTATAATTTCCAGGAAGGTTGCGGCTTTCCGGCGCGAGGCCGGTACAGCGATTTTTTTTTGGCCGGAAAGATAATTACCGGTGAGGCTTTTATCCTGCTTCAGGATATCGCTGAAAGAACCCTGAAATACAATTTGGCCTCCGTGGATGCCGGCCTGCGGGCCCATATCAATAATCGCGTCGCTGTGGGCCATCATATCGCGATCATGTTCCACCACCACCACGGTATTGCCGATGTTGCGGAGATTCTTGAGAATACGGATCAGTTTTTCGTTATCACGGGGATGCAGGCCGATGCTGGGTTCGTCAAGGATATAAAGCGATCCGACCAGCGACGATCCGAGTGCCGTGGCCAGACTGATCCGCTGGGCTTCACCGCCGGAAAGCGTTCCCGCGATGCGGTCGCCGGTAAGATAATCCAGTCCGACATTGTTCAGATAGGTAAGCCGTTTGCGGATTTCGTCCAGTACACGGCGGGCAATGATTTGATCCATCGTCGACAGTTCGAGACGGTCAAAAAACTTTTGTGCTTCCGCGACGGTCATCGCATGGACGTCCGCAATGGTTTTGCCGCCGAGTTTTACCGCCATTGCTTCCGTACGAAGCCGCGATCCGCCGCAGGCTGAGCAGGTTACGTAACCGCGGTATTTACTGAGTAAAATCCGGATGTGCATTTTATAAGTCTTGGATTCCAGCCATCGGAAATAATCGTTGATGCCGTCAAAATTCGGGCCGCCTTCGAGCAATTTCTGATAGGCCTCCCGGCTCATCTCAGCGACCGGCACGTCGAGCGGAATGCCTGATGCGGGTCCGTATTTCTCAAGGCGGTATTGAAAATCGGCGTATCCATCCGTCGTCCAAGGCTTTATAGCGCCTTCGCGGAGCGTCTTAGATTTATCCGGAATCACCAGATCCATATCAATTTCAATTTTGTTGCCGAAACCCTGGCACTCCGGACAAGCGCCGTACGGGTTGTTGAAGGAAAACAGTTTTGGCTCCGGTTCGGGGTACAGCGCGTGACAGCGGTTGCATTCGAGCCGGTTGGAAAAAAACAGATCATCGCCGCCAAGAATCCGCACCGTCATCCGACCGTTGCCGTTAAAAAAGGCGGAATCTACCGAATCGGCTAAGCGTGTCCGGTTATCGGCGCTGACCACAAGGCGATCGACAAGCACTTCCACCGTTTTCAATTTAAACACTTTCTTCATTACCGATTCGTTGAATTCGATAATCTCATCTTTTAAAATAATTCGATTGAATCCGCGTTCATTCAACAGCAGGAGATTTTGCTCGCTGACCTCCGCATGAAATAAAATGTAAATTCTGGTGCCTTCCGGCATATCCATAATTCGCTGGACAATTCCGGTAACGGTATCTTTCTGTACCGGTTCGCCGCACTGCAGGCAAATCGTTTTTCCTACCCGCGCGAATAAAAGACGGTAAAAATCGTACAGTTCCGTAACCGTAGCTACAGTTGAACGCGGATTTTTCGCGAGTGTGCGCTGTTGTATGGCCACCGCGGGACTGATGCCGCGGATTACATCGACGTCCGGTTTATCCATGCGCTCCAGAAACTGGCGTGCGTAGGCGGAGAGCGATTCCACATAACGCCGCTGACCTTCGGCATACAGCGTATCGAACGCAAGCGACGACTTACCTGAACCGCTCACACCTGTAATCACCACCAGCCGGTTGCGCGGGATGTTCAGACTGATATTTTTCAGGTTGTGGACGCGCGCCCCTTTTATTTCTATGTAATCATCCATCGGGTATGTTTTGAATTATCGGCCGTAAGTTGGCCATAGTAACGGCGTTGAAAATGACGGCCGGAGGAAACGGATTCAGTCCGTTTTTTTGACATTCTGATTCAGCCAATCCAAATAGGCCGGTAAACCGGTTATGATGGGAACAGCAATAATTTCCGGAACCTGATAGCTATGGATTTCCCGGATGCGTTTTTCCAGCGCGGGAAAAGTTGCTTGGGTGGATTTGATTACCATCATACATTCCCGGTTATCGTGAATTTTATTTTCCCAGGTATAGACGGATCGTACGGGTTCAATCAGATTACAGCAAGCGGCGAGTTGTTCTTCGACCACAATTCCGGCGATCTTCCGCGCTTCGTCTTCGTTTGCGGCTGTGACTAACACGATAATGGCGTTGTGGGCTTCCGGCATAGGATTAATCCGTTAATTTCAGTACCGCAAGAAACGCTTCCTGCGGGATTTCCACGCGGCCGACCTGTTTCATCCGTTTTTTGCCCTCTTTCTGACGTTCAAGCAGTTTGCGCTTGCGGGAAATGTCGCCGCCGTAACATTTAGCGGTTACGTCCTTGCGCATGGCCTTGACCGTGTCGCGGGCGATGACTTTGGAACCAATGGCGGCCTGGATGACCACCTCAAACATCTGCTTCGGTATCAGTTCCTTCAGTTTGGCGCAGAGTTTACGGCCCCATTCATAGGCCTTATCGCGGTGGATGATGCAGGAGAAGGCGTCCACGGGATCGCCGTTGAGAAGAATATCCAGCTTGACAAGATGGCCTTCCTTGAAACCGGCGTATTCATAGTCGAAGGATGCGTACCCGCGCGTGATGGATTTCAGTTTGTCATAAAAATCGAAAATAATCTCCGACAGCGGGAACTCGTAATGCAAGTCGGCGCGGGTCGGCGAGATGTAATGGGTGTTGTGGTAGATACCGCGGCGGTCCATGGCCAGCGTCATGATGTTGCCGATGTATTCTGCCGGCGTGATAATCTGCGCCTTTATATAGGGTTCCTCAATGTGATCGATGATTCCAGCGGGCGGCATGAAGGTGGGATTACTGACCTCAACCATTTCGCCATTGGTTTTATAGACCTGATAACGCACGTTCGGCACCGTCGTGACCATGCTGATGTTGAATTCCCGTTCCAACCGTTCCTGTACGATTTCCATGTGCAGCAAGCCCAGAAAGCCGCAGCGAAAGCCGAATCCCAGGGCGGTGGAGGTTTCGGGTTCGTAAATCAGCGACGAGTCGTTCAGTTTGAGTTTTTCCAGCGATGAGCGCAGTTCTTCAAAATCGTCGCTGACCGTCGGGTAGATGCCGGAAAACACCATTGGCTTGATGTCCTTATAGCCTGCGAGCGGCTCCGCCGCCGGATTGTCAGCGGCGGTGATGGTATCGCCTACCCGTACATGGCTGATTTCGCGGATGTTGCCGATGACGTAGCCGACCTCGCCGATATTCAGTTTTTCCGTTTTAATTTTATCAAGCCGCAGATATCCCACCTCATCGGCCTCATAAATCATGCCGTTGGAGAAAAACTGAATTTTTGATTTTTGCGTGAGTTCGCCCTGGAACACGCGCACATAAGCGATAGCGCCGCGGTAGGAATCAAATACCGAATCGAAAATAAGCGCCTGCAGCGGCTTTGACGGATCACCGTTTGGCGGCGGTATTTTTTTTACCACGGCTTCCAGAATTTCCTCAATGCCCAGGCCGGCCTTAGCGCTGGCCAGAACGATTTCCTCGCGCGTACAGCCGATCAGATCGATGATTTCCTTGCATACTTCTTCTGGCTGAGCGCTGGGCAAATCGATTTTATTCACGACCGGAATGATATGCAGTCCGGCGTCGATAGCCAAATACAGGTTGCTTATGGTCTGCGCTTCCACGCCCTGCGACGCGTCCACCACAAGGAGAGCGCCTTCGCAGGCAGCCAGGCTGCGCGAAACTTCATAGGTGAAATCTACATGGCCGGGGGTGTCAATCAGGTTCAGAATGTATTCGTTGCCATCCTGCGCGTGATATTCCATACGGATCGCGTGCGCCTTGATGGTGATGCCGCGCTCCCGTTCAAGATCCATGCTGTCGAGAATCTGGTCGGCCATCTCGCGCTTGGCGATGGTGTGCGTAACTTCGAGCAGGCGATCGGCCAGCGTGGACTTGCCGTGGTCGATATGCGCAATGATGCAAAAATTTCTAATTCGTTCGATGTTCATATTCCTTGTTTCCGCTGTTTTTCGGACAGCGCGGCAATATATCAAATAGGATCAGAAAAATCAAATTTTATTTCAAGATAGGCATCGTTGCATATCTGTTAATTCCGTATATTGATAAATATTCTCAGGCATTGTATATTGTTTAAAAATAATTCTTTAAAGGGAGCCTAGTATGATACGCGCGGGCTATTTTCAGTTTAAGCCTCAATTCGGTGAAAAAGAAAAAAACCTGAATCAGGTCTTATCCGGGCTTTGCAAAGCTGAAGCCGACTTGATTGTACTGCCGGAATTGCCTTTTACAGGGTATTATTTCAAAGACCGGCATGAGGTCATGCGTTTATCTGAAAATCCAAAAGATTCTCCGATTGTGGACGCACTGACCGCGTTATGCAGGAAAAATAATTTTTTTATCGTAACCGGATTTGCAGAAAGAGCGAAGGATAAATGCTATAACAGCGCCCTGCTGATCGGTCCGAAAGGGCTTCTCCATACCTATCGGAAACTGCACCTGTTCAACTTGGAGAAACGATGGTTTGATCCCGGCAATATACCCCTTTCGGTGCAAAACGTCCGGGGTGTCCGTATTGGTATGATGGTTTGCTTCGACTGGATTTTTCCTGAGGTCAGCCGCGTGCTCGCTTTGCTGGGCGCCGATTTACTCTGTCACCCGTCCAATCTGGTTCTGGGATACTGTCAGCAGGCTATGATAACCCGCTGTCTCGAAAACAGCGTTTATGCGATTACCTGCAACCGTTACGGGGCGGATTCCCGACGTTTAGGCGAAATACGTTTTACCGGAAAAAGCCAAATAGTCGCTCCAAAAGGCATTCTGATCAATCGGGCGCCTTCCGGAAAAAACGATTTGTTCATAGCGCCTCTTGATGTTTCCCTTTCCAGAAACAAGCGCATGACATCATTGAATCATCTATTCAAAGACCGCAAGCCAGCTCGTTATAAGAAAATATCTGAATAAAATAAAAGTTAAGATTAAAAAACAAACCAGACTTTTGTGGGTTTAAAGTCCGGTTTGTCATTATGGAGGAGGAAAGGTATTTACTATTTTATATTTTTTATAATCCAGTTTATAAGTTTTATGGCTTCTATAAAGATAACTTTTTTTAAATTTTTTTCAAGTAAACCCCAATCGTGTCTTTTGGTACATTATTATAACCACTGTAGAATAATTTCATTCCCAAAAAAACAATGGCTCGAAATATTAATTTTTTGTTGTCATTTTTGGCGTTGATAAATTGGTTTTTAAAGCTTATTAAAATTCTTAATACAAAACGCCAGCCTTTTATAATAAAACAATAACGAATACCTATTTTTGATTACCTGATAAAAATCATTGATTAATTGACGTCAGTTTAGGAAATTCTGGCCGTTTCAATTTAAACTTTTTTACAGAAAGAACGATTATGTATAAGATTAACGAACATCCCATTTTAGATATACCGCGCCGTGAGACCGTAACATTTCTTTATGAAGGGAAGCAAGTACGGGGTGAAAAAGGTTATACCATTGCCGCCGCCCTTCATCAGGCCGGATACCCTGTGCACAGCCACAGCCTGATGAACCGCAACCGGAGTCTGGAATGCGGCATTGGAAAATGCGGCGCCTGCGAGATGTTGGTGGACGGTCAAATACGGCGCATTTGCATTACTAAAGTGGATTCGGTTAAAGAAGTGCGTGAAATCCCGAAGGATTACACACCGACGGCGATTCACTATTTGAGAGACGAGCCGGTGCCGGTTTACAAGACGACGGTGGTGATCATCGGCGCCGGGCCGGCGGGACTGGCCGCGCGCGAAGTGCTGAATTTGCACGGGGTGGACAATATCGTGGTGGATAACAATGAGGAAATTGGCGGACAGTTCCTGATGCAGACGCACCAGTTCTTCTTTTTTGAGAAGGAAAAGAAGTTCGGCGGGATGCGCGGGTTTGACATTGCCAAAACGCTCGCCGGGGACAATCCCGAAGGCATTTTCCTGAACTCCACCGTATGGGACATCCTGGAGCACCGCCGCGTGGCGCTCAAAAACATCAAGACCGAGGAAATCTATTATATTGATGCGGACTATCTGGTGGTCGCGGCCGGCGCGGTGCCGTTTATGCCGACGTTTGAAAATGACGATCTGCCGGGCGTTTACACGGCCGCCGTCGTCCAGAAAATGATGAACATTGAAGCGACACTGCTCGGCAAAAACGTGCTGACCGTCGGCGCAGGCAATATCGGTTATCTCACGTCCTATCAACTGATGCAAGCCGGCGCGCGCGTTAAGGCGATTATTGAAGCCCAACCGTTCGAAGGCGGGTTTCCGGTGCAAGCCAACCGCGTCCGCCGTCTCGGCATTCCGATACTGCTGTCGCATACTATATTAAAAGCGATTCCTAATGAAAAACGCGACGGGATCACCGGCGCCGTTATTGCCGAAGCGAAAAATTTCAAACCCGTTCCCGGTACCGAGAAGATTATCGACGGCATCGACGCAATTAACATCTGCACCGGCCTCGTTCCGGACAATGCGTTGCTGATCAAAGGCGAAGAGGTATTCGGGCGACACTGCTGGGGCGCCGGGGACGCAATCCGTATCGGCGAGGGCACCAGCGCCGTTCTCCGCGGAAAACAAGTCGCTTACGAAATCCTGGAAGCTATCGGCGCCCGATACAGCTATAACGATTATCTGAATGTTTCCAAGGAATACATTGATTCCCAGCAGCATCCGTTCCGCGTTATTGAGGAACCGGAACGGCCGGCGCCTGACCGACTGAAAAAACCCTTTGTACTGATTGACTGTCTGTACGGTTTCGCCTGCAATCCGTGCGCGTTTGCCTGTCCGCATGGCGCAATCACCAAGCCGTCCACCAGCGATGTGCCACGCGTGAACTTTGATAAGTGCATCGGCTGCATGGACTGCGTGTACCAATGCCCCGGTTTGGCGATTTTCGGGTACAACCTGAACAAAGACTGGCTGTTTCTACCGATTGAATATGCCGCGAAAGAAAACGAGGAAGTATTCCTGGTGGACAACAACGGCAAGCAATTGGGCGAAGGCATTATCGAAAAGATACTCAAAAAGCCCAATAAAACCGATATCGCGCGCGTAAAGTCCGTCACTGTTCACGGTGAGGATCTTATGAATGTTCGCGGTTTTATCATTAAGAAGGCTTATCCCGAAGCGATACAGTTCAAACCGAAGACCGAAAACATCGAAGCGGAATCATACATCTGTCACTGCGACGACGTCAAATTAGACGAGATTCTTGAAGTTATCGGCCAACGGCATTATATCTCGGTGGACGAAGTGAAACACACCACACGCCTTGGCATGGGCGCCTGCCGCGGCAAGCGGTGCATTAAGCGCCTGAAGCAGCGGCTGCAGAATTATAACATCTCTCTTGTCGGTGAGCCGACGCCGCGCGGACCTTTATCCAGCCAGTTGGCGATGGGCGAATTGTATCCGCGGAATAGCCGGGAAAAAATATATATCAGCGGTCAAACGCCTCGGGTGGAGAAGGTGCCGTCTTTTGTGGCGGGCGGCGGCATAGGGGGCAGCGCGCTGTTCCGGTATTTGTCCGAGGCCGGCCTGCATCCTGTGATGATCAATTACGGCCATGGGGCTTCCTGGCGTAATATTGCGGGCGGACGGCCGGTGTTCAGCATGCCGGAACTATCCGATATTGCCGTCAACAATCTTGCCATTTTTAAGGAACTGCAGAAAATCCAGAATGTCGATTTTCATCTCACCCGTTATATTACCTTTGCGCATGACGAAGCGATGTATAAGGCGCTGGAGGATTCTATGGCCTGGCAGGATGCGCGTATGGTAGAACCCAAAGACTTCCGGAAGGAAATATCGCCCTATTTTAAACCGGACCTGAAAAAATATATTGCCGCGCTGATAACAAAGAACTGCTGGCAGGCCACGCCCGGCAAGGTTATTGATCTGATTCGCAATATCGGTATTGAAAAAGGCGGTCGTATATTTGAGGACAGCAAGCTGATCGATCTTACTAAAGAGGGCACCACATACAAGGCGCTGGTTCAGCTGCACAACAAAGAATTCGTCGAATATCACACGGAAATATTCATCAATGCGCTCGGCGCCGAAGGCAATTATTTCGCGCGGCAAATCGGCGTGGACACGGGACTTTATCCCGTCAAGCATCAGGCGTTCATCACGCGCCGCATGCCGATGATGGGCATCAACGGCGAACCGTTGCACATGCTTATTGACCGCCGCAAGTATAAAGGATTTGTGGCTGTGTACGGGCAACAGCTTGCCGAGACAGGACAAATTATCGGCTGCGCCTCGCCGGCTGTAGATCCCGCCGAAGCCGACAAAAACCTGAAGATTAACTCCAAGGAATTTATCGAAATCGCCGCCGAGACTTTTGTGGACTGGATTCCTGAATTGTCCTCCGTCGGATTCCAGGCCGTCTGGTCGGGTTATTATGTCGAACCGCGCATGGTGATAGATACCAACGCCGGTCTTTTCCTCGGTTTGCGCGGGCAAGGTTTCATGCTCGGGCAATACATCGCAAAAATGTATGTGGATAAGATCACCGGCAAAAAAACACCGGAATATTTCGACCGCCTGAAACTGGACGGCGACGGTATTCCGGAAAAAGCGTTTAAATAAATTTTGCTCATAAGCGGATGGATGAATTAATTTTTTTACAAAAAAAATAATGGGAACCGTATTTACTGATACAAGATTTGCCGTATTTACTTTATAGCGTTTGGCATTATTGTACTATTTGTAAACAAAAAGGGAGAAAAAATCATGAAAGCCATGAAGCGTATTTTAGCGGCAGGCATAGCATTCACTTTAATTATTGCCTGCGCGGATGAAAAAGAACCCAATCTGGACTCCAACTTATTTGGAACCTGGACGTGGATCTATTCGGCTTACGGAACCGGCGACTGGAATTCGGCGCCGACCGAGATCAGCACGCCCGCTACAGACGGCTGCGGCCAGCAGGTGGAATTCAGGAAAAACGGTACGTTTTACTGGCAGCAAACAGGATGCGACGAGGAAGGCGATGAACTAAGCCGATGGTATGTAAAAGATTCGACGCTGGTTATCGACGACCGCGGGGAAAAGAATTACTGTCCGTATCGCTTTGTGAATGACACCTTGATTGTTATTCTGGAAGACGAAGGCGACTGGGAAATTGAGCGATGGCTACAAACCGTGAAATAAAAAAGGAAAAGCCAAACAATTACCTGTAATGCCTGCTCAATGTCGATAAACAGATAAGGCCATAAGCATTCGAATATTAATTTATTTCATAACTTTGACCGCTTTTTTATCTTGGCAGACGGCGGGCACTTTTTCGCTTTTGGGTTTTTTATACCCGATGGAGGAATAACCGGCGAAATTAGTTTTGTATGATTGGTTATATCGTCTAATGTTAATAAAATATATGAATAAAAAAAAGCCGGCAGTTATTGAGCCGGCTTTTTTCGTTACATGGTACTGAAAAATGTTTACTTCGTACCTTCGCCGTACTCGAAATCCATTTTGAGATTGAATTCCACTTTGATGTCGTCTTCTGTGGAAGGATTGTCAAACACCAGATAATATAAGGTCTTGGCGCTTTTGTATTGGTTCAGCAGGCGAATTTTGAAATTATGGTTGATCTTATCGCCGGAAGCGTACAGCGTTTTGTAGGCTTCTTCTTTTTCGAACTTCAGGAAGTTTTCTTCGTCCATGATGAACACGTTAGCTTTGCGGTCGCCGCCTTCGCTGACCCGCCAGTCGCCCTCGAGCGAAATCGCGTTCATGTTGTCTTCGAGGATAATCTCGAACTGATAATACTCGCCGGCTTTGATTTTTTCGTTTTTATGAACTTCGCTATTTTTAGCGGAAATGACCTCCTTCGACGGACCACAGGAAATAACCACAGCGGCTGCGATACATGAAAGTACGCCAATTAATAAATAGTTTCTCATAACTCTGACTCCTTGTTTAATGAAATGATTTTACAAATTAACTGTATAATGAATCCAATTATTTTTTATCATGTAAACGGACAATATCAGCTCAATTTAAAAAGTAAATATCAGAAAATTTTTTAATTTAGTCAATTTCGGATGAAAAATTAATTTATCGTGAAACCGTTTTTGTATAGTCCAAAAATAAAAATGTGATAGGTAAAGTTTTAAAGGTATGCGGCGATGTGAAATTATAAAAAACCGCGAGCAGGTATCGAATCGATGCAAAAGCTTCATTTTTCAGATTATGGATATCCAGAAACAATCACCGTGTTTTTTGGGATTCATCTTTCATCGGTTATGGTGAGGTGATTTTATACGGCTGTGCGCTGATTTTCTGAATGATGAATACCGATTTAACCGCAGCGGATATGGCGTTCTTTCTCGGTGAGGCGGAACGTGTAGCGGAACAGTTCTTCGTAAGTATGCGACATGGCCACGTGACGTCGCGTCATGACAATCCGGGCAACCTCGACGGCTTTGTCCAGATGATATTCCTCGCGTGCCGGCACGTTTACCCAGCTGAACGACGGTATGAATTTCGGCGGAAATCCTCCGCCAAAGATATTCGCGGAAACGCCGGCCACCGTGCCCGTATTAAACATGGTATTGATGCCACACTTGGAATGGTCGCCCATGGTGAGGCCGACGAACAGGGAGCCGGTATCCACCTCCCGACCGCCGATAGTGACGCGGACATTGCTGTAGTTGTTTTTAAGGTCGCTGGTGTTGGTGTCGGCCCCGAGATTGCACCACTCGGCAATTACCGAGTGGCCCACAAAGCCGTCGTGTTGTTTGTTGCTGAAGCCCAGGAAGACGGAACCCTCGACTTCGCCGCCGATTTTGCATGTCGGCCCGATAACGGTGCCGCCGTAAATTTTGGCGCCGGCTTTAATCACCGTATTTTCGCCGATGTAGCACGGACCTTCGATGACGCTATTGGACATGACCGTGGCGCCGTTGTCAATGATAACCGGCCCCCGTTCTGCGTTCAGCACCACGCCGGGCTTGATTACCGCCGACGCGGATGCCATGATTTGCTCCGAATTGACCATCCACACCCCGTAGCGTTCTGCCGGGGATTTATACGCGCTGAAATACTTTGCATCTTCTTTCAGCAGGGCCGTATTGTGCTGGACAATATCCCACGGATAGCGAATGAAACGCGCATTGACTTCTGTATTTTCCGTGGTAGGCGAATTCCAGAACGCAAGGGTTTTGCCTTGACAACGAAAGGTTCCATCGCCAGAAGTAATGATGCGGAAAAGCGCGTCGTCCATAACGGCTGCCGCGTTTATAAACAGGCATTGCGCCTGCATCGGCACGTTAACGGGCACGCCGGGATTCTGCTCGAACACCAGCGGCTGAAGATGATCCCGGCATCGGAGGTGTAACGTGCTTTCCGGGAAATATTTGATGATACGCTGCCTCAGGGTCAACGCGCCGCAGCGCAGGTCGAAGACCGGCCGCATATAAACCAGCGGGTAAAGGTCGGCGTACTGATCGTCCTCAAAAATACATAAGCGTTCCGGTATGCGCATAGAGGTCTTCCTCATTAAAAAATTACTTTTAAGTAATATAAAAGTTTGAAATATAAAAGCAACCGCCGTATCGGTTAAGAAAAAAATTTGATAGGATCATCCAGGTTGAATATTTCCCGTGACAGGAACGGTTCACCGTATCGGGCACCAATCAGCGAGCCGAAATGACGCGCCCTCACTTCAATTAATTCAAGAAATTCAGGCGTACTGATATGGGTGACCGGTTCGTCGGTGGCGTAGTTTATGTTATGAAACTGCGAGGCATAAGCGTCCACCGCTTTCATTTTCAGCGCGAAGGTATCGCTAATATCCACGATAAAAGGATAACCGGCTTCCCTGGAAAAATCGAAACGCGCGCGGCAGTAGATAATCTGATTCGGGCGGAAGGCATCCTGAGCTTGCCCCATGTGGATGGATTCGATGCGGCGCAGGCCCGAAAAAAAAGCGGCTTCGCGGCACAAATGGCTGCTGTGCACATGATCCGGATGGCGGTCGTCCCAGTAGGGTATGAAAATGATGTCCGGACGATAGAGGCGAAGGATACGGATAATTTTTAACTGATAGTCACGGGTATTGGCAATTTGCGTATCGGTGAACCCAAGGTTTTCTCGGACAGTCACCCCAAGAATTTTACCGGCTTCGGCGGCTTCTTTGTCCCGGATTTCGGCCGAACCGCGCGTACCGGCCTCGCCCCGCGTCAGGTCTACAATACCGATCTGATAGCCGCGCTGAGTCAATTTGGCCACAGTTCCGCCGGATGTCAGCTCCACATCATCCGGATGGGAGCCGAAAAACATAGCATCTAGTTTCATACTTAAATCCCATTAATAATCAAATTATAATTATTGCTGATTTCTTTGTGTGTAAACAGAGTGTACCATGATACATGCGTTTATCAGATAGTTAAATCCGTTTTCCTCCAGATAAGCAACCACTTTGCGGTCTTCCGCGCCGGGCTGTACCCAGGCATTAAGCCAGCCTAATTTTTTACACTCTTTCAGCACTTCAAGCGTTACTTCGGGCGGTGTAACAAAATTGACCAGTAATGGTTTTTCAGGAAGCTCGGAAAGGTTAGCATAGCATTTATCCCCGTCCACGGTTGGCCGGTTGGGATTAACCGGAAAAACACGCCATCCGGTTGCTTTAAGCTGACGATAAATCACGGAGCCGTATTTATAGGCATAATCGGTAGCGCCGACTACCGCAATGGTTATACCGGGTGTTGAAAGGATTTCGTATAAAGACTTCATATCTCTGATTAATGCATCCTGTTCGAAATTATTTCGTGTCCTTTTCGATTTTCCATATATTAATAGCGTTATTATCATATAAGCCAAGAAGGCGGCCGTCAGGACTGAATGCCAGAAAGTTATCTTCGTATAATGTCATGTGCAATTGATTTTCAACAGTATATAAACCAACATTCCTGTTACTATCAAGATCATATACCTGAACCGCGCTGTGAAGTAATTCTTTGAAAAAAAAGGCCCATCGTTTGGAATCCGGGCTGACGGCCATAAATATTTTCGGGGTATCATAGGTGTATGAATCATATTCCCGAAGCGGTATGGTATGCCGGATTTGATGTAAGGGGATATTCCAGACGATGATTTTATTTGGTGTAGTAACGATACAATATTTCGCGTCAGGTGAAATCACTGCGCCGATTGCAGTAGTGTCGTTAGGGATTTTTTGGATGCGCTGCGGTGAATCAAGGAAATAAAGCGTAACGGCAGAATCGGCGACGGAAACCGCCAGTTTCTGTTCGACATTCAAGTCCAGCGTCAGTATCGGAGCGGTTCGTATGCTGTACAGCGGTCGAGATCGTTTTGACTTATCAGAAAAGATAAAGACAGAAGTATCATGTTTCTGATACAAGGCGATATACCATGCGCTGTCTGTCAGGACAAAATCTAAAAAGGTACCCTTGGGAATATCAAATACCGACGGTTTATCCCACGCGGCGGTATCCCAGATGGTAACGGTATGGTTAAACTCAGAAAAGGCCGCCAGGCGTTTACCGTTTTTTGACCACGTCACTCTGTCGATAGGATTATAGTACGGGACATGTTGTGGGTTTTTATTCATTGAGAGTTTCTTTTTTTGTCCAGAACGGCTCCAGTTAAAAAGGTGCACGCCTTCGCGGCCGGCAACGGCCATGATGCTGTCTTTCGGGTGAAAAGCAAATTGTTTAACCCCGGAAATATTGTTTACGGTATAATCGGGTAGCGATTCGCTGGACAGGGCTATGGTATCGATGCCGGTAGTTTCTTGTTTCGGTATATTTAAAATAGCGATTAGCAAAATGACGAGGATGAGAATTCCAAAAATGCCCAGAGCGATTTCGGCGATCCGGTTTTTCTGCGCTTCCGTTTCATCCGGAGGTGACGGTATTTCCGAGGCGGGAGACGGAGTATCCAGCAGTCGCAGGGCTTCGCCGGCGTTGCGGATGCGGTCTTGGAGGGACGGCTTAATCATCTGGCTCAGCAAACGGCGGACGTGTTCGGGAAGGAAATCCAGCCGGTCGGTAACGGCGATTTGCCCGGTGCGGGGATCCACGAGTCGGAAAGGCTCCTCATGTGCGGCCAGAGCGATGAAGCTCATGCCAAGGCTGTACAGGTCGGAGCCGGTATCGGCGTGGCCCAGTAGCTGTTCCGGTGGCATATAACCGAAGGTGCCCACCACAGTTTCAGAGCGGGATTCCGTTGTCTGTAAAACGGCTTTGACCGCGCCGAAATCTACCAGACAGGCCCTGCCCTCGTTCAGAATAATATTCTTGGGCGTGATGTCCCGGTGAATAACGGGAGGGACCAGATGGTGTAGATAATCCAGTATCTGCAGACACTGACGGAGATAGGTCGTGTACAAATCCACCGAAAGCGGGAGTTGGCGATCGATGTACTGTCGGAGGGTCGGGCCCTCGATAAACGACTGTACCAGATGAAAACGCTTCTGATCTTCGGATACAAAATAATCCACATAACGCGGCACCGACGGATGATTCAGATGGCGCAAAATTTCCGCTTCACGCTCGAACAGTTCGATAACTTTCCAGTCCTGAACCGTTTCCAGGTTGATTTGTTTAAGAATGTATGCGGAGCCGTTTTTTTGGCTTTTTACTAAAAAGGTTTTTCCCATGCCGCCTTCGGCGTAGGGCCTGAGGATTTCGTAGGTATCGTTGACGGATGTTATCAGGGTTTGCATAGGCGCTTAGACCTTGACGATTTTAAATCCGGCAGCTTTCCTGAGCCGGTTCATTATGGCGGCTCCGTACCCGCGTTCCGGAATGCTTTCGGCATAAATAATTCGGACGCCTTCGCGGTCCAGTTCGCGCAGGGAACGGAATAAATTTTTTCCTATCTGACTGAAGGTGGAACCGATGTATTTAATCCGGGCGCCGTTATAGCGGTGTTCGCGGATGGTGGTCATAACGCCGGTTTTATTTCGGGTTCGGGTAATTTGGCGGTTGATCCAATGCATCACGTCGGTTTCTTTTCCTTGCACGATAATGAGCCGCGCTCTGGGCGCGTAATGGCGGTATTTCATGCCCGGCGATTTAGGCGCGCCGGATTCCGTTATCCGCGCCGGCGTCGGCTGTAATACCGGGCCGAGAACAGATTTCAGTTGTTCGTAGGATATTTTTCCCGGGCGCAGAATAACCGGTATATTGCCGCTCAAATCCAGGACTGTAGATTCGATGCCGACCGGCGTCTGGCCGCCGTCCAGTACAAAATCGATGCGGCCGTACAAATCTTCTATTACGTCCTGAGCGGTAGTAGGGCTGGGGCGTCCGGAGCGGTTGGCTGACGGCGCGGCGACAGGCACACCGGCACGGCGTATCAGCGATAGGGCAATCGGATTACAGGGCATACGTAAGGCAACGGTGTCAAGCCCGCAAGTTACGATATCCGGAATCAAACGCGTTTTTTTCAGAATCAGCGTCAAGGGACCGGGCCAGAATTCTTTTATCAGCTTCTTTGCCGCCGCGGAGAGGTTACGGGCATAAAGCCCGGTTTCTTTTTTAAAACCTATATGAACAATAAGAGGATTGTCTGCGGGCCGTTGTTTGGCGAGAAATATTTTTTTTACCGCTCCGGCGTCCAGCGCGTTGGCGCCCAGTCCGTAAACCGTTTCGGTCGGAAAAGCCACTAGACCGCGATTACGAAGCAAAGCGGCCGCACGGGCAATGACAGTCCTATCCGGTTGCGAACGGTTTATTTTTACGATCGTGGTTTTTCGGTTCGGTTTATTCATAAACAAATTATAAAAATATTTAGAGCCATTTCAAAAATAAAAATACAACGTGTTTGGTGGCGGTAAAGAGGTTCATGGATTTCATCATGCCGCAGGTTTAGGCGTAAGCCGTTCCAGTATTTTTTTCTCATTGTCTTTGGTTATGGAATTTCGTAAATTATCAAGCTATTTGGCACGAATTATTGGATTGTTTAAATGTCTGAACTACGGAAAGACCCGATTGTCAGCCGATGGGTTATCATATCGAAAGAGCGTGGCAAACGGCCTTCAGATTATCCTCCGGATGAAGTTCCCCACCGCGGCAGTTATTGTCCTTTTTGCGAGGGAAACGAAAAAAGCACGCCGCCAGAGCTGCTGGCTTTTGGACGTCCTGAGCCCGCCGTTCCGAACGGGCCGGGCTGGAAGCTCCGCGTGGTATCGAATAAATATCCCGCTTTGCAGATTGAAGGTCAATTAAATCCCCGCGGTGAAGGTCTGTTTGACATTATGGATGGTATCGGTGCGCACGAGGTTATTATTGAAACACCCGCTCACCACAAAGACCTGACCGATCTGAACACCGATGAATTCCGGCTGATGCTTGAGGCCTACCGCCTGCGTCTGCTGGATCTGCGCAACGATAAGCGTTTCCGTTATATTCTGATTTTCAAAAATCAGGGATTTGCGGCCGGCGCCACGGTAGCCCACACGCATTCCCAACTGATTGCGACGCCGGTGGTTCCCCGCTTAGTCACCGAAGAGCTGGAGGGCACGGAGCATCATTTCCAATTTAAAGAACGCTGCGTGTACTGCGACATCATCCGGCAGGAAATCAACGATCGCAAGCGGGTCGTCGCCGAGAATGAACATTTCATCGCTTTTGAACCTTTTGCCGCACGGGTGCCTTTTGAAACATGGATTATGCCGAAATATCACCGCTCTCATTATGAAGATGAAGATACGGAACATTTTAGGCTTCTGGCGGATTTATTCAGGGAAACCCTGCTGCGGCTGAAACTGGCGCTGGACAACCCTCCGTATAATTATATGTTGCACACGGCGCCGGTAAATCTTTCAAAAGACTGGAGCATCTATCACTGGCATTTTGAAATTGTGCCTAAACTGACCAAGGTCGCCGGATTTGAATGGGGCAGCGGATTTTATATTAATCCCACGCCGCCTGAGGAAGCCGCGGCCTATTTACGAGAAGTAAAAATTAAAGGCGCGTAACATTATAGGATCCCGTGTATGAGAAAATCTAAAATTTTCTTTCTTTCTGCCGAAATATATCCTTTTGTGCAGGGCGGCCGCAACGGTGAATTCGCCGGATCCCTGCCGGCCTATCTGCAAATGGCGGGACACGAAGTCCGCGTACTCATGCCGAAATATTCCCTAATCAACGAGCGGAAATACATCATCCGGGACATCATCCGCCTGAAAGACATGCCGGTACCGTTTATGAAGGATAGCGTGAAAGTATCGGTCAAATCCGGCTTTCTTCCGGAAACCAAGACCCAGGCTTATTTTGCGGATTATGAACCGTACTTCAAACGCGCGGATTTGTACCGCGACCGGAAAACCGGTCTGTTTTTTAAAGACAACGATGAACGGTATGCTTTGCTGGCCCGAACGGCGGTGGAAACGCTGAAAACGCTCGGCTGGCAGCCGGATATCATTCATTGCTGCGACTGGCCTACCGGCCTGCTTGCGGCCGTCATCAGACACGAACAAAAACTAAACAATTTTTTTAAAAAAACCGTTCTGGTGTTTTCGGTGAATGATCTGCAGGAAACCGGCCTGTTTGACCGTGCGGTTTTTGAAAAAGCCCTGATCGGCGATAATTCCGCCGATTTACAGAAAATGCTGCATAATAACAAACCGAGCGGCTTGAAAATGGGTTTGGCCTGCGCCGATGCCGTGCTAATCTCCGAAGATGATAAACGCCTGAAATCCATTGCCCAGCCGAAAACCGATTTTGAGAAAATTATGGCCACGGCAAAAAATATCTATGAAATTCCCTATGGCGCCAATCACAATTACTGGAATCCGGGAAACAACATTCTTGAAAAAGCCTATTCAGTGGATAAATACTATCGCCGTCAGGTAAACCGGGAGAATTTTCTTCAGGCCCGACGCACCGGTTTTAATGCAAGCGAATTCATTCTGGGCATTATGACGGACAATGTGGAAGAAGACGGCGCCGCTATAGCGGATATGCTCAAGGCGCTAAAAGACATGCCTCTGCAGATTCTCCTGTTGTCCGATAAAAGCGTATCCGTTCACTCGGGATTGAAGTCCCAGACCGCCAGACCGGGGAACCTGAAAATCCATAACATCGCGGATCCGGATGACCAGTCCAAATTTTATTTTTATGCGGCTTCCGATCTTTTCACGATACCATCTAAAGACGCTTACCAGCATCGGCATTACGCCAACGGTATGCACTTTGGTTCCGTGCCGCTCATCCAGCAGAAAGCCGCGGTTATACGGCATTTTGAACCTATCAAAGCCAAAACGGCTTCGGGTCTGGCCTTCCACTATGACCAGTTGCGTGAACTTCCGGCCATCATTGCCCAGTGCAGGGAATGGCATTCTGAATCTGCCCTATGGGAAAGTCTGGCTATACGGCTTATGAAAGCGGATCTGAGCTGGAACAAATCGCTTCCGCATGTTATTCGCGTTTATGAAAAAGCCTTAAGCAAACTGAAATAAACCCGTTCCGGTACGCCGGATTGTATTAAACCGGAGAGAAAGCTATGAATCTCCATCTGAAGATCCTGGTGGCCTGTCTGCTGCCTCTGCAGGTCATTTCCGGACAGGTGACGCACTTTGAATATGACGTGGATGCCAGCCGCCCGGACATAGATGTAATAGGCATCCGCCTGCACGTCAAAGGATTCCACGACACCGCGGCGGTTTTCTGCATGCCGGCCTGGGCTCCGGGCGATTATATCCTAAGCGACTTCGGCCAGTGGGTCCTCGACTTGAAAGCTTTTAATCAAAACGATGAAGCGGTTCCTGTAGTCCGCGAAGGAATGAATCGCTGGCGAATCCATGC
The DNA here is from genome assembly GCA_964609675.1 of uncultured Bacteroidota bacterium. Lineage (GTDB taxonomy): Bacteria > CLD3 > CLD3 > SB21 > JBBIRG01 > CAZSRX01. The sequence continues at coordinate 12,590 of CAZSRX010000027.1, read as the reverse complement.
GGCACGGGATCTGGCAGTGATTGAATACCGGGTACGTGACATACCGGAAGACAGCACAGCTTCGCTTTCGACGACCACCAATGAGATTCAAGCCGATTTTATCTACGCCGCCGGGAATACGCTTTTCGGTTATCTGGACGGCTACCGGAATCAGCGATTTACCGTAAGTTACACGCTGCCTGCCGGTTGGTCGCTCTGGTGCGGACTGGACAGCCTGGGCCCAAACCTATACCGCGCCGATACCTATGATCATCTGGTAGATTGCCCTGTGCTGGCCGGCGGCTCCGTCATCAAGCGATATTATTTTGAAGTTAACAACTGCCGGTATGACTTCTTGGTCAATTCGGACTGGGAAATCAGTATGGATTCCCTCATGGCGTACACCCGGCAAAGCATCGAATACCAGACTAATCTGTTTCAGGAGACTCCTTTTGAACGGTATGGGTTTATTCTGAATTTTTACACGCATGGGTATCACTTTGGCGCGATGGAGCATGAGAACAGTTCGGTATATTTCCTTCAGCCGCCGGTTCATCTTAAAGATCTCCGAACCAGTTTTTATCCGCTCGTTCTGACGCATGAGTTTTTTCATGTCTGGAATCCGAAGCGATTCAAGCCCAATACGCTGATGCCGGTGCATTATCAGGATTCCGTAAAAATGAAGGTGATGTGGTTTGTGGAAGGATTTACAGAATATTACGCAAAATTGACGATGGTACGTGCCGGGGTCTGGCCGGCCGCACATTTTTACAATGAAATGAGCATGCTGGCCCAGCAGCATCATGCGGACAACCTGGAGGCGCTCAGCCTGCAGGCGGCGCGGATAGGCGTAGCGCCCACCATGTATTCCCAGGGCGCTCTGATTGCCTTTATGATGGATCTTTATTGCCGCGATAAAACGGACGGGGCCAAGTCGATGGACGATGTGATGATATACCTGAATAAAAAATTTGGCCGTAAAAACAAAAGTTATAACGAAGAGGATTTGCTGGATCTGATGGAAAAGGCCACCGGAGTAGATTTCGGGGATTTATATAAAAAACACGTCCGCGGAAAAAAATCCGTGAAACCAAAAAAACTGCTGAGTAAAGCCGGTTTGATTTTTGAGGAGCGTTTCTCGACGTTTTACGGATGGAATTTCGACGTGGACGAAAGCAACCAGCTGGTGGTTACAACGATATCCGACAACTCCACCGCGACTCGGCTGGGCTTGAGAGTAGGGGACATTATCACCAGCGTACAGGGCATGCCGATAACCGATGATATGGACAGCATCCGCAACGTACTGGCGCGGATTGACCGTCTCGGCGTCGGCGATCCGATTACCTTTGAAGTTGAGCGTAATGGTAAGATTAAAAAATTAAAAGGAAAAATCCGCGCCCATCGGCAATCCGACGCGGTCATTCGGGAAGATCCCAACGCCGATCCGCGGGCCCTACATATCCGGAAGGGGCTTTTTGGTCTTCCGTAAAATAAGAAAATTTTTAAGTTGAATTTTATAATAGAGATAGTTATAATTAAAATCTATGCTGATTGCAAAGATAAAAATTATGCCGAAAGCCGGCATTCTGGATCCTCAGGGAACGACTGTAATGCATTCGCTGGAAAGCATGGGTTACCGGGGTATTGATGATGTCCGGATCGGCAAGTATATAGAAATCAAACTCGATCAGAAAAGCCGGACTGAAGCTGAAGATGAGGTGCGGGGCATGTGTCAGAAGCTGCTGGCCAATCCGGTGATTGAGTCATTTGATTTTGAAATAACCTGAGAAACGATCACGGGGTGTAGCGCAGCCCGGTTAGCGCGCTCGGTTCGGGACCGAGAGGTCGGGAGTTCAAATCTCCCCACCCCGACCAATAACCAATCGATTTTTTTATCGTTTAATAAAAACGATTCCCCTCATGGCACAAAAGCCGTTTCTGAAAACTGCCTGGCTTATTTTCCGCAAGGATATGCAAATTGAATGGCATACAGGTGATATTCTCAGCGCCATGGGGCTTTTTGCGGCCCTGATGCTGGTCGTTTTTAATTTTGCATTCGATTTTAAAATGCAGGAATCGGCAACATTCAGCGCCGGTATCATCTGGACAACGATAATCTTTTCCTCAACGCTCGGAATCAACCGGTTGATGTCGGTGGAGCAGGAAACGCAGGCCTTATACGCTCTGATAATTCTGCCGGTGGATAAAGGGGCTCTTTTTCTGGGAAAATGTTTTTCTATCGTAAGCCTGGTCGCTTTGCTGGAAGTGTTGATCCTTCCGGTATTCTGTGTTTTTTTTAATACAACGCTTATTGCGCTTTTCGGTCTTGCCCTTATCCTTATGCTGGGCACACTCGGGTATGCTGCCGCCGGCACCATGATTGGGACTATGACGCTCAGTTTGCGGCTCAAGGAACTGCTGATACCGATGCTGCTTTTCCCCGTCTCCATTCCCGTGATTATCGCGGCGGTAGAAGCGACCCGTATCTTACAGGAAACCGGTTCCATGGCCGCCTGCGCCGATATGGTGTATCTTTTGATCGCTTACGATTTGATTATCGGGACGGGATCCTACCTGTTGTATGATTACATTTTAGAGGAGTGATTATTCAGGCAGTCTGAAGAAAATTCTGAATTCTGTGCCCTTGCCTTTTTCGCTTTCCACATGATATTCCGCATTATGATGGTCCAGAAAGTCCATCACTACCATTAATCCCAGTCCGGAACCGCGTTGTTTGGTTGTAAAGAAGGGGTCGAATATTTTTTCCACTTGTTCTTTGGTCATGCCTTCGCCGGTGTCGCGGATAAAGAGCGCCACGCGCTGGTCCAGCGCGCGGATGGTGATACTCAGAACGCCGCCGCCGGCCATGGCTTCCACGGCATTCATGATGATATTAATCACTACCTGAACAATCATGTCGGAATCCAGGTTCAGGTCGGGAACGATGTCGTCGTAGTGGCGTTCAATCAGGATTGACGCATTGGCAATCCGCTGGCTGAGCAGGGTCAGGACATGTTCGACGATAGGTTTTATGGCCTGGCGCTTCAGCTCAGGTTCCTTATTACGGGCGTAATTCAGCGTGGCGTTGAGTATGCCTTCCAGCCGTTTGGTTTCCTCGAGAATGATTTTCAGGAATTGTTCATTTTCCTTGTGATAATTGCCTTTGTTGAAAATAGTTCGGGCAAAGCCGCCGATAGCGACCAGCGGATTGCGTATTTCATGCGCCATTTTTGCGGAGAGTTCCCCGATGACAGCAAGGCGTTCCGAACGGATCAGTTTTTCCTGGCTACGTCTCAGGTATTCGTGCGTTTCTTCGAGTTCGGCGACCTTGTGCTGAAGTTTCTCGTAAAGCACGGCGTTTTCGATCGCGATGCTGATTTGGTTGGCAAATATCTTGAGATTCTGAAGATCCTGGACTACGATTTCGCGTCCGGTGATGGCGTTGTCGACGACCAATACGCCGATGACGCCGTCTTTGGAGATTAGCGGAATAATTGCCAATTGCTCCGTCTCAAACAGTCGCCGGATGGTAGCGGTCAGGTAATGATTATCCATTGGGCGAATTAAAATACATTCGCCGAAACGTACGGCGTCGGTAAACGCGGCGTATTCGTGGCTTTCCGGATACGCGGGATCATCGATGATGGGGATTTTCAAACTGGCGATCATCTGGTTAACCCGGAAATCGCGCCCGTCCTGAACGCTTTTATAAGTACTCATAATTTCCGCCAGCGTCTGCGGTTTTTGCGACAGTTCACTCCACAGAATGCCTGCTTCATGAGGATTCGACGGTCCAATGGCTTTACGCCCCTCCAGGGTCAGACCGTCATCGCTGATGAGAAAAAGAAACGCCCGGTTGAACTTGAAACCCTGTCCTGCAGTGACGGCTACCAATATCATGTTCAGGATTTCATTGATGTTCAGCGTCGAATGGATAAGGCCGCTGATTTCGTTAATCTTGATAATATTGTCCAGCGAGCGCGCGATGTCGTCCTCGAGCTTTTTCTGGCGGGTAATGTCGCGAAGCATCAGTACCCATTCCCGTGTCCCGGAATGATCGATCTGTACGGTAAACAACGTCATTTCGCTGTACATCGGGAAATGGTTTTTGTTTTTGCAGCGGGTCAGATGATTTTTGAGGACGCCGGATTCTATCGGATTCCGGATGAGCGTCTCGATGGTTTTTTCCAGTTCCCCGGGTTCCTGAAACAGGACGGACGCGTGCTGGCCGATAAGTTCATGAGCGGCATAGCCGAAAATGTCCATGGCGCCTTTGTTCAGCGACTGAATCTGAAGCCATTCATTCAGAGTAAATATCGCTTCCGGTGAATTGAGAGCAATTTGCGCGTATTTATTCCGTTCTTCAAACAGACGTTGTTCCGAAAGGATTTTCTGCGTTACATCCACGGAAAGTTTTATAATCAGGCGCGTTAATCCATGATCCGGAATCACCGGAATGTAAATGTTTTCCACATAAACCGGCGGCTGTGAGTCCGTCGATTTACGGATTTCGCTTTTAACCGTCTGAGCCTGCAGGCATTCAAGGATAAGGGCGCGGTCCACTTCATCGATGTTGTAATACTGATGATTCAGGCTGTCCCAAAGCCAGTTGACCTCGGCGTCGGGAATGAGAATCTTGCCGCTGACTTTTTCGATGGAAGCGATGAGTTCTTGTATGGACAGTGTTTCCAGCATAACAGCGCGTTTAATCCCATCGTCCGGGGATAGTGCGGTTGCATTGCGGACAATGGCCGTGGATTACATGATTTTGATAAACCCGGAATCCCTCGCGTTCGATGAGCAATTTATTGCAGTCCGGACAGTAGGTATTTTCCCAGTGCGCCGTTTCACCGGGCAGATTGCCGGCATATACAAAATGAAGACCCGATTCACGTCCGATTCGTGCGGCACGCTGAAGCGTTTCCGGCGGCGTGTCGTTGGGGTCCGTCATTTTATAATTTTTATGAAACGCCGTGACATGCCAGGGTATGTCCGGTGAAACCGAAACCAGAAAATCAGCTATGGATTTCAATTCGGCGTCGGAGTCATTGAATCCCGGCACTACGAGGGTGACGACTTCCAGCCATATTCCGTATGCGTAAACCCGCGTGATGGTGTCGAGTACATTCTGCAGACGCGTGCCGAGTTTACGGTAATTCAGGTCATCCATGCTTTTCAGATCGATTTTATAGAGATCGATATACGGCTTCAGGTAATCAAGCAGTTCGGGCGTGCCGTTGCCGTTGGAAACAAAGGAACAAGCCAGGCCGCGCGTTTTGGCTAATTTGAAAATATCTACTGCCCATTCTGCGGTGATGGACGGTTCATTATAGGTACTGGTAATAACGCGCGATTTTGTAGACACCGCCGCGCTGACAATCTGTTCCGCGGTAGTGATGGTTATCGGGGAACCGGTAATATCGTGATTCAGCGCCTGGGAAGTAATCCAGTTCTGACAATACGGGCAATGCAGGTCGCAGCCCAGCATGCCGAAACTCAGGGCTTTACGGCCGGGATAGGCATGGAAGAATGGTTTTTTTTCTATAGGGTCCGCGGCGATTCCGGAAACATATCCGTGGGGCACGTATAAGACGCCGTTTTCATGAAAGCGCAGACGGCAGATGCCGTCCTTGCCGTGACGGATTTTGCACCGGTGCCCGCAGGCGTAACATTCCAAAAACGCATCATCCAGGCGGCGGTATAATTCACCGGGTTTAACGTGATGCCGGAGTATGTCGCGCAGGCGCGTGGTGGCAGGCATGAACCATCCTTCATTTAATGAATTCCGGAACAGGCGGATTGTAAAACAATACGCCGGTAAACGGCTTCTGGATTTTATGGTACAAATCGAGCGCGTGCTGTTCGTTGTCGGGACTGAACCGATTGGCGTTGACGATAAGAACAGGCGACCAGCGGTAACACAGGAAGAATTCGTTGAACTCGTTGCACAGTGACGTGACGTAATTTTCGTTCAGCAAATCTGCGTGAAAGCCGGGTTTGCGCGCATGGTAATATACGGATAGCTTTTCCATCACACTGGCCGGCTGCCGCTGCAGATAGATTACCAGATCAGGAATGGCGACTTCTTTTTCCATGAAGTCGATGATTAATTCATAAAGCGGCATATCTTCCGGAGGCAGGCTGAGCCGCGCGTAAATGCGGTCGGCGTAGAACAGATAATCGGAAATCACGATGTCATGGAAGATTTCGGTCTGCCAGAGCTGTTTCTGCGCGCGGTGCCGGTCAATCAGGCGCAGCAGATGTTTTTTAAAGGTAAAATCCTGCGGATCCGAACTGGGAAAGCTGATCAACGGCGCCTGATGCGTTTCCTCCAGAATCGGCCGCGCGGACATCAGTTTAGCCAGCGCTTTCGTAAGACGCGTATTATCGCTCTTAATAAGGCCTTCAACGGCGATGATTTTTATTTTAGAATTGTCGGCCACCGGTTATTTAGTGTTTCTGGTTGATCGCTGAAGAGCGAATATTTCATCAGGCGGTGAAAGATTGGTTTTCCAGATGCCGCTGGTATCTTTGCACTGTTGGAGAAGTTCGGACATAGTTTTATGTAAAACGGGACAAACCTTGTCCGGGATGATATCGCATAAAGGCATCAGGACAAACCGCCGATTGGCGTAAGCCGGATGAGGAATCTGCAATTCCGGCGAGCGGATAACATCCTGGTCGTAGAAAATAATATCAATATCAATAGTGCGCGGGCCCCATTTGACGAAGCGCTCGCGGCCGAGCCGAAGCTCGATATCAGATATTTTTCGGAGCAAATCGGAGGGCGAAGCCGTCGTTTCCACCACCACGGCCAGATTCAGGAAGTTATTCTGTATCAGCGCGCCGACGGGTTCGGTTTCATAGACCGGGGAACAGCGCAGGATGGCGCTCCAATCTCGGATTTGCATCAAGGCCTGTATTAAATAATGCCAGCGGTCGCCGATGTTGGCGCCAAGGCTCAGTACGACAGTATGCAGGGATGGCGCGGTCATGGGCGGTACCTGGTGAGTTCCACTTCGACGTGGTCCAGCGATCCATTGATGGGCACGTGCGGTTTACGGATACGAATCGTAACGGCCTGTATATCAAATTCGCGAAGCAGGGTCAGCGCAATGTGGCGGGCGGCCGATTCAATCAGATGAAATTTCTTTTCCGTGGCCGCGGTGACGATTTTTTTATAGACTTTCTCGTAATCAATGCACTGGTCAAGGCGATCGGCGGAGGCGGCCGTTTCCAGATTCAGGCCGAGTTCGGCATCGATTTCAAAACGCTGGCCGAGTTTGCGTTCTTCCTCGAAAGCGCCGTGATGCGCGTAAATAACGATGTGCGTAAGTCGGATTTTATCGAGCGTATTCATAGCCGTTAGGGCCTTTTTTTATAAACCCAGCAGGCGTTCGACAAATTTCGTGTCAAAGTCGCCGGAGATAAAGTTAGGGTTGCGCATCATTTTTTTATGGAACGGAATCGTGGTTTGGACGCCCTCGATAATGAACTCGTCCAGCGCGCCGGCCATTTTTGCGATGGCTTCCGTCCGGTCTTCTCCGTGGACAATAAGTTTGGCGATCATGGAATCGTAGTTCGAAGGAATCTGGTATTCGGCATAGGCATGGGTGTCCACGCGGATGCCGTAGCCGCTGGGGAAATGAAACGCGTGGATTTTACCGGCAGAGGGGCGGAAATTAAAATCCGGATCTTCGGCGTTGATGCGGCATTCGATGGCATGGCCGTGAGGCATCAGATTTTCCTGGCGAAAAGGCAGCGGTTCGCCTGCCGCGACGCGGATTTGCCATTTAATCAGGTCGATGCCGTATACCATTTCCGTAACCGGGTGTTCGACCTGAATGCGCGTATTCATTTCCATAAAATAAAAATTTCCGTTTTTGTCAAGAAGAAACTCGATAGTGCCGGCGCTGTCGTACCCGACGCTCTGGGCGCCGCGGACAGCCGCTTCGCCGATTCGTTGCCGCAAATCCGCATCCACCGCGGGCGAGGGCGATTCCTCAATCAGTTTCTGGTGCCGGCGCTGCAGGGAACAGTCGCGTTCGCCTAAATGCACGACATGGCCGTGCTGGTCGCCGAGAATTTGAATTTCAATATGACGCGGCTGTTCAATAAATTTTTCGAGATACACGCCGGGGTTGCCGAAGGCTGTTTGCGCTTCCGCCCGGGCTGTATTGAATGCGTTTTCCAGTTCCGATTCCTCGCGCACGATCCGCATGCCGCGTCCGCCCCCGCCGGCTGTGGCTTTGATGATGACCGGATATCCCGCCTCCTTTGCGACGGCTGCCGCTTCGCTCAGGTTGTTAATCACGCCCGGACTGCCGGGAATCACCGGAACGCCGGCCTTGATCATGGTATCCTTCGCGAACGCTTTGTCGCCCATACTCCGGATCATCCCGGATTTCGGACCGATAAAAACGATGCCGACGGATTCGCAGATTTCCGCGAATTTGATGTTTTCAGATAAAAAGCCATAACCGGGGTGAATGGCCTCGGCGCCGGTGATTTCCGCCGCACTCATGATCTGCGGTATGTTCAGGTAACTCAGGGCGCTGGACGGCGGGCCGATACATATGGCTTCGTCAGCAAAGCGGATGTGCAGAGAATTCGCGTCAGCTTCCGAATAAACCGCTACCGTCCTGATGCCCATCTCGCGGCAGGCCCGTATGATGCGAAGAGCGATTTCCCCGCGGTTAGCGATTAAAATTTTATGGAACATTATATCCTTTCAGCAAATACGCTACTTCTTATTAATCTTTTGAAGTTCTTCCAGAACCTGTTTCAGGCTTCGGACTTCTTCGCTCAAACGGAGGTTTTCGCTCCGGAGACTGTCGCAGACAGCTTGTTCAGATTGAAATTTTTTAAGTTTATGGATTACCGTTATCCAGCTACGGCTGTCGCTGACATAGCGGCTTTTCGGATAATTTTTCAAAAAGGATTCGAACATCTCGCCGGCTTTTGCGTAATTCATGCGGGGATTATCCGAACAGGTATACAGGTAACCCAGCATGTAGGCCGATTTTTCGGCTTCATGTGTTTTTTTATAATCGGTAACCAGCTTTGTATATAGCCGTTCGGCCGGTTCGTACTGCTTCAGGCGCACATGATAGACGGCCGAATCATAAAGGGCCTGCGGCGATGCGGCCGAATCGGCGCCGGACAGTCCGGTTTTCCCCGGCGGATGATAAATTGGCGACGACGTGAGACATGCCTGAAGCATGACGGCAATTATAATTAAGATACATTTTGCAAGATTATTCATGGTCCCACCTGTGATCAATCCAGTAATTACTTCCCGGCCTGCTTTTGACGACTTTTTTGACTTCGCTAGCGATAGCCGCTACCTGACCCGTGTTTTGAAGATTCCGGTGCTGATTGGTAACGACGGCGATAGATATCCCGATAAGCGGGAAACGGTCAATCTCATCTTTCCGGTTTTTGGTTATGATATAACCCCGTGCGCGGTCTTCATCATTATAGTAGTCAGGAATTTTTTCGTCCAGAGCGCGTATAATTTCACGGCAAACATTTTCCGTATTTGCAAAGCCGGATAAAATATAAACGAAATCATCACCGCCGATATGGCCGACAAAATCGTCGGGCGTACCCAGTCGGCCGACCGTGTCCAGAATAACATCAGCGGTCAGGCGAATGATGTCGTCGCCGCGTTTAAAGCCGTAAAGGTCGTTATAAGCCTTGAAGTTGTCCAGGTCAGCGTAGCATACCGAAAACTGTTTTCCGCGATTAATTCGGAATTGAATGTCTTCCTCGATGGCGCGGTTACCGGGCAGGCGGGTAAGCGGATTGGCGCCGACGTTGTCCTTATAGCGGCGTATCAGAGCTTCCATACGGGCGACCAGCTCCTCATGGGCCACGTCTTTGGTTATATAATCATCCGCGCCTGAACGGAGCGACTGAAGCTTGTCATTGAGCGCGTCGCTGGAACTGAACATCACTATTGGCACAAATCGCGTGGAAGGGCGCTCCTTTAGTTCCCGCCGCAGGTCATGTCCGCTGATATCCGGCATATTGATGTCCAGTAATACCAGATCGGGTCTGGACGACTGTATTTTTCCGATTCCTTCTCTGCCGTTTACAGCCGTGTCCACAGTGAAGCCGGAGTTCTCAAGTATAGTCGTAAAGATTAGGATCTTTTCCGGCTCATCATCAATTAGTAATATTTTTTCTCCGTCAGCCATCGCTAAGTAAATTCTATATAATCAATAAAGATATTAAATGTGCTCTCAAAAGTCAAAAAATAGTTTATGTGTAATGGCGTTTTGTGAAACCGGAAGATGGTAAGTGTATAAAAAGCAGTAAAAAAAATTTGACAAAGTTCCCGGCCTAATGATCTTATCGAAAAGGCGCATTCCTGTTAGTGAAATCCGGTCGGTAATAATCCCGGCTTTGTAAATCCTGAATCCATCCGTTATGCAGTCCCGAATCGATAAGCCAATGTACGGCTTCTTCGTATTCCGTCTGAGTGATACTGCGGTTAATTTCAGGGTAGTGGACTGCCTGATGCGCCGGATAATACTGAGCCATCAGGCTAATGTGAATTTCAGGATGCAGCTCGGTTGCGATCCAATTCATCAGGTGTTCGGTGCCGGCTAACCGGTTCGGAAGGATTAAATGGCGGATTATCAAACCCCGTATCACGATGCCGTTTTCATCGGTGTGGAGTAAATATCCAGTCTGCCGGTACATTTCGCGAATGGCGCTGCGGGCATGACTGGTGTAGTTAATGGCTGATGAATACTGTAATGCAATACGATCATCGGCGTATTTTAGATCCGGCAGATAAATATCAAACAGGCCCTCCAAAAGCGCCAGAATCTCCGCCCTATCATACGCGCTGGAATTATAAATCAAAGGAAGATAGAGTCCTTTTTCGGTTGCGAGGCATACCGCTTCGACAATTGTTGCGATTACATGCGTTGGGGATACCAGGCCGATTGAATGGCAACCGCGGCGCTGAAGATCCAGCATATAATCCGCCAATTGTTCCGGTGAGGCTTCGTAATGGAATACCGGGTCGGCGACCTGACTGATCTGGTGGTTTTGACAAAAAACACAACGGAGGTTGCATTGAGTAAAAAAAATGTTTCCGACACCGTGGCGTCCGACCAAAGGCGGTTCTTCGCCATAATGCGCGCAGGCCGATGAAACCGCTGCCAGAGCGCCTGTCCGGCAGAACCCGTGTTCCCCGCGGTTCCGGTTAACCCCGCAACGGCGCGGGCAAAGATCGCAGTGCGCCATCCGTTTCCGGAGCTCGGCCGCTATTTTATTCAAACGCCCGCTGCGGTATAAATCAATATAAGCCGGCATGGCTGTCATCGCTGCTATGATTTTTTTATCCGAGGCAGGATTTCGCTCATGGAATCGCCGCCGTATTTTTCCAGCCACGCATTCATCAGACACAGCGCGGCCATAGCTTCGGCTACAATCCCGGCGGCCGGAACCGCGCAGATATCGGCACGGAAAACGGGCGCTGCAACGGTTTTTTTGGTTTTTAAATCCACCGACCGGAGCGGGCGTCCAATCGTTGGAATCGGTTTCATGGCGACGCGCAGGATGAGACGTTCGCCATTCGTCATGCCGCCCTCAATACCGCCGGCGTGGTTGGTTTTCCGGCGATACCGGTTGTTCCGGAAAATAATTTCATCCTGTGCTTCCGAACCGTAAACTTCCGCAGATTTAAAACCTTCGCCGATTTCAAATGCTTTTATGCCGGGTACGGAAACTAAATATCTGGCCAGATCAGCGCTGATACGTTTATCCCATGATGTATGACTCCCTAACCCTACGGGTAGTCCGTCCACGAGTATTTCGATGACGCCACCGAGGGTATCGCCCTTTTTGATGGCTTTATCGATGGCCCGGATCATCTGTAAGGAAACCGCCCGATCCGCACAGCGAACGGGTGACGCGTCGGCGCGTGCGAGAATTTTTCCAATATCTTTTTTGAATAGTTGCGCATGAACGCTTGGGGTTAAAGCGATTTTTCCTATGCGAACCACGTGTGAACCGATGGCGATGCCGCACTCTTCAAGAAATTTTCTTGCGACAGAACCCAGCGCGACCCGTATGGCGGTTTCCCGTGCGCTGGCCCGCTCGGATACGTCAAGTATATTATAAAGCCCATATTTCAGATATCCGGTAAGGTCGGCATGACCAGGACGCGGCGCCGCCGCCGTTTTTAGAGGCGATTGACCGCCCGGCGCAGGTTCATGATACCACTGATTATCCGGATTATTTTCGATTATTAATGTAATCGGCGCTCCGGTTGTTTTTCCGTGATGGACACCGGACAGGATTTCGACACGATCATCCTGCATGCGCATACGCTCACTGCGTCCGTATCCGGCCTGTCGCCGGCGAAGCTGTGCGTCAATATATGGGGCTTCGATTTCCAGACCGGCCGGAACGCCCTCGAGGATACCGATTAATCCTTTCCCGTGCGACTCACCGGCTGTTAAAAAACGTATCAATGCGCAGGCCTTTCTTGTATAATACCTTATAGGTATAACTTAAAAAAAAAATGTTTATTATCAAATAGTATCAAATGACCCCATGAGGGGTTAAGGATTTGAAAAAATATAAGT
>CAZSRX010000026.1:0-61679 GCA_964609675.1 uncultured Bacteroidota bacterium | reverse complement strand
ATTTTTCTAATGGCGGCCATTAGAAATTATTCTGTAATGACAATTCCGGGTTTAATAAGAATGGTGAATAATAAAAACCACCCAAAATCCCTGATGGATTTTGGGTGGTATTTGAAAAAAAGTCACGCAAAGCTTTTAACGGCTTCATCAATGGAGGCAAACACTTTAAAGACGGATGAAAGCTTGGTGATCGTCAGTACCTGTTTCACCTTGTCGGTCAGTTCGGCCAGACGCATATCGCCGCCGTTGTTTTTTACGTTGGTCAGGTTACTGATTAAAATGCCCAGACCGGAACTGTTGATAAGGTCGACCGAACGCAGGCTGATCACAAAATTCTTTTTACCTTCCTTAATCAGTTTGTGGACGATATCATTTAACTGCGAAGCGTCGGCCCCGCCGAGGATATTGCCTTCAACTTCGATGACACTGATGCCCGCGGTTTCGCTCATTTTAAACTGCATAAAACATCCTGTTTGACATATAAATGTTATTTCATCTTTGCTTTAAGGTCATCGCCGGCTTTCCATTCAATCAGGATCGGGCTGGCGACAAACACCGAGGAATAGGTGCCGACAATGATACCGGTAAACAGCGCCCACGCAAACACCCGCAGCACTTCCCCGCCAAGAATGAGCAATGCAATGACGGAGAGCAAGGTCAGCGCCGATGTCATGATGGTTCGGCTCAACGTCTGATTGATGCTGATGTCTACAACATCTTCAAAACTGCTTCCCCGTTTCATCATGCGGATATTCTCGCGGATACGGTCAAAGATCACAATAGTATCGTTGACGGAATAACCGATAATGGTAAGGATGGCGGCAACAGCGGCCAGTGAGAACTCCAGTTGCAGCGCCACAAACAGACCCAGCGTGATAATCACGTCATGCGCCAAAGCCACGACAGCCGCGAGTCCCCATTTCCACTGAAACCGGATGGCCAGATAAACCACGATGAAAATCAAGCCCCAAATGGTTGCCCAAACCGCAGCGGTCTTGAGTTCCTGCCCGATTTTGGGACCTACCTGACTGACCGAACGCACTTCAATTTTATTTCCGGTAAAATGCTGCTCAAGCAACGCCACAATATCCGGAGCGACTTTGTCATTTTGCTCGATGACATGAACTAAAACCTCATCCGGAGCGCCGAAACTCTGCACACGGTCAGTCTGAAATTTAGAGGATAGTACCGTTCGGACTTTTTCGAGTTCAACGGGTTGTTCAAACTTAAGTTCCAGCGAGGTGCCGCCGGCAAAATCCACGCCGTAATTCAGACCAATAGTGACAAATATACCTATACTGATAAGTATGATTGTCCCGGATAGCATATAGGCTTTAAAACGATTTGAAACGAATTTGTAATTCGGATTTTTGAAGAATTCCATTTATATAACTCCTTATACCTTAATACTGTGTTAAATATTTACGCATTGCTTTTCGCAGCGGAATAAGAAATCCCTATGCTCAGTTTTCTATCCGAAGTCTGACGCTCATAAATCAAGTCAAGAAACACGCGGGTAACAAATACCGCCGTAAAGATCGTTGTAATGATACCGATCATAAGCGTCAGGGCAAAACCCTTAATCGGGCCCGTACCAAACTGATAAAGAACCAACCCTGTACCAAAAGTCGTAAGGTTCGCGTCCAGAATAGTAACAAAAGCTTTGGAGAATCCGGCTTCGATGGAAGCGCGGACGGTTTTGCCCAGACGGATTTCCTCACGAATGCGCTCATAAATTAACACGTTAGCATCTACGGCCATACCCAGCGTCAGCACGATGCCGGCAATGCCGGGTAACGTAAGCGTAAAACCGAAACCGGTTAATATTCCCAGCAGGAACAGGACATTGAAAATAAGCGATAAATTAGCAACGGCACCGGCCAGATGGTAATAAATCAGCATAGCCAGAGCGACTAAAATAATAGCCACATAACTGGATAATTTACCGCTGTTGATGGAGTCTTCACCCAGCGAGGGTCCGATGGTCCGTTCCTCCATAATTTTCAGAGGCGCCGGAAGCGAACCTGCACGCAACGCTATGGCCAACGCTTTGGCTTCTTCGATATTGTCCATACCGGTGATTTGCGTATTACCTCCTGAAATTTTTTCCTGTATGTTCGGAGCAGACTGTACGCGATTGTCGAGCACCACCGCCACCCGCTTGCCGACATTGGCGCCGGTTATCACAGCCCATTTCTTGGCGCCTTCATCGGTCATCTTAAGCGTTACGATGGCACGGCCGGCCATACCGGGATCCATTCCCTGATAGATATCCTGTTTGGCCTCCGTAATGACCGAACCGGATAATTCCGCGGCTTTCTTGACCACATACAGCGCATAATAGCCCTGATGGATCGGCTTATGGCTGAACAGAATCTCGTTGTTCTCGCCTATGGCTTCCTGTATGCCGGGTTTGATTTTAATCCGGTCGCCGATTTTTTCATATAATAAAAGTTTGATAAATTCCACATCCTGTTCCGCCACATAAAAATCGGCATGATGCTGGCCAACCTGTTGCGGTATAATAAACTTGGAAAACGGTTTATCCTTCAATGCGCTGAAAGATGCGGAATCTTTGGAAGACGTATCGGTTTCGGCTTTGGCCAGCTCGGCTTTAAGGCCCGATACTTCTTTAGCGGTATCTTTTTGGCCGGCAGTGCCCGTTACACTTATCCTGGATGTATCGGCCTTAATCATAGCCGAATCGGCCCTCAGCAGATATTTATCAATGCGTTCAAAAGCAGTCATTTGTTCCTGCGGTTCACGCAGTAATTTGAACTCAAGCAGCGCGGTTTGCTGGATTAGATTCTTCGCCTGTTTGGGATCTTCTAAACCGGGAAGCTCGACAATAATACGGTGATCACCCTGTTTTTGTATGCTGGGTTCACTAACACCAAACTGATCCACGCGGTTGCGGATAATTTGTTGGGCACGGTCTACGGCATCAAGCCCTTCCTGATTTAAAAATTTAACCACACCGGCATTATCTTTGTATTTTTCTCCCCAGTAAGCCGTCATTTCGACATTGGCTTCCGAGAAATGTTTTTGAAGCAGTTCGGCAAAATTGGAATACGGGTCCTTGCGATATTCTTCGGCCGCGGCTTCAAACAATTGAGTAAACTGCACCCCCTTGGTCTTAGCCAGGTTTTCATAAAGGGTTACCAGATCCGCTTCCATGACCAGCCGGATACCGCCCTTGAGGTCAAGTCCAAGGTTAATGGATTTTGCCTGTAAATCCATATACACCTTATTGCCCTCTGCCGTTTTGTTAAGTTCTGCTTTTTCATCTTCGGTTAAAGAATAAAACTTGAAGGTTGGCCATAAAGCCCAGAGTGATAACAACGATAAAATGATTATAATCGCCAGTCTAATTTTTTTGTCCTTAATCATCAGTAATTGACCTCCGGAATATTAATAATTTATACAGGTTTATTTCATAAGCCGGCTAATATAGTTTTCGCAAAAAATAAAGTCAAGATATTATTTTTTTTTACTTTGAATTGAAACAAAATAAAAAACGAGATATTCAAACTACAGAGATAATGATCAAATCTACGTTTTTTACTGAAATTAATAAATTGTTTGAATTTAAAATGTTTTTTCGAGAAATTTTTAAAATTATTTAACAATTATTTTGAAGAAAATTCAGGTATGTTCAAAATTAAAGAAGCGGTTTTTCTTGCCAGTAATATAAAAAAATTTAGAATTGAAGCTCCGAAAATAGCTCAGAAAAGAAAGCCGGGTCAATTTGTTATCGTTCGAATCAATAATATGGGGGAACGTATCCCGCTGACCATCGCCGATGCTTCTGTGGAAGACGGCACCATAACGATTATTGTTCAGGGAATCGGAAAAACCACACGTGAACTCAACACGCTTCAAACCGGGGATACCATTCTCGATGTGGTAGGGCCCCTGGGTAAAGCCTCTCATATTGAAAAGTTCGGCACGGCGGTCAGCATTGGGGGCGGCGTGGGTACCGCTATTGCTTATCCTACGGCGGTCGCGCTGAAACAGGCCGGCAACCATACGATAGCCATTATCGGCGGCAGGACTAAAGAGTTTGTTATTCTGGAAGAAGAAATGCGAAAGATATGCGATGAAGTCTATCCCACCACCGATGACGGCAGTTACGGCTATAAAGGGTTTGTCACGCAAAAGCTGAAGGACCTGATTGACAGCGGGCGTAAAATTGATTTTGTCCTTGCCATCGGACCGATCCCTATGATGAAAGCGGTTGCTGAAACCACCCGGCCGTACGGTATCAAGACGGTCGTGAGTCTGAATCCGATCATGGTGGACGGCACCGGTATGTGCGGCGGCTGCCGGGCTACGGTAGACAATAAGACCGTTTTTGTCTGCGTGGACGGACCGGAATTTGACGCTCATCTTGTGGACTTCAAAGTTCTTGAAAACCGGAATAAGACCTACCGTACCGAAGAAAACACGGCCTTACAGCAACATCTCTGCCATCTGGAAGAAGAGATAAAGAAACTTTAATGCACATTCAAGCCGTCTATATGCGCCAAGGAGTCATGCATGGCTGAACTTTCCAAAGCCGAACGAATGAAAATTCCGCGTCAGCCTATACCGGAACAGGATGCGGATGTCCGTAATAAAAATTTCAATGAAGTCAATCTGGGTTATACCGAAGAAATAGCCAAACTGGAGGCCTTGCGTTGCCTGCAATGTCCTAAACCTAAATGTGTGGAAGGCTGCCCGGTTGGCGTAAAGATAAGAGACTTCATCAAACTGGTCTCCGAGGGCGATTATCTGGGCGCCGCGGCCAAGATTAAAGAAGATAACGCTCTGCCGGCGGTTTGCGGCCGTGTATGTCCTCAGGAGGAGCAGTGTGAAGTTAAATGTGTCCTGGCTGCCAAAGGCGAGTCCGTCGCTATCGGGCGATTAGAACGTTTTGTCGCTGATTTTGAACGCGAGCATGTAGGCATTCGTACACCTGAAGTACAGCCGCCGACCGGCAAAAAGGTCGCCATTGTAGGCAGCGGGCCGGCGGGATTAAGTTGTGCCGGCGATCTCATTCAGCTTGGCCATAAAGTAACGGTATTTGAAGCCCTGCACGAGCTTGGCGGCGTTTTAATCTACGGCATTCCTGAATTCCGATTGCCCAAGGCTATTGTAAAAGCCGAAGTGGAGGCTCTGGCTAAGCTGGGTGTGGAATTTGTAACGAACGCCGTCATAGGACTCACCGACACCGTGGACGAACTACTGGCAAGCGGATATGATGCGGTTTTTATCGCGGTCGGCGCGGGTCTCCCCTATTTTATGAATATTCCCGGCGAAAATCTTAACGGCGTGTATTCATCAAATGAATTCCTGACCCGCGTGAATCTTATGAAAGCATATAAATTTCCGGAATATGACACGCCGATTTTTAACATCCGCGATAAAAATGTTGCCGTGTTTGGCGGCGGCAATACAGCTATGGACGCGGTACGCACCTCCAAGCGCCTTGGCGCTAAAAACGCCTATATTATTTATCGCCGTTCTGAGGAAGAAATGCCTGCCCGCATAGAAGAAGTTCATCATGCCAAGGAGGAGGGCATTCAGTTCATTGTATTAAGTAATCCGACGGAATTTTTAGGCGACGACAACGGGTGGTTGCACGGCGTACGCCTTCAGCGTATGCAACTGGGCGAACCGGATGCCAGCGGCCGGCGCCGGCCGGTACCGGTACCGGGATCGGAATACATACTCGACATTGACGTTGCGGTAGTTGCCATCGGCAACGGTTCCAATCCCATCATCCGCCAGACCACGCCGGATCTGGAGTTCAATAAATGGGGCAATATTATAGTTAATGATACAACTATGGAAACTTCCAAAAAGGGCGTTTTTGCGGGAGGCGACATCGTTACCGGAGGCGCTACCGTAATACTTGCGATGGGTGCCGGACGAAAAGCGGCTGCGGCTATTCATAAATACCTTATGGAAACAAAATGACTGTACTTTCCGAATCCGAACGGCTGTTAACCTTAAATATGTGAATCCGATTTTTTATCCTTGATAAATACAACGATTTACATAAATTGTAGTTAATTATTTTTACCAACTTAAGATCGTTGGAATGGTTTTCCGATTCATAAGTTCAAAAATCCAGAATAAACTCATCGTCATCTTCAGCGTGTTTTGTCTGGCGATATTCAGTGTCAGCGGGCTTCTGCACTACTGGTACACGGAAAGCAGCCTGGATGAAGAATTAGGGAAAAAACTTCTGGCCGTGGCGCAGGCTGCAGGGCTTCAAATAAACACCGAACTTGTATCCATGATGGTTCCCGGCGATGAGGAAACACGCACCTATCGTAATTTCCGCAAACGCCTGATTGATCTCCGCGAAGCTACCGATGTGGAACGAATTTATATCATGAATGTCCACGGCCAGAGTCTGATGGATACCGATGATGGCGTTAAAATTAACTATACTTATCCGTTTCTCAAGTACAATATGTATGAATTTGAAAGAGCGCTGGAAGGCCTGCCTTCGCATACCGTTCTTTTTGAAAGCTATGACGGAAAGCTTTATAAGACGGCGTTCATTCCGTTAATCGTCAACAATGAGATTAAAGGCGTTATTGCGGTGGACGGTTCCGCGACGTTTCTTTATCTCATCAAACGGATAGAATGGAACCTGCTGATGGTGGGCATTATTGGGGTGCTTGTATCCATTTTCATCGGTTTTTATTTTGCGCGCTCAATCAGCAACCCGCTGAAGCACCTGATGGAAGCCGCCGAGAAAATCGGCAGCGGCAAATTAGACAGCCGCATCGATATCGACAGCCGAGACGAGATCGCTTTTCTCGGCGAAACCATGGAAAAAATGCGTAAAAACATCCTGCGACGCGATCAATACCTTAAAACCATGTTAGCCGGTGTCGCCCATGAATTGCGCAACCCCCTCGGCGGCGTGGAGATTTATGCCCATCTGATAAATAAAGAAACGCCCGACAGCGACGCGCGAAAACCCTATACCAGAAAAATCATCAGCGAAGTGGACGTGATGAAAAAAATTCTCATCGATTTTCTCGATTTTGCGCGTCCCAACAATCCCAATCCCTCCGTATGTCCGATTGAGCCGGTACTGGACGACGTTTATACTGTCCTTCACGCGGCCATGGAAAAGAAAAAAACGCGCTTTATAAAATCTATCCACGCTCCGCAGGTGTATGTGGACCCCGGCCATCTCCGTCAGATATTAATAAATATTATCGAAAATGCGATTCATTCCATAGAACCAAATGGCGAAATACGCGTCGCATCAAAAAAAGAGTCTCTCCATGTACAAATCGAAATTCACGATAACGGACACGGGATTGATGAGTCTATTAAAGATAAAATATTTGACCCTTTCTTCACCACCAAAGAAAAGGGTTCGGGTCTTGGACTGGCTATTGTAAAAAAACTTGTAGAAGAAAATAACGGTGATATTGCAATTTCTTCTGAAGAAAAAAACGGAACGACATTTATTCTGACGTTTCCGGCGCAACCTTTAACTTAATAAAAAAGGCCTGAAATGTTTACATTCCGCATGCTTTTATCTCTCTTTGTGATTTTAACTTTGTTTTTTCTCTTTTACACGGATTATGTCTGTTCGCAAAATATAACCGCTGATCTGACATTTAAAAAAGATATTATTCTGTATAAAAATCAAAACACGTTACCAACCGGATATTCGAATACACAGAAATCCAAGACCAAAGCCTGGCTCTTTTCTCTGCTGATACCGGGTATGGGCGAGTTATACCTGAAAGACTGGAATTACAGAAACTGGGGATCCGGCCGGTATTTTTTTACGGCAGAGATTCTAAGCTGGTCAACTCATTTTTACCTGAAAAGCTACAGTTCATGGATTAACCATGATGCCAAAAACATGGCCGCCCAGTATGCCGGCGTCAACTGGAAAACACCCAAACCATTTAAGTTTAAAACCATGATCGGTAAATTTGACGATATCTATGCGTATAACGAGTCCCAGAGACGACTTACCGGACGTTCGCTGTTATATGAAGAAAATCCGGACAATTACTGGAAATGGGACAGCGAATCCCATAGAAAGAAATATGACCGCCTAAGAGCAAAAAGCAATACTTCCGAACTTTATGCCAAATATACTCTCTTTGGTGTTTTTGTTAATCATGTCCTAAGTTCTGTTAATAGTTTGCGTATCTATCGAAATGAGCAAAAAAACCGCGAAGCCCGTCTTCAAATCTTCTACGTGAATCAAATCCGGGAATACAAAGACTTTCATGGATTGTGTTTATTGTTTTCTGGAATATAACAATTTCCCGGATCCACAGATCCTTCTGTTTCGATTTAAAGATTTTTCGTCTCAGCGTTTCTTTATGATTTTTAACTTATTAAAAAAGACCTATGGCTAAAAAAATTAAATCTAAAAAATCTCTTGAAACTCGCCAAGCCGCGCCAGCGGTACCCAGAGAATTTATTTTTACGCGAACGCATCTCATTATTCTTTTCGGATTCATTGCCGCTGTCATAGGCATATACATGATTGCTTCGCCCCGGCCGTATGATGATGATAATATCGGACGCTATTTCATGGCTCAGGCCGCCTTAGACAAACCGGAGTATTTCATCAATATGTGGGGGCGTCCGCTGGCGATTCTGTTTTTCATGCTCCCTGCCCAGGCCGGTTACTGGTTCTGCGCGGCTGCAACAGCGTTGCTTACCCTGGGCACCTGTTATTTTATTTACAGAACTGCGGTGATAACAAAGGCCGGACAACCCTGGCTAAGCGTGATTTTTCTTTTCTTTCAGCCGTTATTTCTGATTACCAGCTTTAGTCTATGTACCGAACCCCTGGCGGCTTTTCTGCTTTCAGTCGGCCTGTATTATTACTATAAGGAATCATGGAAAACCGCGGCTATCGCACTGGCTTTTATGCCGCTGGCAAGAACAGAATTGGTTCTGCTGCTGCCGCTTTTTGCTGTCATGATAATTCGGAAAAAACAATGGTTAGCTTTTTTATTAATGGGTACAGGGCTTGCCCTTTTTCAGATTGCCGGAATGGCTATGACGGGCGACACTCTTTTTCTGCTGACCGCATCCAAAAGCTTCGGTCACGGTTTTTACCAGAATGGACCCTTCGCGCATTACTTTGAGCGTTTCATTTTTATCGTTGGACCGGTTGTTTTTGTTTTCATAATCCTCCAGTTGATTGCGGATGCCCGTGCCAAACAATTCAGCGTATTAAACTCGAGTTTGATTCTTATGTTTGCGGTTCACGTCTATTTATACTGGAAAGGCAATGTGGCATCCATAGGTTTCTTAAGACACTTCGTTGCTGTTTCGCCCGTCATGGCTTTATTGGCTTTACAGGGCTTTAACCGTTTCTTTTATGATGAATCACCGGGGATGGATAAACAGGAACGCCTTTTAACCACCGTGGTACTGGCCGTTTGCAGCCTAATGATTCTGGCCTTTTATTCCTACGAAATCATCGGAGATTATTTTCTCAGCGATCAGAAAGAATATTTAAAATTTGTTATCGCATTAATCCTGGTATTATTTTTCATTATGAGACACTATCTGGATTATACCGCTCGTATTTGGAAAACAATCATTATTTACGGCGTGGCCATCATGACCGCGGGCTATGCGCTGTTAAAAGAAAAACCACTTCAACTGGCGCCTGAGCATCAAACCGTTAAGACATTCCACGGCTATTATGAAAAAAACCTTCAGGGGAAAATTCCGATGATGATGGTCGCGCATCCATGGTTTTTCTTTTTTGACGATTTCAATTATTACCTCGGCGATTATGCGTCTGCCAAATATATGGAAATGCGCACGGAAAAACTCGACAGTCTCACGGCCGGATCGTTTATCGCATGGGATTCCCATTATTCATGGCGTTTAGACAAAAACGTGCAGTTAGATACCCTGAAAGCCCATCCTGATACTTATCAATTCAGGAAAGAATTTATATCGGCGGATCGCAAATTCGCGTTTTATTTATTTGAGAAGATGAAATAGAATGATACGGCCTTCCGATTATGCCGACTGGCAGGAATATTACTGGAATTATCAGAACCTGCTCGCAAAGAACTATCTGATACCGATGATTGAGCATTGCGGTATTACGATAAATAATAAAGACGTGCTGGAAATCGGTTGTGGTAGCGGCGGCGTCATAGAAGCATTTGCCGAACAATGCCGCTCAGCCGTCGGTATTGATATTCACCCTTTTGATTATACAAGGTTATGCACTCCAAAAGTCCGGTATATCACCGCCGATATTTATGATCCGTCCGCGCGACCTCTTTATGACGGCGTCTATGATATTATCATTCTTCGGGACGTCATTGAGCATTTACCGGATAAGGAGTCCGTGTTTAAGCTGTTTAATGAACTCCTTACGCGAGACGGAATCATTTTTATGACATTTCCTCCATATTATTCGCCCTACGGCGCTCATCAACAGGTATTCTCAAAATCGTTTTGCGGTAAAATGCCATGGGTTCATCTTTTACCAAAAACACTTTATCTTAAGTATGTCCAATGGACTGAAAAAGGCAATTTGCCGGCTTATCATACCGCATTAGAACTTGAAAATTCAAAAACAACAATCCGGCAAATTTATAAACATATTCGAAAAAACGATTTTGAAATCCGTCAGGCTCATTATTACCTCATTCGCCCATCCTATGAAATCAGATATGGTTTGAAACCGCTTAAATTTAATATTCTTAAATATATACCCCTGATTAATGAATTAATAACCATGGGGGTCTATATAATTATTCAAAGAAAAAAGACATAATCCGAACGAATTTATTTGAATATATATAATAATTTTTTTACATTCCGCCCGGTATTCAAAAATTTTGTTAGGGGTCATTACGGAGACACGACATGGGTAAAGTGATTGCGATAGCGAATCAAAAAGGCGGTGTAGGCAAGACGACAACGGCAATCAATCTGGCTTCCTGTCTGGCGCATGCGGACAGGCGTACTCTGGTTGTGGATATGGATCCGCAGGCCAATGCCACTACCGGTCTTGGAGTGGATCCGGAAAAAGTGGAAAAAAGCACGTATGAAGTCCTCATCCACCGTTTCCCCATTCGTGATACGGTTCTTAAAACTATGATGAATAAAATGGACTTAATACCTGCCCATATACGGCTGGTTGGCGCAGAAATCGAATTAGTCAGCGCCGAAAACCGTGAGCACATGTTCCTGAAAGCCATTTCAGAACTGAAAAATGAATATGAATTTATCTTAATCGATTGCCCGCCTTCACTGGGATTATTGACACTCAACGCTCTGACCGGTTCCGACACTGTTCTTATACCGATCCAATGCGAATATTATGCCCTGGAAGGCCTGCGGCAACTTCTGAATACCATTCGTCTTGTACAGAGGCATTTGAATACGACGCTTACCATCGAAGGCGTACTGCTGACAATGTTCGACAGCCGGCTGAATCTTTCGAATCAGGTTGTCAATGAAGTTAAGGAGTATTTCAAAGAAAAAGTATTTAAAAACGTGATTCACCGCAACATCAAGCTGGGTGAAGCGCCGAGTTACGGTAAACCTATTATTATTTACGACCCGGCTTCCGTAGGCTCACAAGATTATATGGGCCTGGCCAAAGAAATCATCGCCAATCAGAGTCAATCCAATCCGGTTTAAGAATCTTCATGGATAGACCTTCAACAAAAAAAAACACCGGATTGGGCAAGGGACTCAGCGCGCTCATTCCTGGCGCGGATCTGACTCCCGATGGTACGCTCAAGGATCAGGAAGCGGCGAGTATCGTCAATATACCGATTCACCTGATAGTCTCAAATCCATTCCAGCCCCGGAAGGAATTTGATGAACAGGCTCTGACCGAACTTAAAAATTCCATTGTCGAAAACGGCCTTGTACAGCCGATAACGGTTCGTAAGGTCCAGCACGGTTATGAACTGATAGCCGGTGAACGTCGGTATCGCGCCTGCAAAATGGCCGGATATGAAACCATCCCCGCTTACATCCGGTATCATGTTACAGACGAAGAAATGCTGGAAATGGCGCTTATCGAGAACGTCCAGCGTGAAAAACTGAATCCGATTGAACTGGCTGAAGGCTATCAACAACTGATTGATACCTGTCAACTGACTCAAGATGACGTTGCTAAAAAAATCGGCAAAGACCGCAGTACGATAACGAATATTATCCGGCTGCTGAAGTTACCTCCTGAAATCCAGGAAAGCCTTAAAAAAGATCAGATTACCATTGGCCACGGCAGAGCGTTGCTGGCTCTGGACAACGTTAAGCTGCAGTTGCGGGTCTGGCAGAAAATCATTGATGAAAACCTGTCTGTCCGAGCCACAGAACAAGCCGTAAAAGAAACAACGGAAGGTCCTCAGCCTAAGAAAACATCCATTACTAACATCAAAGAATACCAGACCAATCATCACATTAAAGATATCGAAGACCGTCTTCGTATGAAACTTGGTACCAAAGTTAAACTCAAGCATACAAAAAACGGCGGCTCCATTGAGATTGAATACTATTCCAACGAAGATTTGGATCGTTTATTGGAATTGTTTGATTCCATCAAGGATTGAAAATCTATCCATGATTTTTGCCGTCTTTTCACGGCATAAAACAGGACGCATCATTCTCTGGGGAAAATAAAGACGATGTCGGGGTGGCGGGATTTGAACCTGCGACCCCCTGCTCCCAAAACAGGTGCGCTAGCCGGGCTGCGCTACACCCCGATCATCAAAAGGGCTCTTATTTAATGAAATTAGCGATAATTATCAAGTAATAAAGTTTTTTTATTGAATGAAATCCGTTATACCTGCGGCTGTTTAAATCAATTCACTTAATTTAATAAATGCACTTTTGAATATTTCAAGATGATTGTTTTTTCATTAATTTTGTGCGGTTATATAATATGGCCGATTCAATCTGGTCAGCGGCTTGCAAAGGGTCCGATTGGCCGGCCTGTAAAAACGCCACTTCATTCAGATTCCACTTGTTTATAACGCTCTGAACAAACCGTTTACGAACAGAGAGTAAAAGGATTTTATTTTTCTGAACCAATTGAGTTAATGCATTAGCCCAGAGCTGGCCTTCAAGTTCGAATTTACCGATTTCGTCAAGCACAACGACTTCTGTGTCGTTGGATTCTGCTTGCTTTAAAATATCCTGACCGTATTGTATCGCTTCGGGGCTGAAAAAGAATCTTCCCAGAGGGATCCAGTTGTCCGTATTATAGTGCCTGCACAAAGGTATTCCGGAGCCGCCATTGATATTGATCATATCAAAACCGCTTCGAGTGCCGTTCTCCCAATGTCCTTCTGCAATAATCCCCTTCGGTTGAAATCCTTTTTCTTTCAAATGACGGACAATATGTTTTAAAAGCGTGCTTTTACCTTCGCCTACTTCGCCGGTGATGAAGAAAACAGACGGATGTTCCACTTCCCGTGTTTGCAGGTATCGGAGCATGTTCTGCGCTTCATGAACCAGCCGGGTAAAACCGGACAACGGATTTTTAATAAATTCAATCGGTTTAGCAAGGCGCTCCAGTGTGGCCGGCAGAATTTCAAAGGCCAATTCAATCGATAAATACAGCTTTGACCATCTCTTGTTACGTACGACTCCTTTGATGAACGGATTTCTGAGTTCAATACTCAGCGCAGTAAAATTGAAAATCACGAACAGAGCCCTCAGGTTCATCTGAATGCCGGCGTAGATGCCCTCAAAACTCCATCCCACCGAACCTGATGCCGCGCTTTGTCCGAGAAACAATCCGGCCAGTATAAATATGATGACGAACTGAATCCACAGAATTGGTTTTTTCAGTCTCCTTAGCGCACGCCGATACATGAAAAAACAAATCGAACCATAAATGATTACCAGTACCGCCGCGGTGATCATATTAATATAACTAATAAAAATAAAACCGATGATGAGAACTACCGCATGGAGCATGGCCAGGCGTTTTGAATATTTTTGGTCGGCATCTTCATTCCAGTCCGGCCCTTTCTGGAGCGAATAATCCTGAGCGGAACGTACAGCGGCATCGGTTTTGGCGGCTTTCAGTCCGATGAGGTGACCCATTACCGCTGCGATAATTCCCAGCGTCATGTAAATTCCGGACAGCGTCAGAATTAGCGCCCACGGACCGAAATTTTCAATTTTCAGCTGTTTGACCGCGAATTGGTAAACATTGACAAAAAGTTCGACGATATTGAAACCGTAGAAGATGATGAAACCGATGATTTTATACAGAAAAGTTGAAAACACCGCCAACGCCCCGCCAAACATGTAGGACACAAGATTCCTTCCGAAAATCAGGACGCTGATTTCCAAAAGGGCGGCTTCCATGAGAATACCCAGCATGGGACCAATGATAATGGCGCTGGGCGATATCGACTTCATCACGGCACAGATTACTCCTGCGCGCCAGAACAAACCGCGCTCGGGCCAGATGCGATGCATACCCACCATCAGAATAATACCGATCATGGAAAGCAATGTTCCGGCCAGGGGTATATTCAGGTTGTGCAGGAAACTTCCGATAATAATTTCCATCGACCCCCACATACTGCCTATGACGCTGGCTTTGAGCCAACGCCCGTCAATGGATTCCGAATGATTTTTTTCTTTCCGTGAAAGATTGCTGTTTTTTTTCATTGTCGTAAAAAAGTTTAACAAAAACTCCTTACCGGAACGGTAAGGAGTTTTTTTATTCCATTATAAATAATGCTCATGATTAAGCGCGGATGTCTTTAAGCACCATGCGAATGATGCTGAATCCTTCATTGATTTCATCGCGGGTGATATTCAGCGCCGGACGGATACGGATGGAATTATTTCCGCATTTCAGCAGGAATAATCCCTGATCATAAGCTTTGTTAATGACTTCATCGCGCAAAGCAGGATTAGGCATATCCCAGGCACACATAAGGCCCATTCCGCGCGGATTGGTCACGATTGCATGTTCCGCGCTCAGTTGTTCAAGCTGGCGGAGAAAATATTCGCCTTCCGTTTTGGCGTTCTGCACAAGGTTTTCTTCGTCAATAATTCTAAGATACCATGCGGATCGGTACATATCGGTCAGATTGCCGCCCCAAGTGGAATTGATGCGGCTGGATTTCTCAAATACATGATCCTTTACTTCTTCGATACGCCGGCCGGCGAGAATACCGCAGACCTGCATTTTTTTGCCAAACGCCAGGATATCCGGTTTGACGCCGATACCTTGATGGCACCAGAAATTCCCGGTCAGACCTGTTCCGCTCTGCACTTCATCGAAAATCAGCAGCGCTTCGTGCCGGTCGCAGAGATTACGCAGTTCCTGAAGAAATTCCCTTCGAAAATGGTTATCGCCTCCCTCAGCCTGTATCGGTTCAATAATCACAGCAGCAATCCGGTCCTGATATTGACGGAATTGTTCCTGCATAAAACGAATGCTCTCGTCTTCCTGTTTCTTAACAGCCGATAGTACGGCATCAGTCACGGGAAAACGAAGCTTCGGATTATTTACTTTAATCCAGTCAAACTTCGGGAAATAAGCAATTTTATCCCTTAAAGTATTTGTCAGCGACAAGGTATAGCCACTCCGTCCGTGGAAGGCCTCCCTGAAATATATAACTTTCATACTATTGACATAGCGGTCTTCCTCTTCAAGACTGCTGAAACCGGCCGGGAAGCGTTTGCGCACCTTCCAGTCAAAAGCCGTTTTCAGGGCATTTTCCACAGCAAGCGCTCCGCCCGATATTAAAAATAAGTGGGGCAGATAATCCGGAATGCCGACTTTATCAAACATGGCTACAAATTCGGCCATAATCACCGTATAGATATCAGAATTTGAGGGATTGTTTGTCGCCGCCTCAATAAGACCTTCCCTGAATTCCTGCGTCTGTAGTCTTGGATGATTCATACCAATCGGGGCCGATGCAAAGAAGGAAAAAAAGTCCAGATAACTTTTCCCCGTGCGGGCATCATATAAACGTGAACCGGTGCTTTTTTTAGTGTCCAGAACGAAATCATAGCCGTCCACCAGCATATGTTTCTTCAGCGTGTCGTGAACTTCGGCGGGTTTAATCTTTATATACATGACCTGTTCCTATTTTTTTGGTTGAAATATACACTTCATTAACAAGGGGAACAGGACTCACACGCGCCATTCCGGTTTCAGATGGGAACGGCGGATATAAGCCAGAACCTCTGCCACACGTACGCGCGGAAAACGATTAATTGAAAAAAAATTCATGAAAGCGCCTTTACCATTGTATCGCCGGATTATAAACGCCCCATCCGGTCTTTTAAACTGTCTTTTTTCATCACGCCCCTTGCTACCAGTCCGAAAAGCGTAATCACTGATCCGATAATGATTCCGAAAATACTGAAATTAGAAAAAATGCTCATATAGAGAATTATCAGCCCGATAATGAGCCAGAGCCAGTACAGTTTCACAATCCATAATAAAGCCATAAAGCCTCCTTTAATTTTTTCCCTGGTAGGAAACGCCGCCCTCTATTTTTTTATCCAGAACATAGATGCCGTCTTTGAACCGGTATAAATAAATATTCTGCCGGACATCCCCTTCTTCTTCGTCCTGATAAATAATTTCATCAACCCGCAGCGTATAGCTGTCTTTGGTCTGCGGACGGTATAATGAAAAATTCTGAGAGTTAGTCCATCCGCCCTCGGAAACGTAATTAAAGACCTCGTGGAACGAAAGGGTATCGGCTTTGTCGCATCGATGTACCTTACAGATGCGGCGCATGGCATGGTCCTGAAGAACGCTGAAAATCTCGGATCGGCCGTCATTGTCCACATCAATAACCTGAATGGCGTTGATACCGCCGCCTACAGACCGGTTGAGTACGCGGCAATTCCAGTGATCGGTATGCCACCAGTATACCATGACAAGATTATAGGATTGTCCTGCGATTTCGCCCGAAACGACATATTCCTGTTCGCCGTCCAGATCCAAATCAACATAAAATCCCTGGTAGACATTAAAATTATAGCGAATGCTATCGGGCCGCAGGTTAAGGTTGCCATATTCGATAGCATCTTTTAAGGCGTCACGGATAAACAATTCCTCAGTAAGAAAATAGATGGAATCCACCGGAACGGACAGGTTGGTTTTTTCCTCGCCGCGGGATTCTAATGTTAACGACGACAGAAGCAATAAGACAGCGCCTAGTAAATATGTTATTCTCAAACCTATCATGTAATGGCCGGTTCAGGATTATTGTTCAAGCAACTGCAACTGATTGCCGTCAGGATCCATAATCATCGCTACACGGCCAAATTCCAGATCCGTTATTTCCTGTGTGATTTTCACGTTGTTGGACTTCAGATAACCTACGGCTTTCTCAATATCCTCGACCTCAAACTGAATTAAAAAACCGTTTTTCTTGTAATCTTTGGGCTCCGCGTTTTTCTCCCCGCCTTTTTCAATGGTAAGCATGGCCCCTTCGGTGTTAAATTGCGCGAAACCGTCTTCCTGATACGTAACCTCGAAACCCAGTCCTTTTTTATAGAAAGCAAGTGATTTTTCAAAATCCGAGACGTAAATACAAACGTACTTGATGTTGGTAATCATACCCTTCATGTGTTTATGCTCCTGATTGAATTAAATGCGAACCTCTGCGAATCGTGTGGATGCGTTGTTAGATGCATATATTCGTATGGTCCTTAATATGAATAGTTATTTCAATATTGAAGTAAGTACGCGGCCAACCGCCTGGCTCGGAGCGGTGGCGCCCAGCAGGGCGGCCAGAGTGGGAACGATATCCGCTGGCGAGCATGTTTCGCGGTAAATGCCCGGTTTTATCCATTGAGACCCGGAGAACCAAAGGGGTACATGGGTGTCGTAGCGGTACGGCGCCCCATGCTCGGTTCCCTTACCGTGATCATACCACATAAAGTAAGGTTCAAGCACAACATAAAAATCACCGCTTCGTTCCGGATGCGTATTCAGCGTTATCTGGTCTGATAATTTATCCCGAGAAATCCGGCCTTCAAGTATGTCTGTCTTAAAATACAACCGATACACACCTTTGGGTACTATGGTTTCTGTTAAACAGCCTTTAATATAACTTTGTATTTCATATTTATCAATGTTTTTTTCAATTAATGCGGTATCGTTAAAATAAAAGTCCGGTTCCATGGCAAGCAGGTAGGAATGAGCCGTGGCTAAATTTCCGTAACGCTTTATAAGATGCCGCTCTAATGGAAGCCGCACCGAATCACGGTGAACATAACCGGCAGGAAATTTTTCATCGTTGAGTTCCATAGGTATCGGAGCAACCCCGTGATCTGCGGTCAGTATATACAGCACCTGATTTTCACCGGTTTTTTTATTTATATAGTTTATGATATCCGCCAGATAACGGTCGCAGCGAATTAAAAAATCCATGATTTCACGACTGTCGGGCCCGAAGGCGTGGCCAAGATAATCACCGGAAGAATAACTGATGCATAATAAATCCGGAATGGCATCCGAACCGAGATTTTCGTTGTCCAGCAATATTTTTATGAAATCATTGACCGCTTCAACGCCAAAGGGCGATGTCCGCAGAGCAAGATAGTAATTGCGATCCGGACGGCCTGATTCTGAACCGATTCGGTGCGGAAAATCTTTTTGCATATCGTACTGGACCAAGTAATAATCTGAATTTCCTGCGGCGCGCTCGGGATATAACCGGGGATGCAGAAACAGTGGCCATGACCGATTGAACCATTTATCCAGTGGCCGGGTTAAATTGAAGTCTGACACCCATGATGGATAGGCTTTACGATAATACGTACTGGTAATCCAGTTACCGGCATCATAATCCCACCAGTAAGCCCCGTCGGCAAGTTTTCCGGCCATCATGATAGCGGAACGGTCTTTATTGGATACAGCAAAGACCTTACCTTTTCCGTTCGTATGCCATTTCCATATATCCGCAAAATTGCTGCCGATAAAATACATCGGCGAGCGTCCCCGACTGCTATCAGCCGAAGTATCGCCAAGTATGGGATAGTTTTGGTCTTCAACAGCATATCGCATCCGTCCGGTACGGCGGTCGTACCAGTCATTGGAAATGAGGCCGGTAGCATTGGGATACGCGCCGCTCATCATTATGGAGTGCCCTACAGCCGTAACCAGGGTCGCGTGCTGATAATTGCAATCGGTAAAAAAAGCCCCCCGGTCTGTCAGGTATCGAAATCCCTTATCCGTAAAAAAAGACTCATATTTAGTGTAATAATCATAACGGAATTGATCCACACAGATAAATACGATCAACCGCGGCGGTTGCGGTGGTCCCGGCGTGGCGGACAATGGGGATTTAATGGCGGTAAGAAACACGCCAAAAAACAAAGCAAAGCGCCAAATTTTTCTAATCATGTTGTTTTTCACGGAAGACCTTTATTACCAGAGGCAGGGTGTTTTGAAGATTAATTTTCCCAGACATAGGTCGCAGACTGGCCGGCACTCTCCTCGACTTCCACTTCGATGGCCAGTAATGTTTCCGGAAAGGCGTGATCCGCATTACGGCAGTCGGTAAGCAGTTTTTGTGACAGAAGTTCACAGACATATCGCGCGAGCAGTTCGACCGTGATGTTAACCAGGGGCAGGATGACCACTTCGTCACAGGGGAAACGGTACTCTTTGGTAAAACCCGCTCCGTTGAAAACCACATGAAAGTGCTCGTTTTCCTTGCAAATTTTTAGAAGGGGGTATTCGGAGGGCAACAGAATTTTCTCATCTAATGAATCACAAACCTGTTTGATGATATTTTTCAACTGGCGGAATTCGATGATCAAGCCCTGCTGAAGGTCACGGCAGATAATAGTCACACTGACATGGTAGTTGTGACCGTGCAGACTTTCCACTTCGCTGTCATTAAAAATTGTGAAATGAGCTACACTGAATTTTAAATAATCTTTGGATACTTTTACTTTGTAAAACGCCATGTAACGCCTTAACGTTATAAGTTGGGATATATTAAAAAAAAATATCGGAAATTCCAATTACTTTTTACGATAGCCGCGTCTTGACAACAGCTATCGGATTGTATCGTGAAATGACATTTTCATTGCATTATTTTTTAAAATACGTTAGCTTATGTTACTAAAAAATATTATCAATTAAAAGATTCATACGTTATGTCAGATATCAAACAGGAAAAAGAAACGGAAGCGGTCTTGCGCAAGGATTTAGCTTCGGGTGGCTTATGGCTTCAGAATTCATTCACCGGCACATCGATACGTACGGGCATAGCTGACGCTTATCTAATCCGTGCCATGCAGACGGTTATTAACGATTATTTCACCCCGGATAGCGCCGGCTGGTGGCACCGTCTTGGCGTATCATGGGCCGGCATGATATACAGGCAAATTGAAACCGCACTACTCGAACAACCGCGTGAAGGCGTAACCAAACCGCAGGATATTCTTAAGGAGGATTTCGTGGAAACGATTAACCGATACTTTAGTTTTTCCGGTATCGGACAATTCCGGATTACGGAAGGCAATCGTTTTTACGTAATTGATATCAAGAATCCATTTATTTTTAACATTCAAGTCGAGGAGCCGACCTTCTTTGTAAGCTTATTATGCGGTTTTTTTGACGGCCTTTTCAGCGAATTGTCCGGTAAGAGTCTGCAAACCGTTTTACTGTCAGATGCTTCGGATAAGGAAAAACTCCGTTTTGCGATAAGTACTACGGAAATTATCGGGGAATTAAACAAACTGAAAAGTCAGGGAAAATGCGAAAAAGAGATCCTCGAAGCCTACAAAAACCAGCATATTTTATAACCTCTTGATGATTATTTCCGTATCATGGGTCAGATTTTTTGCATAACCAGTCAGAAAGGCGGTGTCGGGAAAACCACGACGACGCTGAATTTGGGTTTAGTTTTTTCCGGACTGGGTCAGAAAACGTTGCTAATTGATGCCGATCCGCAGGGCGGTCTTATTTATGCATTAAACAGCCGCGCACCAACCGAGCAGGAATCCCGAAGGGGTTTGTATCAGGTATTCAGCGGGCTTGCGGATATTGACGAGATTGCCCGCCCCGTCTGCAAACCCGAGTTGTACCTCGCCGACTGCGGTATAGCCAACACGGTGCTGGATTTTGAAGCTTTAGAAGACGCCGTGCAGGCGCGGGGTCTTTTCCGCGAAGCGCTGCTTAGCGCGGCGCCGCATTATGACTTGATACTTATCGACTGTCCACCCGGACTGGGCCTCCTATCCGTCAGTGCGTTAATTTCATGTGATTACGTGCTTATTCCTATCCAGTCTGAACCTCTAGCCCTGCGCACCCTGCCGCCGCTGATTCGCTACCTGATAAGCGTTAAACAGGCGGAGAATACCCGTATGGAATTAGTCGGTCTGCTGCTCACCATGCACGATGCCGAAAGTCCGGTTTCCGAAGCCGTGAAGGAACAGCTTGGAACTTATTTTGACGAAGACCTTGTTTTCAAAACAGTCATTCCCCGGGATCCTTCTCTTCATGAACTTTTCACCGGTTCCACACGGCTAATGGAGCTTTACGATACGCTCAAACCTCTATCCGCCGGTTTGCAGGCCTACGAACGGCTGGTTCGAGAAATCGAAATGAAAATGTACAAGAATCACATGGTTTAAATAATTCTGAGGATATTATGAGTCTTGAAATGTTCTCCAAAGAAAACCCCGCCGTAGCATCGGTGCTTCCGGATACGTATATTGAATTCGCTCCGATAACCGCTGAAATATGGCAGAACCATACGCAACGTACGATAGCGCTGGATGCCGATTTTCTTTATACACTGGATGATTATCTGCGAAATAAGGATCCGGAAAACTACCGCGACATTCTTTACCAGATCGGCGAGCAGTGGGGAAAAAACGCTTACGGCTATATCGAGTCGCTGATCCATACGGTTTACCCGGATTGTCATGCCATCAGCGAGCTGAGCATGAATCAGTTCCACGCGGTTTTCACCAGCCACCTGGCAGCCATGGGCTGGGGCCATTTCGAACTCAAACGCCGCGATGAACTGCTGTTCGTCGATCTGTATCATTCGCTGTATGTTGATGTACTCCGGTCGAACGCTACCGGAAGTGGAAGCACAACCGGAACGGTATGCCATCTTTACAGCGGTTTTTTCTCGGGCATTTTCTCGCGTTTATCGAATATGGAACTGGCCTGCATGGAAATCACCTGCCGTTCTGAAGGATATGAACACTGCTCGTTCCTCCTGGATAACATTGACACGATTAATCAACTATACCGTTACATGGCCTCGGGGATCAAGCCGCTGGAAGCTTATGAACGGCTGAAAAAAGATATTGAACAACTCCTATGATTAACGGTAACGGATTATTATGAATCACGATTCCACCAAAGCTGTTTACGAAGAAACCACTCTGGCGGCACGACTGCTTGATGAATTTTCAGAATTGTCGCGGAAGACACGAAGAAAGAAAACACGGTCCAAAGCCACGGCCGCAGCCAGCGCTTTCTTTGACAAGGATTATTTAACTATCGCTGATTTTTTTTCACCTATCGGTCATGATTTACGAATGGTTCCCCAAGCCGAAATACTGCCCGCGACCGTCGATGAACTGATTAGCACCCTTCGCCGGCATGAGGAACTGTGGAAGAAAGCATCCCGAACCGGCGAAGCATCAGCCATGATTAATGAATCGTTCCGGCTTCGCAAACCCAAGAAAACCATAAAAAAATTTCTGGAGAAAATCGGCACCTGACAGCCGTTTAATGGAAAAAAACCGTATCCCTACTACAACTGCCCTCTGGATTTTATTTCCATATATTTATTGATCACTTCGGTGGTCAATTGTTCCGGCAGAACGTCGAGGACGATCACGCCATGGCTTCGCATATTTCCTATCGCGTCTTCACGTTCCGACATCAGTTCGGCCGCTACGGCTTTGGCATAGGCCTGATCGATGTTCTGTGCAGGTTGATCAAAAGTTTGTTCCATGAGGCGGTCTTTCATCGTAACACACAGCGGTAAATGCTTCGGATACATTTTAGTCAGGCCTTGAATCAGAAACTGTGAAGCATACTGGTCGATGACTTCCGTAAATAAAATGACCAGAGAACGCCGGTGGCACTTGTTTTTAAAAAACTCAAACGTTTCCGGATAATTGGATTCGACCAATTCGCTTTTCTGGTTATACAGATGTTTCAGCATCCGATTCAGCTGATTTTTTTCCTTTTTGGGCGGCAGATACGCGTGCACACGGTTAGAAAAGACCATCAACCCAACCAAGTCTTTTTTCCTGACCACGACATGGGCCAGCATCATAGCGGCTTCGATGGCAAGATCGAGCCGGGTGGAACCAAGCGCTTCGGTGCCCATCAGCCGTCCGGTATCAATTAAAATAACGACCTGCTGGCTTTGTTCGGTTTGATACTGGGTGGTTATCAGCTTGTTGACCCGCGCAGACGCGACCCAGTTGATACGGCGGTATTCGTCATCGGGCGTGTATTCGCGAAGGCTTTCGTACTCGGAGCCCAGACCCAGCTGGCGGGTTGCGCGAAACCCGATATTTTTCAGCCGGCCTTTCATTGTCAGGAGATCATATTTTTTCAGTGCCGACAGGTCCGGATATACGTGTATCGGAGAAATTTGCGGATACCGGAAACGGCGGGCTACTAAGCCCGGAAAGGGCGCATGAATTTCAAGTTGAATATCGTTGAAGCGGAAATGACCCCGTAGAGGCGGTACCATTGGATATTCGCAGGTAATCTGTCTTTTGGGAAGCAGCCAGGACTGATGTTCCGCATGCCGTATCTCAAACTCATCCGGCGGTTCGTCCCGTAATTTGATAAAATATTTCTGACGGGTTTTATTTTGCAAGTCTATCCGCACCATCGACGGAACATTGACAAATAACTGACCGTTAATCCGGCGCTGCAGGATGAATTGTTGCTTTCCGGGCATACCGGCGTATTCCACCATTATAAGGACCAGCGTCAGGGCGGCAATGGTCACGCCTATATACATAAAATCCGCCTGCCATAAGCCCAGCACGGTAATCGCGGCCGATAAAAAAAGCAAACTGATTGTCCGCGCGGTAAATATCATAGCTTCATACAGCGAATTTCTGCTTTATGATGTCAAGTATCGCGTTAACCTGTTCCTCCACCGACATGTGGGTGTTATCGATTTCAACAGCGTCTTCTGCTTTTCGTAAAGGGCTTTCACTACGCGTGGAATCCATCGTGTCGCGCCGGCGGATATCTTTGATCATCTCCTCCAGCGTAAAGTAGATTTCTTTTTGCGCCAGTTCTTTCTGGCGACGTATGGCGCGTTCTTCCACGGATGCGGTGAGATAAAATTTTATTTCGGCGCCGGGAAATATCACCGTGCCTGCGTCGCGCCCGTCGATAACATATCCGCCGCCCTGTCCGATGCGTTGCTGCTGCGCGACCAGAAATGCCCGGACATTACGATGCTCCGAAACCGCGCTGACATGCAGGGTTACCTGCGGATCGCGGATGGCCTCGGACACATCCTCGCCGTTTAGAAAAGTACGTTGCTGATGGTCAACATAATCCAGCGTTATGCGGATCGCCGGCAGAACGGTTTCTATCGCCGCGGCGTCTTTCGGATTGAGGCGGTTTCTCAGGACGTAAACCGTAATCGCCCGGTACATGGCGCCGGTATCGAGATAAATATAGCCGAGTTTCTGCGCGAGGGTTCGGGCGGTAGTGCTTTTACCGGAGCCGGCTGGACCGTCGAGGGTAATAATTATTTTTTTAGACAATTGAATATACGGCGTCGCGCTCATTCCAATCCTACTGTTTTTTTTAGCGCCGCAACCTCAGCCGGTTTCAGCACGCGATATTGACCGTATTTAAGTTTGCCTAAACTGACGGGGCCGTATTTTGTGCGGTGCAGAGTACGTACTTTAAAACCGAGCTTTCGGAACATCCGTTTAATCTGTTTGTTTTTGCCTTCATGGATGGTGATCATAACGGTCTGTTTACCCAACTTTACCGCTTTGGCGGGCGCCGTTTTACCATCCGACAACTGGATGCCCCGGCGAAGCTGATTGAGTTCATATTCGGTGATTTTTTTGCTAAGTTCAGCGATATAGGTTTTTTCCACGCTGAATTTCGGATGCATCAGCCGGTAAGCTAGTTCGCCGTCATTCGTCAGCAACAACAACCCGGTGGTATCGTAATCCAGCCGGCCGACAGGAAAGACGCGGATATCCGTTTTGATGAGATCGACCACAGAATCGCGGCCCTTCTCATCATGCACCGTCGTGACGTATTTTAAGGGCTTGTACAGCAGGTAATAAACCCGTTTGACACTGAGCGATAAAGCGCGTCCGTCCAGTTCAACCCGGTCGGTATCCGGATTGACTTCCGTACTTAATTGATCGGCCCGAACGCCGTTGACGGATACACGGCCGCTTCGGATCAGTTCGTCACAGTCGCGCCGGCTGTCCACTCCGGACATGGCCAGAAAACGGTTTAGACGGATCGTGCGGTTTTTTTTGTTTGGTTCTTCCTTCATACAGCCTTTTTACTTAGAATTTATCGGCTGCAATTTTCTTTTTTTCCGTTCCATCCTTGCTGCGGTCGGGATTTTGGCTGAGCAATTGGAACAGATTGGGTCTTAGCGCGAGCGCTTTTTCCACCGACTGACGCCAGCTAAGATTCAGCACGGCAATTTCGCCCGGTTCACGGATGGACTTAACGTGGATCAGGCATTCAGCCAGAATCTCTTTCTGCGTGCTTATATCAAAGGGCGCGCCGAATAATTGTCCGAAAGGAAAGCGCACGAGCACGGTTCGCGGCGGTTTTACGATTTCGGAAATGGTTTTAATGGCGCTGACCATCACTGTGGAAACGCCTTCCTCTTCCAGAGCCCGCGCGATCAGCGCGCCGGTCTGATGATCCAGCGGACCGGCAGGACAGATGATGGCTACATCGGCCAAATATTTCTGTACCTGTTTAATCAGTTTGGGTAGCGTATCGTCCATAAACTCCGATGGATCCCGTATCTCCCCCATCACGCTGAAATGGGACTCGGAAACCGATCCCACACGCTGTTCGCGCGTAAGATCCATCAGCCGATCCATAGGAAAGGTGCAGTTAAAATCCAGAAGCGCAGGACGCAGATATTCCTGACTGCGGTGCGAAAAACGAATCTCTGCCTGCGTAATCGGCCGTTTCAGTTCCCGAAAGGAAATGTCTCCGTTCTCATCGGCCAGATTGAAGTGCTTTTGAGATTTCCACTGATAAATGCCGGCCGTGCTAATCAGGACAACCTTGGAATCCGCAATATCCTTGCTTAAACTCTTCCATGGAACATCCTGGTGCAGTCTCCAGGGATAATCTTTGGGTATGGATGTAGCCATAAATCACCTGATGGTTATTGAATATTAAGATTCTTCAGCTATGCCTTCTTTTTGGGCCGCGGTCGGTGTTATTCCGGCTTCGGACGGCTCCGCCGCATCGGACTGGTTTTCGTTAATGGTGTTTTCCGCCTGTCCTGTGAAATCGAACTCGAGGGTTTGCGCAAATTCTTTATCCTCCTTGAGGATCTCTTCAATTTCCTTTAACTTGGGCAATTCCGAAATGGCATTCAGTCCAAAATGTTCCAGAAACTGCCGGGTCGTACCGAATAGCAAAGGCCGGCCCGGAGCGTCTTCCCGGCCTACAACCGTCACTAAATTCTTTTCCATGAGACTACGCAAAGTCCAGTCGGCATTGACGCCGCGTATTTTTTCTATTTCGGCACGGGTAATCGGCTGGCGGTAAGCGATGATAGCAAGCACTTCGAGGGAAGACTGCGATAACTTACGGTCGGCTTTGCTCTTGAACAGCCGGCTGAGCCACCGGTCATATTGCGGATGCGTGGCAAACTGGTACCCCCCTGCAATTTTTATAATACGGAATCCCAGGCTCAGCGATTCATATTTAACATTGAGCTGACGAATGGTTTGTTCGATGACGCTTTCATTGATTTCTTCCCTCTGAATGCATTCCAGAATGCGATCCACCGGCAGGGGTTCTGTGGACGCAAAAATAACCGACTCAATAATCCGTTCCAGCTGGACGCCATCGACTATTATCTGATCTTCATTCAAACGCTGTTTACCTCCCTTTGATACCGTACTTGGTTGAAATCAATTAAAATTTAAAAATTCTTTTTACAAAATGAATGACTTTCTTTAAAAAGGTTCTGATCATCGATTTTTCTTCCCGCGGCGCCGGTTCAGACTCGGACAGATTCCCTTCTTGCGCCCTTTGATCCGGTGTCAAAATGGTATCCGGTTCGCCGCTTACTACCGATAAAATTTCACCAGTGTTGGTTGCATTCTCACGGCCGGCCACATTGTGATTGGTAGTATCATCGTAAGTATCCGTTGATGCAACGGTTTTATTTTCTGATTCCAGAGACGTCACCGGCACGTCGGGATATTCTTCCTCTGAGGATCGGGCAACATCGGAAGCGCGTTCATAGTCCGCAGGTATATTTAATGTAGCAACTTCCCTATCCGATGTTTCGGCAGGCATCGTTTCGGTTGGCTGGTCCGCAGGCATACTGCTGGAGGCTTCACCGGTTAACGGCTTTTCATCCTCCGCAGGAACGGACGCCGGATTATTTTTCAGAACCGCCTCCTCATGATACGCCGGTGTTTCGATCTGGATCGCTTGTTTAATATCCGCTTCATCCGCTGTAGTTGTCTCTGAATAGGCCGCGTGAACGTAGTTATCCGCAATCGCATCCTTAACTACCGGAACAATAATTTCCTGATTTTTTTTATTATGCGATTCTGATCCATCGGATACCGTCGATACCACATCCACGGCTATCTTTTCCCCACCGTTTTCTGATAGCGTGTTCGTTTCATCCGTCGTATCATTTATCACTGACTCATCGGCGGTTTCAGCCGGCAGCAGATTTTTTTGAGTGATAAAATCGTCTCTCTGTTCGTCGGTATTTTCTATATTGGTATTGACCGGTGTATCTTCAACATTAGCGATATCCGTTATTTGATTTTCTATGGTTTCAGTTTTTAAAGACGGCATCACGTTTTCCGGTTGGCCCGTCTCTGCGCTATCAGGAGTGGTCACTTTTTCTGCGACTTCTGAAACCGCATCAACCCAAACTTCGGGTTGTAAAGTGTTGACGTCTAAGACTTCATGCCCATCCTGACTGAATGGGTTTACGTCGCCATCATCATTAAATTGTTGATCTTCAGTAACCTGTCCGGGCGTTTCATGGCTTTTAACTGATACATCTTCAGGAACTTCGTCGGCCGGCCATTCCGTTACGGTCTGTACAGCGGTTTGCAACGGGGACTCAACAGGCGATGCGTCATCATGGCCGTTATGGTGGATCGCGGTTTGTTCCACCGGAATAAATTCCTTTATGGAAGCGTGTTTAACTTCAAATGGTTTTTCCGTAATTGGCGATTCGTTTAGATCCTGTATGACATGCGTGATGTTGCTGTCGGGTTTCCGAATCCAGATGTCATCAAAAACAAGGGCTTGCCGTACCAATATCTCCGCATTCTTGATCATATCCAGCAGGGCTAAAAAGGTAACCACAATTTCTATCTTACACATGCCTTCGCAGAGGTCTGTGAATAGATATTCTTCGCGATCTCCGAAAAAATCAATAATATATTGCCGCTGTCCCTCGAGGGTGACATTGAGTCGTTCAACATTATGATACACCATTTCGGCGCTTTTAGTAACCGCTTTTTTATAAGCGGCCAGCAGGTCAAAAAATGATATATCCTTGAGGGCCATGGTCTCCGGCGGCTCGGGCGGAGGCAGGGAGTCGGCATTGAAATAACTGCGGCGGTAAATCTGACGCCACTGATCGTCCAGTTCCGATAGTGTTTTGGATGCTTCTTTAAACCGGCGATACTCAATCAGGCGCTGGGTCAGTTCCTGCCTCGGATCGATAATTTCTTCTTCCTCTTCCAGTGTGGGATCGGGCGGCAGCATACTCCGAACTTTGATGCGCATGAGCGTTGCCGCCATCAGGATGAATTCGCCGGCTACGTCCAGATTCAGTTCCTGCATCATCTGCAGATATTCCAGGTACGACTTTGTAATATGCGCAATTGGAATATCGTAGATATTCAATTCATCGCGCCGCACGAAAAATAACAGTAAATCTAAGGGACCTTCAAAATTTTCCAGTTTTATCTTATACAAAAAACAACTCCGTGAAATCTTCGTATTTAATCAGCTTTAATATCGGGATTCAGCCGTACGGCCATTTCTGCCAGCAGGTCCAGCATATCCGAAGCCGCCGTTCGGACTTGCTCGCTCACCATGGTACCCTGACGTTTGGTTTGCAGCGCCGTTCCGTCGAACGTGATATTAATAAACGTATGCCTGTCAGCCATTGCCATCAGTTTTTGCCT
This sequence comes from uncultured Bacteroidota bacterium, assembly GCA_964609675.1. Taxonomy (GTDB): domain Bacteria; phylum CLD3; class CLD3; order SB21; family JBBIRG01; genus CAZSRX01. The sequence continues at coordinate 32,285 of CAZSRX010000026.1, read as the reverse complement.
TAATGACTCATCCATGAGGGCTATTAAGGCGGACGGATTGTTTGTTTTAATAACAAACCGTTGATCGAAAAGCGCATCGCCAGTTACGATTTCTTCAAAACCACGGAATGCCGGGTATAGTTTCGATATGAAAGTCCGCTCAAATATGGCAAATGCGAACGCGCCCGATACCTGAACGGTGCAATCAATGACCGTAAACAAATCATGCATATCAAACGATTTGTTTTGTATAATATAAATCCGAAAATCATAGCCCCTGCGCTTTCCATATATCACAGGATAACCAAATAGTTTGCTTTTCGGGTAATCCACAGTCAAACCGTATTTATCGGCAAATTGGCTCGACTGTTCGGAATTCTTTTTCTGAGACCAGTAACCGTAAACAACTACCAGCCCTGCCAGGCCCATAATAAATAATCCGATGAGTATGAGAAGTATTATTTCAAACATATTATTTTATATATTTTAACTGATCGGCCAGATCACAGCAAAACGGCATCATTTCTTCTATTTCTGCAACCATTTTCGGGTTGCCGAATGATCCCTTGCGGTGATAACTGAATATCGTTCCGTTGAATTCAATTTCCCACGAGGTGTATTTATCCGCCAGTGCCTGAAAGGATTCTCTTAAAGCCGGGTTCAGAAAAGTCGCCAGCATCTGGGGATTGTTGGTTTTAATAATAAATCTTTTATCAAAGGATTCATCGCCGATTTCCACATCCTGCATGCCGAACATCTTGGCAACCGTACTCCATAACGACGCTTCATAGATATGAAAACGCAGGTCTGAACGCTGGGCGGGCGTAACTTCAAGCGCGGTGTAGGTTCTGGAATTTTTACCGGTTCCCCTGCGGTACATATGGATACGGATAGCATGGCCGCGGTACATGCCGGTTATGGACGGATATCCGATAAAAATAAATGACGGCGCCTGGTATTGTAATCCGTGCCGCTGGCTGAATGGTTCCATTAATTCACCGATGCGTTTCCAGTTCCAGTAGGCGAAAAAGAATGCGGCCGCCACAATCAAGAAAGCGATAAAAAAGAAAAGGTACGGAAAAATTTGTTCCAGCATGACGGTTACCTCAGATTCATGGCGCGGCGCACCTGTTTCATGGTTTCGGCGGCAATAGACCGGGCGCGTTCATTACCGTTTTCCAGGATTTTTTCAATCGCAGGCATATCACTCTCAAGCGCTTTCCTTTTTTCACGGATGGGCGTGAGTATTAAGGCCAATTTTTCCGCCAGATTCTTTTTGCATCCGACACATCCCAGTTCTCCGCTTTTACAGGTCAGGCTGATTGTTTCCAGTTCGCCGGGATTAAAGACTTTATGATAGGTAAACACCGAACACACTTCCGGACGCCCGGGGTCATTCTTTCTGACCTTGAGAGGATCGGTTACCATTTTGCGTACCTGCGCCTGAATGGTATCGTCGGTATCCGAAAGATAAATGCAGTTATTCAGGCTTTTGCTCATTTTCATATTACCGTCAACGCCCGGCAGGCGCGGGGTCAGCGTCAGTTTGTGCTGAGGTTCCGGAAACTGAAACCCGGAAGAGGCAAACAGGTAATTGAATCTTCGCGCAATTTCGCGGCAGATTTCAATATGCGGCACCTGGTCTTCGCCTACGGGTACGGCATCGGCCATATACAACAGAATGTCCGCGCATTGAAGCACGGGATAACCCAGATGACCGAAGTCGATGGTGGTCATGGTGTCATCGTTGGTGTTGTCAATCAGTCCCATGTCACGCGCCTGTTCTTTGACGGCCGGGTTGCGTATGACCCATGGCGTAGGAGTAATCATCGACAGTAACAGATGCAGTTCCGCATGCTCCTTAACCTGCGACTGTACCATAATAATGCTTTTTTGAGGGTCAATGCCGACGGCCAGCCAGTCTAAAGCGGTCTCCATGATGTGTTCCTGCAGACGGGAAGTATCCTTGTAACCCGTCGTCAGCGCGTGCCAGTCTACAATCCCGAAGATGGAGTTATACTGATGCTGCAGTTCAACCCAGTTCCTGAGCGCGCCGACTAAATGTCCCAGATGCAGCTTTCCGGTCGGCCGCATACCGCTGAAAATTCTTGGCAAATTGCGTATCCTTTCGTTAGTGAATTTTCGTCCATCAAGACATAAACAAGTACGGTTTCCAACGTTCGGCCATGCCGCCGGTATGCGTCTGGATGAAACACAGCGGGTGCGGACGGCGCGGCTGTTTACGGAGCGTCATCTGCGCTTCCTGCAGCGTACGGTGGCCTTTTTTGTTATTGCAATGGATGCAGGCCGTGATCAGGTTATCCCAGGTGTCCTTGCCGCCGCGCATCTTCGGAATAATATGATCGACCGTCAGGGGTTGGGTGCGCGTACCGCAGTACTGGCACTGATAACCGTCCCGTTTCATGATATTCTTACGGGAGAGATTAATAATCTGCCACGGACGATGTACCGGCGTGGACAGGCGGATGATACTCGGATACGGAAAAGCTGCGCGGACTCCTTGTATCATTTTGCCATCCCATTGATCGATAATTTCCGCCTTGCCGAGATATATCAGAATAATGGCTTTCTTAACCCGGCTGATCATCAGCGGTTCATAATTCTGATTTAAAACCAATACCTGGCCGTTTAACGGCATAAAATCACCACCTTATTAATAAACTTGGCCTTTGAATTACCAAATCGGCATATAATAAAGTAAAAAAAAGGATATGTCAAGTAAATGTTTATTTTCGTACCTCCGGTAAATAAAATATTTTCAGCAGATAAAATAAAATATTGATGTATGTTGGCAGAATAATTAAATTGTGCCTATAAGGCATTGGCGTACATTAACAGCACTAAAATGGAAACAGCATGAAAATTTATTCCTGGAATGTTAACGGTCTGCGGGCCGTCGCAAAAAAAGGTTTTTCGGAATGGCTCGACAAAGAACAACCCGATATTTTATGCCTGCAGGAAACCAAAGCCGCGCCGGAACAACTCGAGGATAGTCTGCGCAATCCCACGGGATATTCCGGCTATTTCAGTGCCGCGCAAAAAAAAGGCTACAGCGGTGTGGCAACGTATTCAAAACAGAAACCGCTGAACATCGAGTATGGATTGGGTATTGAGAAATTTGACTCCGAAGGCCGCGTACTGATAACCGACCACAAAGATTTTCTTCTCTTTAACGTCTATTTCCCTAACGGTAAAAAAGATCAGGAACGGCTGAATTATAAAATGGAATTCTATGAGGCAATACTGAAGTACTTCGATTCCCTGAAGAAAAAAGGGAAAAAAATCGTTATATGCGGCGACGTCAATACCGCCCATAAAGAAATTGATCTGGCGCGTCCCAAGGAAAACGAGAAAGTATCCGGTTTCCTACCCATCGAACGGGCTTGGATCGATAAGCTCATAAGCCATGGCTATATTGACACATTCCGGGAGTTCAGCAAGGAACCCAATCAATACACCTGGTGGGACCTGGTCACGCGCGCTCGAGACCGTAACGTCGGCTGGCGGATTGATTATTTTTTTGTTTCCGACAACCTGCGCGGGAATCTAAAAAAGGCCTGGATTATGCCTGATGTGATGGGATCTGATCACTGTCCGATCGGCCTTGAACTGAATTTTTGATATGTCCGGCCTTAATAAATCCTTATCGACTTTTGACTGTTGGCAGGCTTCCCAAGTTTTCGTAATAATTCTGCTTTTATCCATTGAAATACCATCTCGCGTTCTTGCGCTCGATCCGAACCGTGCGGTAACACAATATGGGCATGATATCTGGCAAAGCCGCGAGGGTTTGCCTCAGAATTCGGTTAATGCCATAGCACAAACGGCGGACGGTTATATCTGGCTGGGTACCCAGGAAGGTTTGGCGAGGTTTGACGGGGTTCAGTTCACCGTGTACAACACCGAAAACACAGCCGCTTTCAGGCACAACTACATATCATCGCTGTTTGCGGACCCTGACGGCAGTCTATGGATTGGCACACAGGGCGGAGGGCTTGTGCATCATCAGGGCGGCGTGTTCACCACTTATACGACGGATGAGGGACTGCACAGCAACCTGGTTCTGAGTCTGTGGAAAGACCCTGCCGGCCGGTTGTGGATTGGCGCCGATGACCGCGGCCTTTGCTGTTACCATGATGGGATATTTTCTGTATGGAACACTTCAAACGGTTTGTATGACAATCGTGTTATGGCTATCCGTACCGATCGCCATGGAAAACTCTGGATCGGCAACGGAAGCGGCCTCTGCCGGATAACCCTCAGCGAGGATTTACAAAAAATTTCGATTGAAAAAATCACCGAATGGAAAGACGTTTCGAATGGCTGTATTTTTGAGGATTCCCGCGGCAATATCTGGATCGGCGCCAACGAACTGCGCTGGTGGGACTCTGAATTGAAAACGATAAAGCTTTATTCCGTGAAAAACGGCTTATCCAGCAACTTTGTCAATGCCATTACGGAAGACCGTACCGGCACACTTTGGATTGGCACAAAATACGGCGTCAACCGATGGGTTAAACCTAATCCAAATCATCCACAATTTGAATCGTTTACGCCGCGGCACGGTCTATCCAATGAAATTGTAATGTCGCTGATGGAAGACCGCGAGGGCAGTCTATGGATTGGCACCGATGGCGGCGGCCTTAACCGGTTCCGCGACAGTCGTTTTATCACCTATTCTGCGCGTGAAGGATTATCACACGATATTGTGGTTCCAATTATTGAAACCAAATCCGGTGAAATCTGGCTCGGCACCGACAACGGCGTCAGCAGAATCCGCGGAGGCACGATTGATTATTTTAACAACCGGCACGGCCTGTCGGATAACTTCGTCCGCTCGTTATGCGCCGACCGCCGCGGAAACATCTGGATCGGTACCGAGGGCGGCGGCCTCAACCGCTTGCGTTTTACAGGCGGCAAACCGGTTTTTACCTTGTTTTCGCGCAACAACTATCTACGCAGCAACGTCATTTTATGCATTATCGAAGACCGCACCGGCCGTATCTGGGTCGGCACTGAATCCGGCGGATTGTCGCGACTGACATTCGATAAAGAAAATATAACGGTCAAACATTTTACAACGCGTAACGGTTTAACGCGCGACATCATCCGGGTACTCTATGAAGACCGCTCCGGCAATATCTGGATCGGCACCGATGGCGGCGGACTCAATGGCTGGCTTGCCAATACAAACGATTCAATCGTTCATTATTCCGAACGGGACGGCTTATCGAATAACGTCGTTATCAGTTTACTTGAGGATAAGGATGGTATCATCTGGATTGGCACCGACGGCGGCGGACTTAACCGTCTTGACCTGAAAACGTCCAGCCCTCAGATAAAATCCGTAACCACCAGAGACGGTCTGTACAGCGACTTGATTTACCAGATCCTTGAGGACGACGCCGCTAACCTGTGGATGACCTGCAATAAAGGAATTTTTAAAGTATCTCGCGAAGCGCTCCATAGGCGAATAAACGGCGGCGCCGATCGTATCCGCTGCGAAACATTTCATACGCCCGACGGTCTTCGCAGTAACGAATGCAATGGCGGATCCCATCCGGCCGGCATGAGGGGTTCGGACGGGAGGTTATGGTTTCCTACTCTCGGCGGTGCCGCGGTCACCGATCCCCGGCAAACCGTTTTTAACCCGCTGGAGCCGCCTGTATTCATTGAATCGTTTATGGCCGACAATCGCGCCATGTCCTTTACCACCGACTCGGTAATTCCAGCCGGAACCGAGAAGTTTGAGTTCCACTATACCGCCCTGAGTTACCGTATTCCTGAAAGAGTAAAATTCCGCTATCGGTTAGAAGGTTTTGACAATACCTGGACAGACGCAGAAACGCGGCGGACGGCCTATTACACGCATATCGCACCCGGATGGTATACATTTCGGGTTATTGCCTGCAACGAAGAAGGCGTCTGGAATGCAACCGGCGCTTCTTTCCGTTTTTATGTAGAACCCCGGTTTTATCAGACTCTATGGTTTTATCTGTTTTGCGCCATACTGATCATAGCGTCCGGCACAGGAATCGGAGCCGGTATCCACCGTTTCCGCGTTCGACAATTGAAACAGCGGGAATCGGAACTTAAAAAACTGGTTGACACGCGTACACAGGACCTCGAACGGCAGAAATCGGAACTTCAAGATGCGCTCACCCGCCTGAAAAACGCCGAAATTCAATTAGTCAATGCCGAAAAAATGGCTTCGCTGGGTCGCTTGTCCGCCGGTATGGCCCATGAAATAAACAATCCAATCGGATTCATTCTTAACAATATTCAACCGTTGCGCCAGCATATCGAAAGTCTGAAACGTATCATTGAAGAACTGGAGACGTCTCTTCCCGACAACAGCCGCCACATCGCTGAAAAAATAAAGCATCACTCGGATTACGATTTCATACTGCGCGACACCGAAGACATTCTCCGCAGCAACCTGACTGGTTCGCGGCGGATTATCGAAATCGTAAATAATCTGAAACATTTCGCCCGGCTCGACGAAGCCGAATGGCAATCCGCGGATATCAACGAATGTCTCCGGAATACGCTGGAATTATTTATCACCCAAAAGTCTTCGGATATCGAAATCCAGCCGGAATTTACCCCCTTACCTTCCATTCTTTGCTATGCCGGCCAGCTTAACCAGGTCTTTATGAATCTCCTGACTAATGCGGCCGATGCCATAGAAGAACGGAAAAAAAGCGTTCCGTCATTTCGCGGCGTCATCGCTGTTAAAACTGAAATCCTTTGTGCCGAAGATACACGGATACGTATCAGCATCAGAGATAACGGCCCGGGAATCAATCCGGAAATAAGCAGCAAGATCTTCGAACCGTTTTTCACCACCAAACCCGTCGGCCGGGGCACAGGCCTTGGCCTTTCAATATGTTACAGCATCGTCGAACGACATAAAGGACATTTATATTTTGAAAGCGCGCCCGGAAAGGGTACGAAATTCGTAATTGAAATTCCCGTTACCTGAGCCATCCTATTTTTTTTTCCATTCTAAGCCGGAATTGTGCTATCCATTACGCCTGATAACTTGTCATTTTAAAATAGACCGACACCTCCCGGCGAAAAGCTTACAAATCCTTTAACTGATTGAAGGTTATAAAGAAGAAAAATCGTTTGTCCTTTAGCGCAACGATGCTCCCTGATCGTTTCATTCGATTTCTATTACATGCCTTTAACTCCGGTTCTGTTTGGAGACTTTTAACGTAATTTAGTGAATTTTTTTAAAAAAACGCGCGTTTCGTCCTTAAAGAATCCGATGCATAAACATCATACACTGATGAAAAACTATTTGACTTAATCTAAAAATTTGTTATAATTCCCAATGATTGGAATGTCGTCCAATGGTAGGACAGTGGACTCTGGATCCATTAATCGGGGTTCGAATCCCTGCATTCCAGCTTCTGAAAGCCTTGTAATTGAAACAGTTACAGGGCTTTTGTAATTTATTATAAAGACTTCTTCTTCTAATACTACAATATACCTGAATGGACATATTTAACACGCTTAAGATATCCTAAAATCATGCCCCCCTCATCACACTCGTTAAAAAAAATTACTCTGGCGGTCACTACACTGACGGCATTTCTGATACCCTTTCTCGGTTCCTCCACCAATATTGCGCTACCTCGAATCGGGCAGGAATTAGGTATTGATACTATTGTCCTGAGCTGGATAGCGACTTCCTACATACTCGCGGCGGCAGTCTTTTTGCTGCCGCTGGGCAAGCTCAGCGACACGGTTGGACGGAAAAAAATATTCTTAATGGGATTATTAATTTTTGCAGCGGCTTCCCTGTTCTGTGCCATTTCCTTTGACGCCTATTCGCTGATCGCATTCCGCGTCATACAGGGTTTCGGCGGTTCGATGCTTTTTGCGACGGGCATGGCTATCGTAATCAGTGCGTTCCCGCCGGAAGAACGGGGAAGAGTTCTCGGCCTCAATGTTGCGGCGGTGTATCTGGGCCTTTCGGTCGGGCCGTTTATCGGAGGTTTCTTTACTGAACATCTCGGCTGGCGGAGCTTGTTTTACCTGAATCTGCTGCTAAGCACCGTCGCGTTAATCATGAGCCGGCGTCATCTGGAAGACGATCCCCTACCCGCGGCTAAACAGGCTTTTGACTGGACCGGAACTTTTATCTATTGCGTTTCCCTGATTCTGCTGATGTACGGCGCCGCGCATCTTACGGAAACCAGCGGAAAAATATCCGCCGTGACCGGTATCGCCGGCCTGCTGACGTTCTTCTGGCTGGAGCATAAAGTCGCTAATCCGCTGCTGGAACTGGCCCTGTTCCGCTCCAATTCCGTTTTTGTTTATTCCAATATCGCGGCATTGATTAATTATATGGCAACCTTTGCCCTGAGTTTTATTCTCAGCTTATATCTTCAATACATACGCGCGTTGAGCCCCCAGGAAGCGGGATTGGTCATGATGGCTCAACCCATCGTACAGGCCGTTTTTTCGCCGATGGCAGGCCGCTTATCCGACCGTATCGAACCGCGATTGGTGGCTTCCGGCGGTATGGTCATGACGATCATCGGACTCCTCGGCTTCGTGTTCCTTAATGAAACCACATCGCTGGCATGGATCATCATTAACCTGATGTTTTTCGGGCTGGGATTTGCGCTGTTTTCCTCACCCAATACAAACGCTGTCATGAGCGCTGTGGATAAACGATTATACGGCATCGCTTCCGCTACCGTCGGTACGATGCGCCTCATCGGACAAACCTTCAGCATGGCCGTCGCGATGTTCGTCATTTCCATCTATATGGGCCATGCCCGTCCCGAGCCTGAAAACTACCCCGTTTTCATGAATGCCATACAGACGCTGTTCGTCGTGTTTGTCGTGATATGCCTACTCGGGCTGCTGGCATCGCTGGTACGAGGCAATGTGCACAATTCGGATACCCAAGCGAAGGTTATCAAAAACATGAATTAACCTGAAAAGAAATTCCGGCCGTCGCATTAATAAAAACGCTTATGTTTAAAATCTTGTTGGCTCTCTGTATTTCAGGAATACACCTAATCCTCAAATAAAATCTCCATAGAGTACGCGGCACAATCGCAAATGCGCTGCAGTTCTTTCACAAGCTGATGAAACCGGGTATAAGATAAAAAAACGTTGAACTGGATATGAGTGAAGCAACGGTTTGTGGTGACGGGGACAGAAAGTATAAAGATCCTATTTGATACATACAGCATTTACCTGTCTTATACGGTATCGTGTCCGGCTGTATTTTACTGGTATTGTCGTATAGTACGACTTGTACGTTTTGAAATTTCAGTGCCGAAAACCCCGCTTATCAGCGATTTCTTTATTGTTCTGTGTTGCTTTTTCATGATTTTTTAATTATATTGGAAGTAACTAAACCACGAAAGATAATAAGTCCTTAATGACTTCATTATCAACAATTGAGACTGTTTCTTCCGTCCGGCGTTCCGATCCGACTATCTCCGAACGATATAATACCTACAGCCGTTATTTAAAAAAACGATTCGGCAGACGGGTGCATAAAATAACGGTTGATGCGGGTTTTAACTGTCCCAATCGTGACGGCACCTTATCCGACAGCGGATGCATCTACTGTAATAACGATGTCTTCAGCCCGGCCTCCCGTTTCCGTAACACCGATACGGGCATCTCCGCACAGATTGAAACCACTATTCCGCAGTTGAAAAACCGTTATAAGGCAGAACGCTTCCTCGTTTACTTCCAGCCTTACACGAACACCTACGCCCCTGTAGAAACTCTGGAACGGATTTACCGTGAAGCGCTTGCACACGAGGACGTTATCGGCATCGCCGTGGGCACCCGGCCTGACTGCGTGGACAAGGAAAAACTGTTTCTGCTGGAAACTCTGGCGCGCAACGCCTATGTAGCCGTCGAATACGGCTGCGAATCCGTGCATGACAAATCTCTGCGGTGGATGAATCGCGGCCATCTGGCGAAGGTTTTTTTTGATGCGATGAAACTCACCCGTAACCGCGGTATTGATATCGGCGTCCATCTGATCCTGGGCCTTCCCACCGAAAACCATGCGGACATGATGCAGACCGCGCGCCGGATTTCGGAAATGCCTGTGCAGATTGTGAAACTTCACCATCTGCATGTTATTCACGACACACCGCTGGAGAAATTATTTAACGAAAATCCTTTCCCCCTTTCTGATCTCGAATCGTATGTCCGGTTAGTATGCGATTTTATCGAACGTCTGCGTCCGGATATCGTGGTGGAGAGGCTTTGCGGCGAGTCCCATCCGGATGTCACAGTGGCGCCCACCTGGCACGTGAAAGGCCCGACCATGGCTCGTCTGGTCACCGCCGAACTTTCAGCGCGGAACACCTTTCAGGGAATTTATTATGAACCATAACCGGTATACCGTATGATGCGCAAAAGACTATAACTTACCTCGTTCTTAACTGAAAAAGGAGGTCGTCATGTTAAACCATAAAATGATTGAGCGGCTAGCGAAAATGGTCAGTAAAGATTATCTGATCACCAGTTTTTACCTTAACGTGGACCGGTCTCAGAAAAACCATGATCCTAAAATCGTGCTGAAAGACCTGCTTAAGGAAAAACGCGCCGCGCTCAATGACCCGAAAAACAAGGAACGCTACACCCGCGATCAACTGATCGCCGTGGAGGAGGATCTTAATAAAATTGAGCATTACGTTCTGCATGAGTTCGTGCATAAGGACCTACACAACGGCCTGGCGATATTCAGTTCTTCCCGCGCAAAGTTCTGGGAAGTCATTTCGTTGGTGCATCCGGTAACCGATTATTTAGGATTTGATTACGACACCTATATACGCCCGCTAAGCGAAGTCGCTTCCGAATATGGCCGCTACGCTGTGGTGCTGGTAGACAGTAAGAAAGCGAAAATTTTTGATGTCCGGCAGGGTTTCGCTAACTCCCACTTGGCCATTGAAGACGAATCGCAGCCAAAAGTTAAATTCGGAGGCCAGGACGGTCTTCAGGAACGCAACATCGACCGCCAGCACGATGAATTGGTTCTTAAGCATCTGAAGCATGTAGCGGAAGAGACAAACAAGCTTTTTACACAGAACGAAATTCAATGGCTAATCATCGGCGGCCGTCAGCAGATTATCGGCCAGTTTGAACCACTCCTGGCGCATCCGTTGCGCAAACAGATTATCGGTCATATGGTTGTTGAACCGGACGCGTCGCTGAATGACATTTTGAAAAAGAGCGCGGAAGTTTCCCGGGCCGCCCGCGACACGCATGAGACCGATTTAATCGCCAAACTGAAAAACGAGGCCCACGCCAAGGGCGGCAAAGGAATTTTCGGTTTACAGCCGACGCTACAATCCCTGCGCCGCGGCGGCATTCATACGCTGATTGTGACCAAAGGATTCCAGTCGCCCGGATTTGTGTGTCACAAGTGTTATTTTGTCGGCACACCGGAAGAAAAAAATAACGGTAACCAGTGCCCGATCTGTGCGATAGACGCTCATGACGTTCCGGATATTGTCGAGGAAGCCATTACTTTCGCGTATATGCAAGGCTGTGTTGTCGAGAATGTGTCCCAGAATTCCCGATTGAAACTGATGGGTAATATTGGCGCTCTGCTGAGGTACTAAGCCGCAGGAAATCTGCGGCTATACAAACCGGCATCGGCTTTAAACCGGCAGACAACCCAAAAGCAGGTAGGCGCTTTTTACGGCGCTTTCGATTGTTGATGGCAGGCCGGTATCCGTTGCGTCGCCAATAAGAAACAGATTCTCAAAGTCCGTACGGATTCCCGGGCGCTTAGGCAATGGCCCCGCGTTAACCGGAAACGCAGCGTGAGGCTCCTTCAAAACCAGAATCCTCAAGAGGTCGCTGCGACGGAACGAGGCGAATAATTGCGAGAAATCATTCATAATGATTTCCCGGATTTCCAGTTGGTCCTTTGCGAGGATTCCATGAGCATTACTTACGGTGATACCGGCCATTGTTTCGTTTTTTCGGAATAGCCACTGGATGGTTGTATCTAAGGCGGCCACCGGATTCCGGCCAAGATAACGATCAGCGGTTTGTTTATCCCTGAACCATGCATACGCCGATATGATCGGGTTGCCGCTTATCGCAGGATAGGGATTAAACGGTACGATGATTTTTTCCCATTGCCAGGGCGGCACCGCATTTATATATATATCCGCTTTAAAACGCTCTCCTTTTTTCGAAACCACTTCGGTGATGGTTTTGCCCGTTGCAACGATTTCTCTGACGGCGGTTCCGGTCAAAATAATGCCGTCGTTTTGTTGAATCCTTTTAACCGCGGGTTGAATAAACCATTCAAAAAAAGATCTTGTGGATACGTATTGTGCCGGCCGCCGGGCAGAATCAAAAAAGATCGCATTCACGGCCTTAAAAAAAATTTGGGCCGATGCCCTGTTCGGATCTTCATTCATGATGGCTACGCACAAAGGATTCCATACATAGCGGCTTATAGCTCCGTAGTGCCCGTGCTTTTTAAGCCATTCCGTTACGGACGGATTTTCTGCGGGTACCGTTCGGATTAACCGCCGGGCTGTTTTCAGGAACCGAATTTTTTCTTGAATGGATAAAGGCGGAAAACACACCATGGCGGCCAGCAGACTGAACGGAGGTAACAGACCGGTGAACGAAAGCGTATGATGCCCACCCGCCGGTTCCCGGAAGTCCACGGCTAAGGTCGATTCAAAGCGAATCGAATCGCCGGCGGCTATTGATGCCAGCCAACGGCGGGTGTATTCATAACAGCTCATAATGACATGCGGGCCGTTGTCCAGCCACTCGCGGGTTAAAGGGTCAATAAATGAAGCTGTGCGCCCCCCCAAAATATTTTTTTGTTCGAGTACAATGACTTTATAACCTCGGCCGGATAACAAGGTCCCCGCCGCCAGACCGGCAATGCCGGCACCGATGATTAGCGCTGTTTTTGAGTTATCCAAGAAAAAAGTCTCTATCGGCCATACTTACGTTCAGCCAGCCACGTATTGAAAATGATGCTAAATTTGCGCGGAATGGAAACGGCAATATGCGTTTCCAGTAATTCATCGAGATGATTTTCAATTTTCAGAAGCAATTGATAATAAATATTCTGAACCGCCCGCACGGGTAAAAATATGTAAGATCGGGTGGGATAATAATACGCATCGGCTTTCCGGTAGTAGGACTTTGCCCGCTCGCATTGAAAACGCATCAGTTCGATAAATTTCGGCGTGGTTATTTTTTCCGCAATTTGATCCTCGTTACATCCCCAGCGAATAAGATCCTCGTGCGGCAGATAAATGCGGTTCATTTTAAAGTCCTTCGATACGTCGCGGATGATATTGGTCAGCTGCATGGCGATGCCCAGATGCTCTGCATAGTGTTCCATATTCCGGTTCTTCTTGGCTATGATGTGCATACTCATCAGGCCCACGGTGGAAGCGACTTTGTAGCAATAATCATATAACTCGCCGAAGGATTGGTATCGGTTTTTGGTAATATCCATTTCCACGCCGCCGATGAGTTCAAAAAAAAGATCAAATGGAATGGAAAAAGTTTTCGCCACCGCCACAAGCTGGTTCAGTAAATCGTACCGGGACCGCTGATAGATCGCCTGTTCCAGTGCGTGGCGCCAGTGATTTAGAAATTCGAACGGATTGTAAGAATGATAGCGCTCCTGGGCCAAATCCACAATGTCGTCTGTGTAACGGCAGAACGCATAAATCGTCAGAATGGCTTCCCGTTGGTGTTTCGGCAGCATCAGCATCGGATAATAAAAACTGCTGCGTGTTTTGGCAACATATTTATTAATTGGTAGTTCTAACGCAAGATCCATGATTTATTTTACCTAAGGGCGCGGCCGAGCAGTAAGAGTTTATCCCAGGTACTGATTTTCGGCCGCTGGTTCAGCACATTATACTGAACTTTTTTTAATTTTTCAATGATTCTCATACCGCCGTGCCAGACCAGCTTGATTTCGGTTTTTTCCGGATTTTTAAGGTACGGAAACAGTTTTTTGCCTTCAATAAATAAACTTTCGGCCCGAGAGACCTCCCAGGCCATCAACTTCCTGAAAGAGTCATTGACAATACGGTTGTTCCAGTCCTCTACGCTATAGCAGAATGCCTCCATATCCGTATACGGCAGATACAGTCGGTTTTTTTTCTGATCCACAAAAACATCCTGCCAGTGATTGGCCAACTGCAGCGCGGTGCAGATTGCATCCGAATATTTCATGATGGATGGCCCATCGGGATGGCTCGCGTAGCCGAGTATATGCAATGTCAGCCGGCCGACAGGATTGGCGGAGAACATACAGTACTCCAGTACTTCTTCAAAGTTCCGGTAACGGTTTTTGAAGAGGTCGGTCTTGAATGCGCTCAGCAGGTGCTCAAATATTTCTTTCGGAATACGCAATTCTTTTACGGTGTGTCCCAGTGCTACGAATATGGGCTCTTCGGCCTTCCCTTCATAACAGGCATCCAGCCGTTTCTGCCAGTCCGTCAGCAGAAACCAGCGTTGTTCGGGCGTCAGATGCTCGTTATCGGCAAAATCATCCGCGGTTCTCAAAAAAGCATAAGCGGCATAAAAATGATTCCGCTTTTTTTTAGGAATAAACAGGGAAGCTATCGGAAAATTTTCATAATGCGATTTTGCCAGATTCCTGCAGAAACGGTAGGATTCCGCTATTTTTTTTTCATCGGTCACCTGAAAAGTATAATTATCTGCGGCCTCTTTTTCAAGGAATATATCACGGGCGACTGACGATGCTCATGGTTGATACGCTCTGTTTTATTCGAACGGCGTATGATTGACTACGGAATACAGATCCAGCCGGCGGTTCTGCCAGTTCAGCACCGTACCGGACTGGCGGTGTTTCTTGAGCAGTTCCAGATCCACCTCATCAATAATCACCATTTCAACATTTGGTGTGGCTTCGGCCTGAATGGCATCGCGGGTAAATGGAATGTCGGAGGGCGTAAAAATGGCGGACTGCGCATAATGAATGTCTAAATTCTCCACATGGGGCATATTGCCCGTACTGCCCGCAATGACCGTATAGACGTGATTTTCAATACACCGCGCCTGTGCGCAGTAGCGTACACGCAGATACGCGTACCGTTCATCGGTGCAGAACGGTACAAAAATAATCTGCGCACCCTGTTCTGCCGCAAGCCGGCTCAGTTCCGGAAATTCGATATCGTAACAAATCTGTATGGATATTTTCCCTTTGTCGGTATCGAATACGCTCAGCTCCCGCCCGGGCTTAACGCCCCACCATCGTTTCTCATTCGGGGTAATATGCAGTTTGTATTGTTTTTCCAACGTCCCATTGCGGCGGAACAGATACGCAATGTTGTAAAGGTCGTCGTTTTCCACCGTGAAATGGGTACCGCCGATAATGTTGATATTGTATTTAACGGCTAATCGGGTGAACAACTCCAGATAGGCCGCTGTAAATTCGGACAATTGCCGGACGGCCAGCGCCGGCCGCATCGACGGTAAAAACGACAACAATTGCATGGTCAACAGTTCCGGAAACACGATAAAATCCACCTTGTAATCTGCGGCCACATCGGCGTAATATTCAATCTGCGTGGCGAATGCTTCAAAACTCTCGACGGGGCGCATTTGATACTGTACCGCACAGATCCTTACCGGCACAATACGGGTCCACAGATGCTTCCGGTCAGGAACATAATCGAGATTGGTCCATTCCAGAAACGTCGCATAGCCACGGGATTCGGCGTCGGAAGTCAGATAATCCGGAATCAGGCGTTTGAGAATAAAACCGTTGGACAATTGGGTCGTCAGGACCGGATCGATGAGTTTTTTATCGATGACTTTTTCGACATATTCCCGCGCGCTCATCTGGTCGGCGTATTTACCATAACCCGGTATGCGGCCGCCGAGTATAATCCGCATCAGATTGTGTTCCCGGGCAATTTTTTTACGCGCTTCGTATAACCGCCGCGCCAGACGCAAGCCCCGGAATTCAGGATCCACCATAATTTCAATGCCATATAATGTATCGCCGTTGGGATCATGATTGCGTATGAAACCGTTGTCGGCGATTTCACGCCAGCTGTGCCATTCGGAATATAAATCAAAATTCAGGATCAGGCTGCTGGACGACGCCACCAACTTTGACTCAAATATCACACCAATCTGTCCTTCGGGAAAAATACTCAGCTGGCTTTCGAACTGCTCCCAGCTCCATGGTTTCATGCCCGGAAAACATTTTAATTGCAGGTCGGTTAAATCCTTATAGTCTTCCGGCTTCAACGGACGTACAATAATCTTTTTTTCGAAATTTTTAATATCCATACATCACACCAATCATACTTTAATTTGTGTTATTACCGCTGAGGTTTTATCGGTACGACTATCCTTATGCGGCGGATCGGGATTCCAGCCCAGCAGCCAAAGCATCACCATGAATCCAATAACATACGCCACAGCAACATGCCAGCCGTCTTTAATCCAGAACACGACGGATTTTGCCTGAGGAAATATGTTTGATATTGCCACTCCGGCTGAAGAACCGAACCAAACCATCGACCCACCGAATCCGACGGCGTAAGCAAGCATAGCCCAGTCGTAACCGCCTTGCTGAAGCGCCAGCTTGGTCAGGGGGATGTTATCAAACACAGAGGATATAAAGCCCAGCGCCAGCGATGACTGCCAGGAAGCCGGCGGCAGTTCCTCCACGGGCATCATGGAAGCGGAAGCTACCAATGACAACAGAAACACCGCGCCTTTAAACGCTTTGGGAATTTCGTGCCAGTCCGTTTTGCATATCAAGGCACCGATCACTATCGCAACCCATACCCCCGCGGCCGGAAAATCAAGAAGAACATTGGTAACGATAGCGCCGGCAAGAATCATGGCGACCACAGCAATTCGTTTCCATTCCACTTTGATTGAGTCGGTATCGGAACGGACAATCGGCTGCAAGCGGTACTGCTGGCGTGCCGCTACGAATCCGAACGCGACCAACGCCACCGCCGCCGCCAGAAAAGCCGGCATGACCTTGAAGGCGCTGATACCGTCAATCCACATCATAGTCGTGGTAGTGTCGCCCACGACGCTCCCTGCGCCGCCGGCATTGCTCGCCGCTACCATGGCCGCGAGAAAACCAATGTGAACTTTACCTTTGAAAACTACCAGCGCGATGGTGCCGCCAATCATCGCCGCCGCGATATTATCCAGAAAAGCCGACATTATCCAAACCAGAGCCAGCAACACAAAACCACCGATCCAGCCGGAGGGCAATATACCGGGAAGCATGGCCGGCACGCGTGACTCCTCGAAATGCCTGGCCAAAATGGCAAAGCCAAGCAACAGACCCAGAAGATTCGTAAGGATTTCCCATTCATGACTGAAATGACCGATAAAGTTGAATGAGGTCAAGGCAAGTTTATATCCAACAATTGCGATAAAACCGGTCAACGCCACCAGCAAGGTATAATGATGAAATAATGCCACGCCGAGCAGGGTCATGCCGAACAATAAAAATTCAATCCGAATTCCAAGAAATACCCAGTGTCCATCCACGGTTGTGAACAAAGGCGGATGCGGAATAAAATACAATAAGGTAAAACCGATAATTAACATAAAAATCGTTATTATCACTGGCCGCGAAAATATGCGGTTTAATGAATCTGAATCCATAACTCTCCTTTTTTTTACATGACCAACTTTTGTTTGATGCAAATTTTTTGTTGTTTAAAAGATCCCTGCCATTTTGGCTACCATAGTCAGCAAGCCCAATACGATTACTAACATAAATGCAACAAAACCCTTGGACACACCCTGGACTTTTGTTGCATTAGCCAAAGAATCATTTTTACGGTCTTTCATTTTTTTCTCCGTTTAATAGGTGTTGTCGGTTTCTTCATATTTTCTCATTAAACATCCGGAATGCCGTTTGTCGGCGCTTATATCATCTGCTCCGGCGATTGCCTATAAATAACAATACCAGACCCATACCGATAGACAAATCCTTCCGGAATCTATCGAGAAGCCTAATCGGATGGTTGATTACGGAAAAGTTAAAGAACTGGGGGCGCCCGGGAAACTTTATCCGAGCCGTGTCGGAATAAGAAAGGTGGTATATATGAATAATAAACCGACGTAATGGAAGTATAATGCCTGAAAAACACGAATGAGTCTATAATGGCGAAGGCGCCTCTATGAGTAACTATTTTACATGAACGCACATGCTCATTCATTGATACCTGAAATGAAACCGCCGAAGGATAAATCGTCCGGCTTTCGGAACATACCGGAACGGAATCTACTACACAGACTGGAACATCCTCCCCGGAAAGCGATACATACCCGATGAATGCGTATGTCAACATCAGGGCTTTAGAAAAAAGAATATGTAAACAGCGGCTCATTTCCATAATTTAATTATACGGATGAAAATCTATTATTCCAAGAAAAAACGAATTGGAGGCAAGAATATTTTGATTTCTCTTTGAATATTTTCAATATACAGAAGCAATAAAGCCCGAACCATCTAAGTAAAATTTCCCGGAGAATTACAGCAAATTATTCCTTGATAAAAAGATAAAATAGACCTATATTTTTTAACTAAAAATTTCAAGCTTAAAAACCCATTCAAGGGAGTGATTGTGGAACTTACGAAACTGGGCCGGTATGAGATTGAGTGTGTTCTGGGTAAGGGCGCCATGGGCATCGTATATAAAGGTGTGGACCCGAAAATTGGCCGTGTTGTCGCGCTGAAGACCCTCAAAGCCACAAGTGAAATTCCCGCCGATCAATTGACGGAATTTAAACGGCGTTTTACACAGGAAGCCCAATCGGCCGGCCGTCTGACTCATAATAATATCGTTACAATTTATGACGTTGGCGAGGAAAACGACATTTCCTACATTGCGATGGAATTTATCAACGGTAAACCGCTGGATGAACTGATAACTGAGAAACGGCCTTTTTCGATTAATCAGAT
This sequence comes from uncultured Bacteroidota bacterium, assembly GCA_964609675.1. Lineage (GTDB taxonomy): Bacteria > CLD3 > CLD3 > SB21 > JBBIRG01 > CAZSRX01. The sequence goes on along the minus strand of CAZSRX010000026.1, from coordinate 13,312 downwards.
CCTCAAAATCATGCTGGACATCTGCGCGGGACTTGGATACGCTCATAAAAACGGCATTATTCACCGGGACATCAAACCGGCCAACATCATACTTACCGACGACGGCACCGCTAAAATCACGGATTTCGGAATTGCTAAAATTGCTTCCACCACCGCCACGCAAACCGGTATGATTGTAGGCACGCCCAGTTATATGTCGCCGGAACAAATAACCGGCCGGGGTGTAGACGCCCGTTCCGATATTTTTTCACTCGGCGCGGTTTTTTATGAACTGCTGACACATGAAAAAGCTTTCCCGGGCGATAATATCACCACGGTTATGTACCGCGTGGTCAATGAAAACCCGGCGCCCGTGACCGCTGTAAATATGAGCATTCCAACGCAATTCAATCCGATTATCCAGAAAGCCATGGCCAAGAATCCGGCCGATCGTTATCCAGACACCGAATCGATGGCCAAAGATATACAGAATTTCATGAATCCCGACGCCACAACAGCCGGAGCAAGTACGGTAATCTCACCCATGGATATGCAGAGCACCGTAGTCATGACGCAACCGTTTAACGTTCCCGCCGCCGCACCCGGGCTTACCGATTCCGGTTTTACAGAGCGGAAAAAACGCAACGGACTTAAAATAGTTATTGGGTCGCTGCTCGGCGCCGCCATCCTGATTGCCGGCTACTTTACGGTGTTTTACAAGTCGAATGACGTCAAACCCTTATTACCCGTTGAAGGTTCCGCCAGCCTGGAACTCACGTTGAACATCCCGGACGCTACCGTACTCTTCGACACCGTCCAGTATGATGTGGTGAACAGCTTTCTGCAAATTCCAAAAATTCCTGCCTCCGAGCACGAACTTCTGATACGACGGGAAGGTTATCAGGATTTCAAAACCAAGCTTTTATTCTCCGAAAATGAACAGAAAAAATTCTCCGTGGAACTGCTGCTGGCGCCGGTCCGATTCCCGGAGGGGGTTGATACCGCCTATCTGACGATTGAAGCCCAGCCGAAGATGTCTAAAGTTGAAACCAACACCGGCAAATTTATCGGTTATACGCCCATCATACGCCTGCCGTTCCCGACGGGAAAACAATCCCTGGTGATATCGAAAAATTTCTATATCAGCCAGGTTAAAGACGTGGAACTCAAAAAAGGACAGGAAATCAAACTCAAGCCGGTACTGGATTTCAAGAAGGGAATCTTATCGATCGCTTCATTCACTCCGCCCAACCCTCAGCTATTCGTTGATGGAGTTCCCTATGAACCCATGAAAGACAAAATGACCTATCTGGTCCCTCTCGGCAAACATTCCGTTCTTTTAAAACAAACGGGTTATAAATCTCTCGAAAAAGAAATCACGATTACCGAGAAAGACACCTTTGTCCTTACCGGAAATCTTGAACAATTATTCGGCTCCCTAACCGTAAACTCCGATCCCTCTGGCGCGGAGGTAGTCATAGACGGACAGTCCAAAGGCCGAACTCCTTTGAATCTCGACCGTATCGGCGCCGGCATCCATGAAATTAAGGTTACCAAAGCGGGCATGACCTCCATAAGAAAAGTAACCGTGATTGAAAACACGACCAATACCGCCACTTTTAAACTCGAAGCCACAATCGGTTTTATCAAACTGATAGTTAACCCATGGGCAAACATTTACATTAATGATAAAAAAGTCGGCGTAACTCCCCCGCTGGACAATCTGGAACTTAAAGCCGGCACCTACAAATTAAAAATTGAAAACCCCGCTTTTAAACCGGTACTCAAAGATATCACCTTAAAAGCCGGTCAAACGATTACCATCCGTCACGATTTTTAGAAAGTTTTCCCGTCATGCTAAAACCGTATGCTTTTCCCATTCTGCTGGCCTTTGTGGTCATCGGTTACGGCTGCGGAACCTCCGCCACCGAAAAAACGATGTCCGGTAAAACCACCAAGGATTCGGTCCTGGCGGTTAATCCAACTGCCCCGGAAAACCCCGACGAATTGCTAAACACCGGTTTACGGTTATACCAGGAGCGCCGTTACGACAAGGCCAAAGAAACCCTTGTCGGCATTACGAATACCAGGAAGCTGTCCAAAGAAAGAATGGTATTGCTGAATAAACATCTGGCTTTTATCTTTGCCCTCGAAAAAAATCAAAAGAAAGCCACCGAGTATTTCCTGAATGCTTTTCAATGCGATAAGAACTTTCTGCTGGAGAAAGCGGAAATCGGAAATCCCTATTGGATGCCGGCCTATGCGGATGCCAAAAAGCAATTTGAACAATCTCAAATGAACGCCGAGGACCTGTTCGCTCTGGGCAAAAGAGCTTATACTGAAAGGAACTATGACGAAGCATTATCGTTACTGGAATCCGCTTTACGCAAAACAGGGTTACAAAAAAACAAAACTGTTGAATGCCATAAACTAACCGCCTTTATTTTTGCCATCCAGAAAAAGCCGGATAAGGCCCGTGAAGCATTCCTGAAAGCATTTGCGATTGATAAAAACTTTGAACTCGACAAAGGCGAATACGGTAATCCGTTATGGACGCCCGTTTATGACGAAGTCAAGAAAGCAATTAAGAAATAGCAGGTCTCCATGGCTACACTGGTGCTGATCGATGAACAATCCATTAAAAACCGGTATCTGATCGAGAAAGATACCGTAACGGTCGGGCGGCGCACGGATAACGATATCCTGATACCTAATATGATGGTCTCGGGTCATCACGCGGAAATCAGGAAAATCGAACAAAAGTATTATCTAACCGACCTGCAAAGCACCAACGGTACGCTGGTCAACGGCGTACGCATCGACGATAAAACGGAAATCCATCATTACGATCACATCGTTCTCGGTAACGTGGAATTTGTTTTTCTTATTGATGATAATGCTACGGTAAATATCGACCGGATCCGTTCATCCCCTACGGCATCCATAGCTACGGCCCAAACGAAGCCCGATGAGACCGGTTTTTCAAACCGTATCAATCCCGAAGCTTTGATGGAACTGATTAAGGCTATTCGGACCAAAATGATAGCCAAATATCATGCCGACGATCCCGTTACTCTCGATCAATTGACTGAACTGGAACATTCCGTAGGCACGCTCGGCACGCAGTTAAAAGAGTACGAACGTTCGCAGGAACGGCTCAACACGCTGTATGAAGTCGGCAAGGTAATCAATCTGATTCTTGAACCCGATGAACTGCTGAACACGATCATTGATCTGGCGCTGAAGGTCATGAACGCCGATTCCGGTTTTATCATGCTGTACGACGAGCAGCGGCAACTGATACCAAAAATATCCCGCCGCATTCAAACCGATGAACTTAAGTCCGGTTCTACCACCTTCAGCACCACCATTGCGCGCACGGTCGCAGAATCCGGCGAAAGCATTCTGACATCCGACGCCGAAAAAGACGCGCGGTTTCAGGACGGCGCCAGCATTATCACCCATCATATCCGTTCGGTCATCTGCTCGCCGCTCAAAAATAAGGATCAGGTAGTGATTGGCGTGCTGTACGTCGGTTCGAATGTGACATCAAATGTTTTTTCAAAAAGCGACGTGGAATTGCTGGAAGCTTTTTCCAATCACGCGGCCATCGCCATTGAGAACGCCAAGCTTTACGAGGAAAAACGCCGCAAGGAACACCTGAAATCCGCGCTGGAAAGATATGTTTCCAAACAAATTGCCGAGATGATCATGAGCAAGGACGTCTCGGGAGATATTCGTTTCGCGCCGGAAAAGAAAGAAGTTACCATACTGTTTTCCGACATCCGCGGATTCACGCCGTTGTCCGAAGCGCTCAGCCCGGAGGAAATCGTGGACATCCTCAACCGGTATTTTTCCAGAATGATCCAAATCATTTTCAAATACAACGGCACGCTGGATAAATTTCTTGGCGACTCCATCATGGCGCTTTTCGGCGCGCCTACGGCCAGCGGCGAAGACGCCGTCAGCGCCATCCGCACCGCTATCGAAATGCAACAGACTTTAAAAGCTTTTAATGAGGAGCAACGAAGCCTCGGTAAACCCGAAATCGAAGTCGGCATCGGTATCGCCACCGGCCCCGTAGTCGTCGGCAATATCGGCTCCGACCAGCGTATGGAATACACGGCCATCGGCGACCGCGTCAACCTTTCCTCCCGGCTTCAGGGAAAAGCCGGCGGCCACCAGATCCTCGTCTGCAGTCGGACGTATGAAAAAGCTAAAAACCACATCCAGGCGAAAAAACTTGAACCAATAATGGTCAAGGGTAAAAGCATGCCGATTGAAGTCTACGAAATAATTTATTGATCCTGTCCTGTCAATATCTTTGAATACGTTCCGTAATTATTATTCATGTTAATATAACATACACCGAAAGGTATGACTAAAAAAGATACAACGATATACATAATGACTTGCGTTATCTAAATCAGGCTTGATAACCGGAAATTTTTACAGAATAAAAAACCTTAATGAAATTATTATCCATATTACATCCCTCTGATCCCGACCGCATCATTATAATAAAATTATTTTTTATTGTTTTAACAGCCTGCATCCTCATCAACGGAGCCCGGCTGGCATCCAGTGATGAAATCGCTGTTTTTCGCCTGGCCGAAAGCATTGTTGAAAACGGAGCATTATCAGTACCTCCGGATACGCCGAATGCCTCTGCTTATGAAGCCCGTTATTTCATCTGGTATGAAATTGGCTCGACGTTACTCATTATTCCCTTTTACCTGCTCGGAAAAATTATAGTTTCTATACTATCCATGGATTCCGGATCGGCCTCACTGTTACTCCGGGCGATTGTATCTCTGATGGGCGCCATAATGGGCGCATTTCTGGTTGTTATAATGTATAAACTCGGACGGTTGTTTAAATTCTCTATACGCATTGCATCATTCCTGACCCTGGCTCTCATTTTTTCTACTTTTCTATTTCCTTACCTGAAGAGCATCATCCGGGATATGATACTGGCGGTTGTTTTAACAGGCACCGTATATTACCTTATTCGATATCGCAGCGAAAATCAACGTAATGGCTATCTGCTGTCTGCAGGTATTCTTGCGGGTATGGGCATTTTGGTGAAAATAACTTTCCTTTTATATCTCCCCTGGTTACTGATGTATGCGGTTATTACGTTGAGAATAAAGAATTGGAAATCGTTTGCAGCCATTGGCATGCCGCTGCTGTTCGCCGCCGCCGTGATGGGATTATATAATTTTTTACGATTTGGCAATCTAATCGACATGGGCTATCACGGCGGTACCTCGTTTCCAACACCGCTTTTTACGGGGCTTTTTGGACTCCTGTTGAGTCCCGGCAAAGGGTTTTTCTGGTATGCGCCGTTGTGCCTTTTGCTTTTATGGAGCCTGCCACCATTCTTCCGTAAGCATCGCGCCGAAGCCCTGCTGATAACCGCGCTCTTTCTGACAACTCTTTTCCTGCACGCCAAATATTTTTCCTGGGGCGGCGACGGCAGCTGGGGTCCCCGGTATTTGGTGGTTATTCTTCCGCTGGCCGTTATAACCATCGGCGAGTGGCTCAGCCGGGCATCGGTAACACAAATGCGGCTGGCTTATGCATTGGTGCTAATCGGTATTATTATTCAAATCGGAGGCGTTGCCGTTTATCAGGGTAATTATTTAAGAAAAACCGGAGAATACCCCTTTACCAGGTCTTTTACTGATCCCGAATTCATGTACCGAACCCACTTTATTCCCAATTATTCGCCGATAACCGGTCATTGGTTGATGTTGATGGATAATCTGGAAAACCATTTGCGAGGAAACATTCCATACATAAAACCTGACCCGGAGTATGCCGGCCAGCGTATACCTCTGGATGACACCGCAAGGAACCAGCTTCTTCAGACATTGGATTTCTGGTTTATGTACGCCTTGTACGCCGGTTATCCCGCCGTGCCGGTTGCCTTGGCGGTTGTTTTGCTAACCGGAATTATTTTTTACCAATTTTTTTCTTTTTACAGATATCTGTCCCAAATCCACAAAAGGCAGGTCGCATGACGCTTTCGGTTATTATCCCGGTTTATAATGAAACCCGCACGCTAAAATCGCTGGTGGAAAAAGTTATTCAGGTTAATATTGAAAAAGAAATCATCATCGTTAATGACGGTTCTACCGACGGCACCAAAGAAGTTCTGGAGGACCTTAAAAAGGATTATCCGGAACTGGTCATCATTCATCATGAACGCAATGCCGGAAAAGGTGCCGCCGTACGTACGGGAATCCATAAGGCAACCGGCTCCGTTTTGATTATACAGGACGCTGATCTTGAATACGATCCCAACGATTATCATGCCTGCATTACGCCCATTCTCCGGGGCGAGTGCAAAGTGGTTTATGGTTCGCGGATTCTTAATAAAAAAAATGCCTACAGCCACCTGTCTTTTTACATTGGCGGCAAGATGGTTACTTTATTTACCAATCTGTTATTCCGGTCAAAACTCACGGACGCGCCGACCTGCTACAAAACATTCGACCGAAAACTTATTCAATCACTTGAATTCCAGGGTAATAAATTCGACTGGGAACCGGAAATAACGGCGATACTTCTTAGGAGTGGATATAAAATCACGGAAGTACCAATTTCTTATTACCCCAGACCCATCAGCGAAGGTAAACACATTCGTTGGAAAGACGGCCTTCAGGCCATATGGGTCTTGATAAAATTCCGTTTTAAAAAGATAAAAAAAGTATGATGAAATGCTTCATTTCATACCGTAGCCGGCCATAAAAATAATTACACGCCGTTACATGATAAATTTTACTCTACATTTTTAAAACCGGTATTTATCTTAAAAGGTAAATACAAAGGACAAAAATTTATCAATCCCGTTAGTATCGGAATAATCCCTAATAACCCCCACCAGCTATGAAAAATCAATCCAATCGCGCCAATAACAAGACCAACTCCGATACGAAAAATTTTATCGGCTTTTCCAACATTACATTTCATGATTTCCCTTTCTTTTAGGCTTAATTTGTTTTTTTATTATTTTTTGGTTGAAAAAACGAAGCTATAACAAAACCCAGCAAACCGCCATATAATGTGCTGAATATGGGATTACTCTGAATCGGACACCCGCCGCCCGCGCATCCGATAAAATAATAATAACCAAAACCCAGAATTCCGCCCCCAGCAATAAAGACGGCTGTTAAAATAAATCTTTTATTTTTCATTTTCAAAAGCCTTGTTTTCATTTGCGTCAGATTCTTTGTTTTCTTTTTTGTTCGACACGGAACAAGCGCTGCGCATTCAAGTGGAAACGCCCATCTTCGGAAGGATAACGTACATTAAAAGAAAATATATTATTAAAATAATCCAAAAAGCCCAGTCTGTCATAATTTATTAACCTTTACTATATCTGATAAACTTCAACGATTTTGATTTATTCCTCTTTTATAAAGATTCCGCCACGGCCATCAGTTTGCGTTTCACTTCTTCGGCAACTGTTTTTAAATCAGAATTATCGATTATAGCCGACATAATTTCGGGATTAAAAAATGAGACGATGGTATGATTATCTTCTGACGGGTAAACAACGACGTTACAAGGCAAAAACAAACCCAGGCCGGGTTCGGCCATGAGAGCCCGATGGGCCAATGCGGGGTTGCAGGCCCCAAGTATTGTATAGGGTTTAAAATCTACGCCCAATTTATGTTTTAACGTCTCATTTACATGGATGGTGGTTAATATGCCAAATCCTTCTTTTTTCAATGCATCGGTCACTTTGGTTAGGGCTTCTTCGTGCCGCAATTTCAATTTCTTGGAAAAAGAATAGTCCATCATTTCACCTCTTTTTTTACGTTTATAAACGTCTGTTCCGTGTATTTATTCAACTTTTTTTCATTTTATAATTCAATTGCAGGTTGAAAATGTGATTTTATTTATGTACTATATAATTAATCATTCAAATATAAAAATGGAGGATAATCATGAAGCGCTTTGACGAAAAAGGAATGATGGTATATCCTAATCCCCTAAAAAAAGATTTCAAAGACCGCCGCAAGGTTCTGGTAGTCAAAGAATGTTATTGCCCGCAGGGCCATAATCTGATTAATCCGAGGGCAATTTTTCACAACCTGCCCGGCATTATGCTCAAAGTGGCAGCGCATGAGCAGTTCGGTCTGATAGCGCTCAGCCCGATTTACGGCGAGAAGTCCCGCATTTCTATCGACATTGATCTTATAAAAGACGAAATCGTTCGTTTGTATTGTCCGCAATGTGATACGGAATTACCGGTATTTGCCGAATGCCACTGCGGCGGCAAACTGGTAGCCGCTTATACCACCACAGATCTTGATTTTTCGAATGCCCTGACTATCTGTAACCGTGTGGATTGCACCAACGCTACTTTACGCAGCGGCGGCGATATTATCAAGCTCTCTGCCATAGACTCATTCTGAAAAATAATCCAAAAAAACTTGACAATCAAATCGTTTGGCACTATATTCTTATTGAGACAACGTCTCAATAAGAATAAACCGTATGGAAATAAAAACAATGCCCCTCAGTAAAGCTCCTGCATCAAAACTATTAAAAATAAAATCAATCCCCGATCCTGATGTTAAAACCCAATTAATCCGATTTGGAATCACCGAGGGGACCAAGGTAAAATGTTATCACAAAATACCGATGGGACCTTTAATCATTCGTTATTATAAGCAGGAAATTGCCATTGGAAGAAAAATCGCCAATTCCATTCTTGTGGAACTGCTTTAAATTCGTAGGCGATGACTGACAAAAAGATACCTCTTCATAAACATCCCCATCTGGACGAACCGGCTGACGATGAGCACAAAAAAAAGATCGTCTTGGTCGGCAATCCCAATGTCGGCAAGTCGCTGCTTTTCAACTGGCTGAGCGGGTTATACGTCGATGTCTCCAATTTTCCGGGTACTACGGTAGAAATATCTCAGGGACACATCGGCCAACATATACTGTACGACACGCCGGGTATCTACAGCGTGGCTTCCTTCAACGATGAGGAATGCACGGCGCGCGACATTATACTTGATGCCGATCTGGTAATCAATGTGGTGGACGGCGTGCATCTGGAACGGGATCTCTTCCTGACCATCCAGTTGATTGATATGGGTCTTCCGGTAATTGTGGCTCTCAATTTCATGGACGAAGTGGAAAAAGAAAAAATAAAAATCGATGTGGAGGCACTGGAAACCCGACTGAATGTTCCGGTAATCCCTATATCGGCTGCGAGGAAGACCGGCCTTGAAAATCTAGTTAAAAGCATTCCATGTGCCCGCAAAGGCGCCGTTTCGGAAACTCTGAAACACGAAATTAGCGACATGCTTAACCGTGTCGGTTCGCAGCCCGAAGCCGTACTGATCCTTGAAGGGGATGTTACCGTTGCGGGCCGTCATGGTGTTCCGGCTGGTATCGAAAGGGACCGTATCTATCTTCAGCGACGGTTACGCGTAAACCAGATCATAGAGCAAATTTTTCAGATTCACAGCCACCGCAGTATTCGGGAATGGATTGGCCGTTTAATGATACATCCTGTTACCGGTATCCCCATAGTGGCTGTCGTGCTCTATCTGCTTTATCAGTTTGTCGGTGTCGGCATTGCGCAGTATCTGGTCGGGTTCACCGAAGAAACTGTCGGACAGGGCGTTTATGAACCGTTTGTGCGCCAGATCATTGCCCGTATGGCGGCGGTAAATATTAAAGCGGATATTATCCATGAAGACCACAACGGCCACATGGTTACCCTTTCTTCAACTAATTTTTATTTCCCCGATGGAACCGATAACGATCCGGCCAATTATCGCGTTTTACAAAATTACTCTGAAAACGGTACGGTCATCATAGAATACCAGTTCTACGATATCTGGGCGATATTCCTCGCGGGTGAATTTGGCGCAATCACCATGACCGTAACATATATATTCCTATTGCTGCTGCCATTGGTTATAGGATTTTACTTTTTTCTTTCCGTGCTTGAAGACAGCGGTTATCTGCCGCGCCTGGCAACGCTGACTGATAATCTGCTTTCGGCTATAGGTCTAAACGGCCGAGCCATTATACCCATTTTACTTGGTTTTGGATGTGTAACCATGGCCACGGTATCTACGCGGCTCTTGAATACAAAGCGCGAGAAAACGATCGCCACCACCATTCTGAATTTTGCCATCCCCTGTTCGGCCCAACTGGCCGTCATTACGGCGCTGCTGGCGCGAACCGGCGGCCTTTATGTCTTAATATTTATCGGAATTTTAGCCATAGCCCTTATACTCATCGGCAGCGTGCTGAACTGGACATTGGCGGGAACATCTTCTTCGCTGTTGATAGACTTGCCGCCGATGCGATTCCCCAGTCTGGATAATATCACCCGCAAAACGATTTTTAAATCTTATCATTTCATGAAAGAAGCCATTCCGTTTTTCTTCCTGGGCTCATTGCTGGTAACCGCCATGCAACTTACCGGAGCGATGAAAATATGGGAATCGCTCTTTGAATTTATTACTACCCAATGGCTTCTCCTTCCATCCGAATCGGCGCGCGCTTTTATCATGGGACTGGTTCGCAGGGATTTCGGAGCGGCGGGATTTCTAAACATGGACCTTTCGGCCAGTCAGATTCTGACCGGTTTAGTGACGCTGACGTTTTTTGTCCCGTGCATCGCCAGTATGATCATCTTATTTAAAGAGCGTGGGAGCCGGGAAGCGCTACTGATTTGGTTCGGCACCTGGATCATTGCGTTTCTTATTGGCGGCATTCTGGCCCACATTCTAGCATTATTCTAGCATTATAAATAATGATGTCTGAAGACGAAAATATTAAAACCACTGCAGAAAAATCCAATACAGACAGGAGCTGCCGTCGGTGCGGGTTGATCATCCATGATTGCATGATTTTACGCTGTCCACGCTGTCTGGAGCCTCTGGCGGCGGTTGATTACTGCCAAGGCTGTCTTAAAAAACATGAATGTGCTTTGTTTAGAAAATGACTCTTAGGAGGGGTTTTGCTCACAGATGCTCTTCATTTCTGATATCGTTCGGTTAAAGACATCATCTAAAATTGTCAACAGCGGATTGATTTTTGATAAATCCGCCGCTCGGGCCGCCAGTTCGATTTGCTGACATATATCCCGTATCTTTACAGCGCCGATATTGGCGGCGGTGCCTTTCAAGGTATGCGCGGCATCGTCAAGCTCTTTAAATAAAGACCGCGCGGCGTAATCGTGTATGTTAGCTACCGTGAGGGGAGTTTGCTTTAAAAACATATCAATCAGTTCGTTGACAAAATTTTTATCCCCGCGCGCAATCTGATGCAGACTGTCAATTTTCTCATAATCTATAAATGAATCTTTATTTTTATTTTCGGAAACATCCTGAGATTTTTTTTCTGCCGGTGGGATCATTTCAGCGCGTAATCTTCGGATAACTTTTTCCACATCATCCAGACGAATGGGTTTTCCGATATAATCGTCCATGCCGGCTTCAATGCATTTTTCCCGGTCTCCTTTCATCACATTGGCTGTCATGGCTATAATCCGGGGCCGCTTGGAATCGCCCCACTTTTTAATAATGCGCCGTGTAGTCTCCAGGCCGTCCATTTCCGGCATTTGCACGTCCATGAAAATCAAATCATACGGACGGCGCTCCAGCGCTTCTAAGACTTCAATGCCATTGGCTACGGCATCAGCTGTATATCCCATATTCTCAAGAATACGCAGGGCCACTTTCTGATTAATCGCATTGTCCTCCGCCACCAGAATCTTAAGTGCTATGCTATTGGCCAGATAATGTCCTTCCTTATCGGGCACGGTCTTTATCGGCTCGAGTTCTTTAGTAGTAACAAATATATTAACGAGTACATCAAAAAGATGCGACTGCCGTATCGGTTTGGTGAGATACACATTATATTCATTTTCATTCAGTGTAATATTTTCATCGGATTTACCCAGCGAGGTCAGCAGAATGATGGGCAACAGCTCCTTGGGCCGTGTTTTCCGGATTTCCCTGACCAATTCGATACCATTCATCTCAGGCATTTGAACGTCGATGATGGCGACATCGCACACCTGACCGGGCGCCAGGAAAGAAAGGGCTTCTTTCGCGCTGGCAGCCAACTGCACCGCCATACCCCATTGGCGGCACTGGACATTCAGAATACGACGATTGGTGGGATTATCATCGACAATGAGCGCAATGCGTCCTGATAGCTCCGGTACACGCCCGGAAATCGGAATTTTCGGAATCACGGACGATTCGCGGGTTACAACGGTAAAATAGAATGTCGATCCGACACCCTGTTGGCTTTCCACCCACATTTTGCCGCCCATGAGATTAGCCAGCTTGCTGGAAATAGCCAGTCCGAGTCCTGTGCCGCCGAATTGACGGGTTGTCGATGCATCCACCTGGGAGAAAGACTTAAACAACCGGTCCATCTTATCCGCTGGAATACCAATGCCGGTATCTTTAACGGAAAATTCGAGTTCGATTTTTTCGCCCTCATGGTATCGCTTTTTCACGGCGACGACTATCTCGCCTGCGGATGTAAACTTAACCGCATTGCCAATCAGGTTGGCCAGTATTTGTCTCAAACGCGTTACATCACCGATAATATATGCGGGTACGTTTTCGTCAAATGTATATACCAGGTCCAGTTTTTTCTGGTACACAGCCGTTGTAAAAAGGTCAATAGAGTCTTCAATACAAGCGCGGAGGTCAAACGGCTGTTCTTCCAATTCCATCTTCCCGGATTCGATTTTCGAGAAATCAAGAATATCATTAATCAGAGAGAGGAGCGTTTCACCGCTAACCCGTATCGTTTCAACATATTCTCTCTGTTCGGGCGACAAGTCCGTGTCCAGCAACAAGCTGGTCATTCCGATTACGCCGTTCATCGGCGTGCGAATTTCATGGCTCATATTAGCCAGAAATTCCGATTTCATTTTCGCGGCAATCAGGGCGTTTTCTCGTGCTTGTATAAGCTCCCTGTCTAACTGTTTTTTAGTTGTAATATCCCGTACAATGGCAATGACCTCGTCTTCGCCGCTGACTACCAGCCGGGCTTCCCGATCACGTATGGTATTATCGACCATCACCTCAAATTCAAAAATCTGCGGTTCGTGGGTATCGAGGGCTTTTTCGGTATAGATTTTTAATTGCCGAGCAAGGGCTGCGGGCAGTATATCAAATATATTTTTTCCGATGGCTTGTTCCGGAGTCAGCAATGCATTAAAATCTCTGGGGATTTTAAAGTCCAGAAAATCCCCTTTTCGGTTCAAACTGCTTTTCCTAAGATGAAACCGAACAAAATAAGGGTTTAAATTTTGGAGACTCTT
>CAZSRX010000025.1:0-65698 GCA_964609675.1 uncultured Bacteroidota bacterium | reverse complement strand
GTGTGGGTTATGCGATCGGCGGGGATACGATCGACCGAATAGTTGCTGAATATCTTTATGAACACATTCCGGAAATACAGGATGGATATAAAAAGCATTTTGGCGGCTACGGCCCGTTTGCGCTCAATGTCGATTTGGAAAGCAAAATTTTAAAAGACTGGCGGACCGCGAATGTCCATCTTAAAAAGCAGGCTAAGGAACTTAAGGAAAAACTCAGTATTGTAAAAAAAGGCGATATACAGCAGGATATAGCCATAACCCTGGCGGAAAATAAAGAAATAAAAGGGACGTATACATTCTATTCTTCCGAAATCGAGGAATATATATTAAACTTCCGCCTTGGCGATTTTAATCTGAAAGAAGTGATTCAGAATTCCATCAATGAAGTGCTTGATATTTTCAATGTCGTCGGTGACGGAAGCCTTGAGACCGCGATACTCAGCGGACGTTCCTCACAGTTGCCCTTTGTTGAAAAATTAGTCGTCTCTTCACTTCAGAAACGCGGGCAAAACCCCCAGTACCATCCCTTCACGGGCAATGAAACAAAAACCTGCGTTGCGGAGGGTGCTGTATATTATGGCAGCCTTCACCTAACGGAAGTACGGTTAAGCCGTCCGGTAACGCTGGCCAATTACGGCCTGAAAATTATTAAAAACAGCCGGCCGGCTTATGAAAGCATCATCACAATCAATCGCACATACCAGAACGATATGGTTATCGGGGAGGCAACAAAGATCAATATTATTGAAAACGGCGGTGTTGTTCCCCTTTACCAGATCAACGGAGCTAATCCTGCCGACGCCATTACCAACGACCTAAGATATAAAACCAGCATCTTGCTGAACCTCAACCTGCGCCATGCCACGAACATAGAACGAATTAAGATGATACTTACAGACAAGGACACCTATGACCTGGAAGTCAGAGGCGCCGTAAACCTTCACTTAAAAGAGCAGGAAGCTACATCCATTGACCTGTTTGAGGATAATCTCGACCTGGCGCTCTGGCCGTTCGATAAAAAAGCTTATAATTACAAGCCAACTGACCAATAAATCATATTTGATATTACGGAGATAACTATGCGGTACTTTTTAATTGCCATAATATTACTTTTTTTATGTAACGAAACAGCCAATTCCCAGAAGACAAAGAGTAAAGAATGGATAAAGATAACAGAAAAGAGTATAATACAAGTTCCGGAAAATAAGACGCCTTTTGTACTATTGAAAGATGATGTCTATAAACAGGACAAAGACTCTGTACTTGTCCGGAGAGACGGAAAAACATTCAAACTGGCCATTAAGGGACTTCAATATGTACCCGTCGAAAAACCCCTGGTTTTGGCCGGCGATTTTTTTTACGATAAAAATGAATTGATATTTGAATATGACGGGCAGAGCCTGGCCCTGAACACTGAAAATCTTTTTAGTCATGATACTCTGATCGAAGACCTTAAGCCCATTGAAATTTTCGCTATAAAAACAGACGTTAAATTATATGAGAAAGAACTGATAGGATCGATCACTAAAAAAGTAAGAATAAAAATACCGTTTAATCATGATAAAATAAAGGACAGCGTCAGGTACTTTCATTTCCGAACTAAATACAATGAAGTTGTTCAATTCTCGGTTCCGCCCGCCGATACTACAATTAAAAATAACGTGGTTTTAGAATTTTCCGGGCTTGAGAGCCCGTTATTCATGGATGAAATATCCGGAAACCTTAAAATCAGGAATAAAACGGAGAAAACGATTATCATTAAATCTCCCAGCATTCGTTTCGGCAATAATGATTCTTTAATATCTTTATCTTCCCTGAACAAGGATACATCGATAGAGGAAGAAATAATCAGAAAACAGATACCATTTGACATATATTCAGGTCTGACAAAACTTAACAAACCCGTCTCTTTGGAAGAGATATCCAAAACCATTTTGGGAGTAAGTTGGTGGATCTGGCTGATTGTTGCCCTTTCAATAACAGTTGTCTTTTTAGTTTATAAATATATAATGAAAAACAGGAATAGAAAAGGTTCCGGAGAAACTAAAAAAGTGCAGAGCGGTGGGAAAGATGATTACATTGAAAACACCACGGATAATTCTATGAACATATCGCAACAAAAAGTTTCTCAAATAATTCCCGCATCGGTAAGTGAAGCGGAAGAATTAATCAGGGCAGCAGAACAACTCAAAAGCAGTGCGGATGCGCTGATTCAAAAAGCCGAGGGTTTAAAAAAGGAAATAAGAGCAAGAGATGAGAATCAGAAAGCTAAAGAAGAATTAGATGCCGCAAGAAATCAGTTAAAAGATAAAGATAAGACGATAGCAAACCAAAACAATGAAATCAGCAGACTGAATCAAAGTATTATTCAAAAAAATAATGAAATCAAAACCATAATAAACGAAAAACAAAAAATTGAATCACAAAAAGCAGAGCTTGAAAAAGAGTTTACAAGTATTGACGGCGATCCGAAATATCCACGGCTGAAAGATTTTGAAAATTTATACGGAACGATTAAAAATATCGCTCATAAAATTGATTTTTATTTCAAAAATATGGAACCCGATACGGAGAACCCGCATTACAAGTGGGTTCAGGAAATTTGGATCAATACCAAAGTGCTATCCAGAATTGAGATCATCGAATTATTGATTAAAGGCCTGAATGAAGCTTCCGAAAAGGCCCGTACCGTGAATCCGGTCATAAAAGAAATCATAAAAGAGATTATAATCCCTTCCAAAGATTTTCATGAAAAAATCACCGGATATATTAGAAATGAATTTATCAATTCCCCTGATTTTAAGGCAGTTTTCTACAACACGGAGCGGTTTATGGTAGCCGATAAAGTAGCCGCATCGCCGTTTCCCGACAAATACGAAGCTTCTAAAAAGGAAATTGCCGGTTTACGGAAACAATTAGAAAATTTCATTCGAGTTTTTGACTTAGCCTCTCCGGAAGGGCTTTCCATCTTCTACGATTGGCAGAATGATCCCAATCGTATCAAAAGATACCTTCATGCTTACTCCAGCGTGTACCCGGATAAAAAATACCCACTGGCCAAATTGAAGGATGACACAGTACTAATACTGGATATCCATAACTGGGGATACCTGGAAAAAGGAAATACCGAAAAACTTTTCGGAGGCATGAAATTCATTGAAGTAACCATAACCAAATTGTAATTACCGGTCAAATGTTAAAATAACTGATAAGCCGCCGGGCATTCATTGATATGATCCTCGATTGTCCCATCTGCAAATCCCGCATCAAGACGTATCAGGATAACTTATCTCCTGGGCAGTATTTCTTTTACTGTCCTTCCTGTGATAACGAGTTATCGTTTCTTTATGATATTCAAAAACATACGATAATTATGGCTACTGCGGTTCTTCCTAAAGATCAAATCAATTATAATTTTGATAAGTCATTAGGCGGTGTTACGCGCAATTACGAAGATATGATTCAGATTATTATTCCGGATAAAACAAAATCACTTTTACAGATAAAAGAAATAGAAGAAAGAAAAGCAGAACTGAAAAGTCTCGAAAAAGAAAGAGAATCAGAAGAAAAACGAAAAGCGCTGGAACAGAAACGGATTCTGGAAGAAAAGAAAATCAAGGGAAAAAATGAAATCGACACGAAACTAAATTACAATCAAACCAATGCCGCCGTACAAGAAACTATAAAAAGCATAGATGAAAAATCAACAAACACATTCACCGATCCCCGCGATGGTAAGATTTATAAGACCGTAAAGATCGGCAATCAAGTATGGATGGCTGAGAATCTGAATTACGATGCTGGAAACGACTCATGGTTTTATGACAACAATCCAGAGAATGGCAAGAAATACGGAAGATTATATCAATGGGAAACAGCCAAGAAAGTGGCACCGAAGGGATGGCATCTGCCGAGTAAAAATGAATTTATGACATTGTTGAATAATTTGGGAGGCGAAGGGACGAATGCTTATAAACAAATTATTCCGGTCGGTTCTTCGGGGTTTAACGCGTTGTTTGGCGGTTACCGTGCCAATGATGGTAATTTTTACAACATTGGAAATTACGCCACCTTCTGGTCGTCGTCTGAGGACAGTGAAGACCTCGCCTGGGAATGCAACGTGGACAGCAGCTACAAGAGAGCCTACTTGGGCTACAACTTCGAGAATTACGGCTATAGTGTGCGTTGTGTCAAGGATTAGTTTTGTTTATTTGACAATTTGACTATTTGGTCATGGGCGTCAGCCCATGACTCGAAAATATTTACGATAACATTTATTTTGAAAACATTGAATTCTTAACCGGTTTATTTTAAAAATTATGATCCTCGATTGTCCTATATGCAAATCCCGCATCAAGACACGGCAGGATAACATATCATCCGGGCGGTATTATTTTTATTGTCCGTCCTGTGATAACGAGTTGTCGTTTGATTATTCGGGTGATTCTAATCAAACAATAACAGCATCAGTCGTTCAGCATGGGGAGATCAATTATAATTTTGATAAAGCTTTGAGCGGCATTATAAGGAACTATAATGATACGACCCAGATAATCATTCCCGGCAAAATAAAACCTGTCATTAAACAGCCCGAACCTGTCATATATAAGAAAAACCCCGAAGAAATTCATGTAGTCAATAATCAGGCGGTCCACGAAGAAAGCAAAACCGGATCCAAAGCACAAAAACCACGGAAACTCAAGCCGGTGGCTTTTACTAGGATATTTTCATTTCTTTTCACGCTGATGTACCTTACCGCAAATGTATATATAATTTTCCTTCATTTTCAAAATAATCCCGGAACCGGATCAGAACAGGAATACCAATCAGCGCTTGCAGCCCGGTCAGAAGCTTACGCGGTTGATGCTGACCGGTTTATGCGGGATATAACATCTGAAGCTGATTCGCTTCTGAATAAGGGGGCGGAATTCCGGAAAACCAACCAGCATTATGCAGCAAAACACTGCTTCAATCTGGCCTTCATTTATTACAGCCTTTCAAAATATTTTACGTACAGAAATAAAGAAGAGAAAAAAGATATGATCAGCGACCAACTTAAGGAATTCAGATTATTTTATGATAATTATACGGTCATCCGGGCGAAAACCGGCGCAAAACGAAAACAGGTACCTTACGAAAAAACAGCACTGGCCGTTATTTACCGCATGCACAGGCAGGCCACGGCTCTGCTGATGAAAAACGAATTAATACTTTCCAAAATGAAATGCGATTCATTATTCAGGGAAACGGAACTTTTGATAAAAAACGACTGATCTGGTTGCAGCATATTGTTCATGAAACCATCATACATAAAAAGCATCATAAAAGGCATTGTCTTCACCGCCATCACTTTTGCGGGTAGTTTTGCGTATTCTAAATATCAATATGATAAAATCTCGGAGGAAATAAACCGTACAACCTGGGAAATTACCAAAGCAAGGAAACATATATTTACGGAAGACGGCGTAAACCAAAACGTAAAAATGGAGGATATTGACAATTATATATTGACTTATAAAAAGGAGATGTTGAATTTATACCAAATCACCGAACAGTTGCTTAACGGCAGGGGATTTTCATTCTGGTTGGCAGAAGAGCGTTCCGGACTGAAAAATAAATGTTATGAGTTTATTAAAAGAGAAGACACAATATTTTACAATTGTGAACTAACGCGGCAGACCTGCCTGCTCACACAGTATAACTCCACACTGGTTTTTGAAGCATCGGAACAATTCAGGAAAATGGCCGATGATTCCGTAAGCGATAACCTGGATCAGCATGATTTTAACAGGTATCTGGCTACATTAAATTCCGGTGTCTCAATGCAGATTCGCCTGAAAAAAACGTATATGGAAAAAAAATTATTGGACTCAGGCTTACTGGCTCTAAACCTTCAGGGTTCTGTCATCAGCGAACTATCCCGCCATAATGATTCGCTTAGCAGTCTGCTGGCTGACAGGCATAAAAGGATCAATAAAATTAAAAATGCACTTGAACGATATAAAAACTTTTTTGACCGTACTCTTTCATCCGAAAAGGGTTTGGGCTATATTTTGAATGCGTCTGTCAATCAGTTTAGGGCCGCATACGATGCATTGAAAAACAACCGGGAGCTTTTAAATTCTGTCAATAATAATATGGATGCGGTTTCCGGGAGTAATCAGGGTTATTCATATCATTCAGTTTCAGGAATGTCCCCAAGAAAATGGCTACTAAGCCGCTACGAAGAGACTGGTATGTATTTTTCGGCGCTTGACACGGCCGTATCCGGATTTAGCATTGCATCTCAGGAAGTGGATAGCATTATTGAGGCGTCTGGATCTATGCTCCGGTTGATCGCTGAATATAACCGCTCAAGGCAGAGGAACACTATGGGTTCTGTCCTGGAAAACTGTTCGGGCATGATCAGCAAGTTTAAACAAACGACGCTTTCGATCAGGCAAACCCTGGATCTGATGGAAAACGCGAAGAAGTCATTAAGCGAATTGGAAAAAATCAGTTCTTCTGTTTCAGATTACAACAACAGCACAACTTTAAACAGTTATATATTTCATCATTCAGCCCTTCTGGATACAATTTCTGTTCCATTTATGCATTGGCAGGATATCGTAGATTCAGCGGATAAAGCCTGTACCTGTCTTCATGAAGCAGAAAACAACTACAAGCGTTTATTTGAAAGCTTTAAGGCCGGAGAGGATGTTTATTCCGGAAAAATTAAGGTTTTTACCGATATGCTTAATGATAAAAAATATCGGACAGATTTTACAGGTATTTTTGTAGAAAATAGATTCAAAAGCAGTAAAAATTAGTTAACATATTAAGCCGTTTGGCACGGTATTACTAATAGTGTAGTGGAGTCTGTAAAATATTTTGTGTAAATGAGCGTTGTTTTTATTTAAAAAAATGCATTAACCTTTCTTCGAAAATAATCGAAAATTGTGAAATAATAAAGCCTCAATTTTGAAGTGGCATTGTCCATTTTTTTCGGATACCCTGCAGGGCCAAATATAGCTTTTTTTCAGGGCGGCATCATGCGGAAAAACCGATTTGGTTTTCGTCACC
Organism: uncultured Bacteroidota bacterium; assembly: GCA_964609675.1. GTDB lineage: Bacteria > CLD3 > CLD3 > SB21 > JBBIRG01 > CAZSRX01. Next base: position 58,636 of record CAZSRX010000025.1, on the reverse strand, counting down.
TTTCGGAATTGGCGGTGCACGGATTCCACCGCATTAGTAGTATAGATCAGCCTCTGGATTTCCTGAGAATGCTGAAAAAACGCAGTCAAATTCGTCCAATTAGAACGCCAGGACTTGTTCGCCGAAGATGACGGCACCGACGCGGTTGTGATGATCGGCGAGATCGGCGGCACGGCGGAAGAAGAAGCGGCCGCGTGGATTAAAAAGCATTTCAAAAAACCGGTCGTCGCGTTCATCGCCGGCCAGACCGCGCCCCCGGGCCGCCGCATGGGCCACGCCGGCGCGATTATCAGCGGTGGTAAAGGCACCGCGGCGGAAAAAATGAAAGCCCTCGCCGCCGCCGGCATTCACGTAGTCAAAAGCCCCGCCGATATCGGCATAACCGTCAAGCAGATACTCGAAAAAAAGTATCCGCACAAACCGGCGCCAAAAAAATCCGTGAAAAAGACCGCCCCAAAAAATAGCACGAAAAAAAGCAAGAAAAAATAACACACAGAAAATAAGCCGATTATAAATCTCCTATAAACCGTATCCTACAGGAGATTTTTAACTTTTTTTAAATAGGAGCCGGTCATGAAATACTTGATCAGCTTTTTCTCTTAAAATATGCGTTTTACGGCTAAAAGAACGGATTAAGACGCAATAAAGAGGTTGGAAGAGTAAAATAATTTGAAAATTTAAATGTTTCCGCTTACGCTGTGTTAAAATAGGGTAATTTTTAGAGGGTCCTACAAAGTATTCCTTTGATAAACCAATTGGATTTTACAATTAGCATGAAAAAAGGACATTTCTACCCCTGTTTGGTATCAGTTTGCCAATGATAAACGTAATATAGCCCTTTTTTGTTTGTTTATTTGTTATTTAAATCGTAATTTAAGCCATTCCATTCCAGAGCATTCTTATTACTGAACTGATAAATGATTGAGTTATACCTTCAACCGCCGATTTGCATTTTAAATCTTCCCGGTTCAACAGACAGGGATGTAATTATGGAACAACAGATCATATATATAACTCCATTTTACAACCCTGTAGATTCGTAAAGAAAAACAGTGAGGTGACGTTATGAAGCAAGCAACAGTTATGGCATTGACGGCCGCATTTCTGGGATTGGTTATCCTGGGCTGCGACAATGATAAGGATACGATAAAAGACGCGCAGAAGTACTTCAAGCAGAAGAAGTACGAAAAAGCGCTGGCAATCTTTCTGGATTATATCGACACGGACAGTTCCGTTGCGCGGGTCGGCGCGGGATGGTGCTACCTGCGGCTGAACGACTTTCAAAACGCGGACACGATGTTCGCCGCGGCGGCCAAAGACAGCCTGCCGGACGGATTTGCCGGATGGAGCTTCAACGCTTGGTGCTGGAGCGAACTGGATCCGGCTATATCCAGGGCGTATGTGGTCCTGAATAAGGAACCGAATTTCAAGATGAGCTTAGATACACTGGTTAACGCGTATCAGCTAATCTGGGTGCAGGCGGCAAGTTATTATCAGAAGGGTTATTACGATGAGGCTGTGGAGCGTATCCGTCAACTGGACCCGACGTTCAATCCGAATATGGCTGACCCGGATATTGCGCAGATTATACTGGCGAAACTGGAAGCGCTGGGCAACGGCGAGTGGGGAAAAAGGTTAATGGCCGGTATCCATTAACACATCGGTTACGAGGATTGGATACGGGTCAGAATTTTAAAGAGCATATAAATAGGAGAAGTGACATGAAAACATATTACATATACTTATTGGCAGGGTTTCTGGCATTACAAAGCCGGATCATGGCGCAGAACACGGAAGGCTATATTCCGGCCAATCTCGGCCGCATTGTGGAAGTGGCCACACCGAACGGGGTCTTGCCGCGGTATCACACACTGATCGGATGGGATACCAGCGGATTTGTCAAACAGGCTAGTTCGCAGAATATTTATAAACTATTCGGCAACGTACCCAGCACCACCGCGTTGAATTCAGGAGGATTCAACAGCAACGGTTATTTCGGTGCGCCGTCCGGCTATGACGCGGTTGAAATCCGCTTTGGCGATTCGAGTTATTACTGGATCGGCACCACTTTAGGCGGAGGCAGTCTATCTGCTCAGAAAGCGCCGTTCAGCTTCTATAATGTCGGTCCGCGCTCCGCGAATAATCCCTCAACCGCAGGCGGTTATAAAATGTGTTTTAAAGTGATTGACCAGGACGGTAACAGCCTATATACGCCCGGCGAACGCATCAATGTATACGGGGATTTTGCCTTTCCCCTTGATTCAACCTATAATGGTATAGGCTCACTGGCCACCAATCCGTTTCCGTATAACAAAGCGTTTATCGGTAATCTTCGTTTTGGAAAGCCGTCTATTCCTTATACTCAGAACTCATTCACGGTTCCAACAGATGGTATCCTGCCTCCGGCCGGAACCGTAATACGCCTGGTACCGCAGACGGCGGATACGGCCGCGCCGTTTTTCATTATTAAACGGAACATTACACAGGATACCGGTACGCATACGCATACAAACCTGATCAGTTATTATTCTTTTGAAAAACCTCAGTTTGAACTTTTGCAGGCGCCGGCCCGGATGACGATAGACACCAACGGCATCATTACCTGGACCACCCATGAATATCAGAATGGTAACAGTTATCCGGTAACGTTGAAAGTCAGCAACAGTTATGGGTATACCATAAAATCTTTTACCGCAAGCGCCAGTTCAACAGCGCTGACGGATACAGGCATAGTGGAATATAAAACCGAAACGGCCGGCAATCGCATCCGTTTCTGGCAGAAAAATCAGGGCTCAATCGGTTACAGGGCAAGTGAATTATACTTTGGGATGGAATATCCTTCCGGCTCAAATTACAGCCTGGTTTACGCCGGAGGATTATGGTTTGGCGGCCTTAAAAAGGGAATCAGCGGTAATCCGGATACCGTGACCATAGGCAACTGCGAATTTACCGAAACCGAATTTCAGCCCGGCAGGATATTGAATAATGGTCCATTTGGAACATTGATTTCAGAAAACTATCATCAAAACCAAACTTTTTTTGCATTGCCGGAAAATTATACCAACTGGCCTGAATCCGCCCCGCATACCACTCTGGGACAGCCGTTGCAGTTATCCGGCAAAGATACCTGGACGGTTTTTAATGACCTGGACACTAGTCTATTGGATGATTATTACGCTTTATCGCCCGGTCTGGGTGTTGAGATACAGCGGCAAACATTTCAATTCACGCATTACCCGTTTAACCATGCTGTATTGGTTAGATATCGCATCCTTAATAAATCCAACAAACAATACGATTCCTGTTATGTCGGTTTCTTTAATGATCCGGATGTGGGCGCTAATAGCAGTGAAGACCTTCTAACCGTTAATCCCGGGCTTTCGCTGATGACGGTTTTCAACGACACGGTGAATAACTTGGATCCATTCCATTCCGCCTGCGGTATATTAATTATGCAGGGTCCATTAGCATCAGGGACGGTTACGGATACCGCAAATAAAATCATGATTGGCACTCAGGGATTTACCCGGGTTCAACAGCCTTCTTATAAAATTCTGCAAGCCACCGCAGCCGATAACGGATTAAAAACATTCGGACCCTTCCGATTATGGGGAGATCTTTCACGTTACTGGTTCATGAAGGGTCTGGACGGACTCGGTAATGTAAAACCGGGTGGAGCATTCAGTTTATCGACAAATGGTGCGCAAGATCAGCAAGTCATTTTTTCCACCGGTCCTTTCAACTTCGCTGCCGGAGACACACAGGAGGTATGGATGGCCTACATTGGCGGGATGGGCGTGGATAACGCCTCAGCCGTAGATACCGTACGCTATTATGCTCAATGGATATTGAATGATTTTAAAAATAATCAAATTTATAAATTCGATCATTCAGCACCGGCGCTTAATATAAACGCTTTAAGTACTCAGGCGGTCAATCGGGTTCGCTTTTTGGCTCATACCGATGAACCTCTGAAATCGTTTTTATTAAAAGCAAACTCGGATACTTTGACCGTGTACGGTTATAATAACGGATATTATTACGCCGATTATAACATTAAAAAAACCGGCAACCTGACTATAAACCTGACCGGGACAGATATCGCCGGCAATACAGGAATGATTACAAGAATATATCAGGTGTCCCCGCTGAATAAGCCGGCGCCACATGGTAACTATAGCTTCCATGCTAAAGGCGACGGCTATCTGCTGACAACCACCGCGGATATTACATCAATTCCTGATAAATGCATGCGTATCGGCGAACCGGTGGATTGGGCCGCCACACCATCGGCAAACCTGACCGTGGACTATACCTATTCGAATGTTGATCTGGAGAGGATTCAAGAGCGATATACTGATTTCAACATATCCAATCTCGGTCTCTATGCATGGAATGGTTCAACGTGGGAACCGATAGAATCAAGCATTTCATCCAACCAAATAAGCGGTATCGCCAAAGGCTCAGCGTTGGCGGTATTTTACAATCCGGAGGCGAACAGTAGGCCGCAACGGTTTGCCTTAGAACAAAATTACCCGAATCCGTTCAATCCAAACACAGTCATCAGGTATCAGATTCCTGAGATGAAGAAGGTGACGCTGAAGATATACAATATCCTCGGCCAGGAAATCAGGACACTCGTAAATACCAAACAAGCGGCCGGTGTGCATTCGGTGGTATGGGACGGCAAGGATCAATACGGCCATGCGGTTAGCACCGGCGTGTATCTGTACCGAATGCAGGCGGGTGATTTTGTGATGACGAAAAAAATGGTGCTGGTGAAGTAATATTTCCTGCTTCGACGGGAACGCGCAAAGAGTTTGATATCCTTTCTTTTCCTGGCGGCTTGGTGGGTTCGCCTGAAACTGCGCTCGCGTCAGGACGGAAAGAGGTAATCGATCTTATCGGCAAGGCCTCTAGTAAGGATTCAATTCCCTCGTGAAATCCGCGAGGGAATATATTTTTTAGTGTGCCTGCCGAACTCAAAAAAGAGAATGGGTATAGGATAAGAATCTAATCCTGCAACCTGATTTATGAACCCGGAAGATTCCGGGATCGATACCCCCCCATGAACAAATCATCGGGGTATTTAATTTCTTGACAAACCAAAAAAAAATAATTATAATATTTCGGTTTTCGACGAAATACGAAATAGCAATTTACCGCCAAACCGGTGAGACCGGGAACCAGGATTACGTCAACGCGGATAATTTGCAGAAAATAGAAATGAGAAAACCCAAAGAAAGCTAAATTATGTCCAAGCGTATTTTAATTCTCTGTACCGGCAATTCCTGCCGCAGTCAGATGGCGGAGGGATTCCTGAAGTCGTTTGACAAAAACCTTGAAGTGCATTCCGCCGGAACCAAGCCCTCCGCGCAGGTGCATCCCAAAGCCATTCAGGTGATGAAGGAAACCGGATTGGATCTCAGTCATAATTATCCGAAGAACGTGGATCAATTTATCAGTCAACCTTTTGATTACGTTATCACCGTCTGCGGCCATGCAAACGAAAATTGTCCCGTCTTTACCGGACCGGTCCAACACCGGTTGCACATCGGATTTGAAGACCCCGCCGAGGCTGTGGGATCAGAAGAAGAGATCTTAGCGGTATTTCGCAGGATACGCGATGAAATTAAAGAACGTTTTTATGAATTTTATTTGAAAGAATTAAAATAGACACGAAGTCTCAAAGCCGCCAAAATGCAAAGATAGCTATCTTTTGTGTCTTGGTGTCTTAGTAGCGTAAACAGGAGATTCAACATGAACGAAAAACAAAATGAATGGCACTGGTTCACGGGTGGAATCGCGGTCTCGCTGTTGTCCGTAGCCACATATTTTATTTTTGCCTGGCTGGCGGAACGGAATTATCCGTTCGGTATCACGGCGGGATTCGGCTACATCGCCGCGCAATTCGGCGGGTTGTTTGAAGGGCTCGCGGATAATCCGGTGATCAAACGGTTCGGGCAGAAGCCGGACGCGTTTATTGAATTTTTTACGTTGTTCGGGCTTGTCGCGGGCGGATATGCCGCCGCGAAAACCAGCGGGACTTTCCGCGCGGAAAATATTCCTGCCGTGTGGGAAACGTACCACGGAAAAAGTTTGCTCAAACGCTACATCGTCGTGATGATCGGGAGCGTGTGTCTCGGTTACGGCGCGGCTATGTCTGGCGGATGTACGACCGGCAACATTCTGCAGGGATGGGCGCACCTGTCGCTCGGCAGTATCGTCGCGGGCGCGTCGTTCTTCGCCGCAGGCATTGTCGTCGCGAAAATTCTTTACCCTAACGCCGGAGGCCGCCATGATAATCGTTAACATCCTTTTCGGGCTGACGACCGGATTCATTTTCGGTTATATTCTCTCCCGCACCGGCGTGACGAAATATCCCCGCGTGATGGGCATGCTGCTGCTGAAGGACTTTAAAATTCTCAAATTCATGCTTACCGCCGTGACTTCGTCCATGATTCTGTTTTATCTGCTGGGCGATCTCGGACTTCTGAAAATCACGCTGAAGAACCTGGACTGGGGCAAGCTCGTCGGCGGGCTCATTTTTGGAACCGGCATGGGCCTCCTCGGATACTGTCCCGGCACGATGATGGCGCGTATCGGCGAGGGTAAGAAAGAAGCGGTATTCGCCGTGTTCGGCATGGCGCTCGGCATTTTTATTTACGCGCTAACGATTAAACCGGTAAAAGAATATTTATTAACACCGGAAATCAACGGTGACCTGTCGGTCCTTTTCAGCGTAAACCGCTGGATCATCATCATTCCCGCGGCGCTGATTTTTATTTCGATTATTTATCTGGTCAATAAGTATGTCGATGATCATAAACCAAATTTCTGAAAAAAAAGGAAAAAATATGTTAAACATCAAAGTCGTCGGTAAAGGGTGCCCCAATTGTGAAAAATTAGCCGCGCTCTGTAAAGAAGCGGCCGAAGAACAAAATCTGGAATATCAGATTGAAAAAATCACGGATATCAATGAATTCCCCAAATTGGGCGTTTATATGACGCCGGGACTGATTGTCAACGATAAATTATTATCCATCGGAAAAATTCCGACGAAACACACACTAGCCCATTGGCTGAAAGAACACGATGCAAGTCATCAATAACCCGGCGCCAGGCTGGATGCGATCAAACCTGAAGCGGCCGATCCGACGCCGAATAAATAGGATGATTTTAAAACTGATCGTCCTGGCAAGCGGAATGGCCTGCGCGCCCTATCTTCTGGCGCAAAACCGCGAATTCAGTCTGGCCGATCTTCAAAAAATCGCCTATGAGAACCAGCCGCAGTTCCAGGCGAATCAAATTACCATCGAGGCCGGACTTATGCAGGAAGAATACCTGCGTAAAGACTATCTGCCGCAAGCCGCGGTGGGTATGAGCGTTTCACGCTGGAAATACCTGCTTCCGCAAAAAATGAAACTGCTCGGTAATTCCCTGAACGACCTGTATGCCGAATTCCGCGTGAACCAACTGGTGTATGACTGGGGGAAAAACACATTGCAGCGGGATTACGCAAAGCGTTCGGTGGATGTTGACCGGGTGGCCGACCGCAAACTGCGTCAATCCGTTACCTATACGCTGGCGCGCAATTACGTGGAAGTCTTACGCGTCCAGAGAACATTGCAAATCCAGCAGGAATCAGTTCGCCGGCTGGAGGAATATCTGCGAAACGCCGAAACAATGTATCAAGTCGGTAAAACATCGCAGGCCGATATTCTCCGTATCCGGGTGCAGATTGAAACGCTTCAGAATGACATCATTAAAACGCAGAATCTGATGACGTTGTACAAAAACAACCTCAACGCGGCCTGTGGAAACGCGCTGACCGGCCCGTTCGAAATCGTCGATCCCGCCGATTCGCTCTGGCGCGCCTGGCAGAATCAGCCCTATGACCTTGAAGTATTGAAAAACCGCGCCGTTCAATCGCATCCCGATCTGGAGTTGATCGGCGTACAGCGGCAACTGCGGATACAGGAAGCCGCGCTCTACCGGAAAGATTATTATCCGTCGCTCTACGCGTTCGGCATCACCAATATTGAAGACAGCCGGATTCCAATGAATAACTGGAACTGGCAGATCGGAATCAGCGTTTCGTATACTTTACCGGTGTTCCGAGGATCCAATTTCCTCATCAAAGAGCGCCAGACGCGTCTCCGGAACCAAGCCAATGATCATTACAGTCAGAGCATGACTCAGAAAATCGAGTCGGACTTACAATCGGCGCTTTTAAAAATCGAGGACATCCGCAGCCGTATGAAAGGCACGGAAAAAATCATCGAACTGGCCGGCGAAAGCCTCCAGGCGATGGAATTGAAATACGGCATCGGCAAGGCCAGCAGTCTGGATATCATCGACGCCCAAACCATGCTCACCACTTCCCAACTGAATTACAATCAACTTGTCATCGATTTTATCATGACGGTGGTGGATATTCAAAATATTACCGGCAGTGACGAACTGCCTTTTTAAAGGATGATCACCGTGCGCAACAAAATCCTATTCCTTATGCTGACGCTGGGCGCTTTGCTGTCGTGCCAGAAAAGCGAAGAGTTGCCCGATGAAAGTAAAAAGCCGAAACCCAAAGCGCCGCTGGTGGAAGTGCAGGTCGTCAAACCGACGTCGATCGTCAAGGTCACTTCGCTGGTTGGTACGGTCGAAGCGAAAAACGCGACGACCGTGATCGCGCCGTCGGATGGGTACATAGAAAAACTGATGGTGACCGAAAATGAATGGGTCGCAAAAAATCAGACGCTGGCGGTCATCGCCTCGCAGGACCGCCTGACGCTGTTGTCGCAGAGCCGGAACAAAATCCTGGAATTGGAAAAACAAATCAAAAAAGCGACCGAACACAATCAGGATACCGGCGAACTGAATCACCAATTAGAACAGGCGAAAAAAGAGGCGAGCTATGCCGAATCGCTGTTTCTCGGCATTCCCGTGATGGCGCCTATGAGCGGGGCCATTACCCAAAAATGGATCGAATCCGGCAGCGCCGTCATCGACCGTCAAAATTTGTTTACCATCACCGATTTACATTCCCTGATTATTAAAACTTCCGTGCCGGAAGAGTTTTATTCCATCGTCAAAAACGGCCTCGCGCTGAAAACGAAATTTAACGCCCTGCCCGGAAAAGAATTTACCGCAAAAGTAACTTTAAAATACCAGCAGATCGATCCCGCGACACGGACGTTTCCCGTTGAACTTCAGCTTGTCCGGGGCGCCCAATCCATCGCGCCCGGCATGATGGCGCAGCTGGAACTGGTTACCGATAAAAAAGAAAATATTGTTGCCGTTCCCAATGATATCCTCCTGGTGAACCCCAAAGGCGAGGCAATAGTGTTTGTGCTTCAGGATTCCGTGGTACAGCGGCGAATCGTAAAGCTCGGCATTGCCAATGACCAACTGACCGAAATAGATTCGGGTGTTCAGAGCGGCGAGAAAATTGTGGTGCGCGGACAGGAATTGTTAAAAGACGGCATGAAAGTTACAGTGCAGAAGCCAAAAGAAAAATCCAAAGAAGGAAAGAAATCCTGATGAACCTTTCCGCGATATCGATCAAACGCCCGGCGTCCGTTTTAATCCTGATGATCGCTCTGGCGGTAGTCGGCGTGCTGGGTTATACGCAGTTAGCGGTTAACCTTCTGCCGGATATCACGTATCCGATGGTCAAGGTCTATGTGACCTGGCGCGGCGCCACGCCGGAAGAGATTGAAGATAACATCGCTACCGTGATCGAGCGGAAAATCGCGACCGTGGACAATCTCGATTATATGGAATCGCAATGTACCGAAGGATTATACGCGCTGCAGGTTAATTTTACCTATAGCGCCGATCGGGACGTCGCCTATCAGGACGTTCTGTCCAAACTCGGACTGGTACGGAAAAATCTGCCCAAAGACGCCGAAGAACCGCTGGTGTTTAAAGCTGATCCGTCCCAATTGCCCGTGATGGATCTGCTCATCACTTCCGATCAGATGGACCTGACCCAACTGCGCCTGTATGTAGAAAATGAACTGCAGGATCGCTTTACCGCCATCGAAGGAACCGCCGGAACCGAAATCACCGGAGGATTGCGCCGTGAAATCCGGGTGCATATGGATCCGGTCAGACTGCAGGGCTATGGCATACCGGCGGACAAAGTAATCCAGCGGCTGAAAGATGAAAACCTTGAATTGCTCGGTGGGCGGGTCACCTCCGAGCGAAAAGATTATATCGTTCGGACAGTCGGCGAATTTACATCCGTAAACGAAATCAGGGATGTAATCCTTGCCAAAGGCCGGAATGATGCTCTGATCCGGGTCCGAGACGTAGCCGACGTCAAAGACGCCTATGCCGTCCAGCGGATTAAAAATAAACTGAATATGAAAGAGGGCGTCAAGCTGTCGGTTTTTAAACAGACCGGAGCCAACACGATTGAAGTGTCCGACCGGGTTACGGCGAAATTAAAAGAACTGGCCGCGATCATACCGCCGTCGGTTAAATTGGATGTGATCTACGATCAATCGGGTTATATCCGCGCGTCGGTATCGGGCGTTCGGGATGCAGCGTTGATTGCGGCGGGATTAGTGGTCATCGTTACGGCTTTTTTTCTCAGCGGATGGCGTCGGGTGCTGATTGTCTCGCTGACGCTTCCCGTAACGCTACTCGGAACTTTTTTCTTTATGCAACTGCTGACTTTTTCAATCAATATTTTTACACTCGGCGGTCTGGTGGTGGCCATCACGGTGCTGCTGGACAATTGCATTGTTGTGCTGGAAAACATCACGCGCATTCAGGAAGAAGAGCCCGGCGAACAGCATCCGGTACATAAAGGCGCGGCGCAGGTCAGCGGAGCGGTACTCACGGCGACATTGACCTTTATCGCCCTGTTTCTACCGTTCCTGCTCGTCTCGGGTTTTGTATCCCTGCTGTTCAGCGAACTGATTATCACCGTGGCGATTACCATTTCGCTTTCCTTAATCGTGGCGCTCACTTTAACGCCAACCTTAACATCGTTGCTGTTTCCGGAAGGGAAAACCGTTTCTCTCAAAAAAGGTATCGTATCCCGATTAGCGGATTTTTTACTCGCGCTTCTGATACGGCCTTACAGGCCGGTTCTGCGGTGGTCGCTGAAACTGCGATGGCTGGTGATGCTGGTGACGCTCGGCCTGTTTTATGCCGGTATTATTTTTCTCAACCGGATCGGCTCGGAATTTCTTCCCAAAGCCGATGACGGGTTAATCACCATCAAAGTCAAAATGCCGACGGGCGCTTCCATGGAAGAAACCCACCGGGTCATTTTAAAAATTGAACAATTTGTAAGGGAACAACCGCACATCGAAAAATATTCTTCGCTATCCGGCGGAAAAATATGGGGACTGGTTACTTATGAAATCGCCAACGAGGGGGAGGTGAACATTCAACTGGTGGAGCCGTCGAAACGGCCGATGAATACGGATCAATATGTGGAATGGCTGGCGCCTTTAATTCAGCAGAATATAAAGTTTCCCGGCGTTAAAATGAAAGTGTTCCACACTAAACTCAAAGGCATCAAACAGACCGGCGAATTTGATATTGAAGCAGAAGTGATCGCGCCCCGCAGCGAACCGATCGAGAATATTTTTGACCAGGCGTCACGTATCAGCGGCGTATTCAAATCCATTGAGGGATTAACCGGAGTGGACGTATCCATTGACATCACCAAACCGGAATATCAGGTCTTTGTTGATCGTACGCGCGCGCTGGATCTTGGATTAAGCGTCAATCAAATTGCGTCCACCATCAAGACCAGCATTGATGGTGCGGTGATGACGCAATTTAAAGAAAAAGGGTATTACTACCCGATCCGCGTCGTCGTGGATGAGCGCGACATCAAAAGCATTCACGATGTGGAACAACTGGCGCTTTATCCATCCACCGGCGCCAAAATCAGCCTGAGCGCAGTGGCCCGGGTGGAACAGCGCGCCGGCCCTCTGGAAATTGACCGCAAAGACCAGAACCGCGTAATTAAAACGACCGCCAATGTGAGCGGACGTACCGTCGGCGAAGCCACCGCCGATGTGGAAAGGGCCATTAACGCGTTTCCGCTCCCGGCTGGTTATAAAATCAATTTCGGCGGCCAATCCCAGATGCTCCGCGAAAATTTCAGAGTCATGGTCGTCATTCTCCTGATCGCCATGTTCTTCGCGTACGTCGTTCTGGTCGTCAATTTTGAGAATTTCATCAAACCGTTCATCATTCTGATCCGCGTACCGCTTTCTCTGATCGGCGTTTCCTATGCCCTGTACATCACCGGTCAGCCCATCGGCGTTACGGTCATGATCGGGTTCATCATTCTCGCTGGTATTGAAATTAATCAGGGCGTGATTCTGATCACCTTTATCGATCAGCTGCGCGAACAGGGATTGTGTTTACTGGACGCTATTCAACAAGCGGCCGTCGTGCGTTTGCGCCCGATCCTGATGACCGATTTGGTCGGGATCATCGGGTTGCTTCCACTGGCCCTGAGCATCGGCGAAGGCACCGAGTTGCTGAAACCTATGGCCATCGCCGTAATCGGAGGATTGATTTTCGGATTGATTCTTGTATTCCTCTTTTTACCGGCGCTCTATTATATTTTCGAAAATAGAAAAAAATGAAAACCGGTAATCAACATTGTTATAAACTTACTTAGGAGAACACCATGAAAACAGTTGCATTGAGCTTTACCATGTTGATATTTTTATTGACCCATCTCACTTTCGCGCAGACGAAATCTTTTGATGAAACGATCACACCGTGGCATAAAAAAGCAATCATGACCTGCGGCATGCTTCGTAAAATGGATTCCTTCGACCAGACCCAATTCATGAAGAATCTGGATGAACTCGAAGCGGAACTGAAAACCGTCAGCGATCAGTTCCTGAACAACCCGCCGGCGGCATACGCCAAGGACCCGCTATGGAAAACCTATCTGGAAGACCTGATGGATAATATCATCGTAATCCGCGAGCGTATCGAAAAGAAACAATACCGCTTGGCGCAGAAATACTGCCCGAACTTCTGCATGATCTTCGGAAAAATGCACCGCAACAACGGCCTCACCGATCTTACCGATGTACTGTTTACCTGGCGCGCTGAAATCCGCAGTGCCATGGATATGGCGAATGCCGGTAATACCGAAGGCGCAAAGAATCATCTTGAAATGGTCGGCCGGATGTATCAGAAAGTCAAATCCTATCAGCAGAAAAAGAACGACGTTAAATTCGACGAACTGTTCGCGCCGGTGGAACTAACGGCCAAAGACTGGGAATCCGCGCTGAAAAACGGAGAGAAAGAAAAAACCAAAACCCTGTTTGATGCGCTCATGAATGATTTCAGTAAACCGTATATGCACACGTTATAGAGAAATGAAATGAAGGAAAACCAAAAATACGCGGAAGTATTAAGCCGTACCGTTGGTTTACACACGTCGCCGGTAGGCGTGCAGTTTGTTGAAACCTCAACGGCGCAGATTGCTGAGCGCGACTATCGTTTTTGTCAGGCGGTGATGCAGGCGCGAAAAGGACACAACATAACGGTTACGAAGGATCATATTACCTGTCCGGCCGCCGCCGCGGCGATGGGCTTTAAACCATTGCCGCCCAATTTACAGGACGGTTCGATGTTATGCGGCTATGGGATTTTTAAAGAGAAAAGCGCCGGAATGCATGTAATGAACACCATGCCCAGATTGGAATTAGGCCGGTATACCGCCGTTGAAATCAAACCGCTCGACGCATTCGATTCCTGTCCGGATGTCGTGATCATCGAAGACGAACCCGAAAAACTGATGTGGATCGCTCTGGCTTATCTCAATGAAAACGGCGGACGTCTGGAATTCAGCACCAGTATTCTACAGGCCGTATGCGTGGATTCGGCCGTGCTTCCGTTTCTCACGCAAAAAATCAATATGAGTTTCGGTTGCTACGGCTGCCGGGACGCGACCGACGCGCAGACAAATGAAGCGTTACTGGGTTTTCCGGGGTCTAAACTCCCTGTCGTCACTGCGAATCTGGAGTATCTTCAAAATCAGGCCATTCCGCGATCGAGAGCCAAGAATGTGTATCAGGCTTTTGTCAACAGGAAAGCCTGATGGTGTTTTTTAACGAACCTTGAAAGGATTTCCTATGTTTAATCTGCCTGACTGGACCTTCGAATTTCACGGACATCGCTGTCCGTTCATGCCCATCGGATATCGCATGGGCTCGTTAGCGTTATCCAAACTTGGTGTTTCCAAAAGTCTGGATCATCAGATGCATATCTTTTCCGAAATGGGCATTGGCCATCCGCAAGGCTGTATGCAGGATGGGCTTATGTCGGCGACCGGCGCCACGTTCGGGAAAGGCATGATCGAAAAACTCTATTATGGCAAGATCGCCGCGACCTTCTGGTATCCCGGGGTAAAAGATGCCGTGCGCATCGCCCTGAAAAATGAATTTCAGGATAAACTGGCGCCGCATGAATTTTTTAAATTCCGTAAACAAGGCATTGAGCCTTCCCAGATTCCCGAAAACATCCGTTTAGATATCATTAACATGGTTTTAAACGCATCCGATGAGGAACTCTTTACAGTTACGGTACTGCCCGATTTCAAATACGCGCCGGTTAAAGGATCGTTTAATAAACATAAATGCGAAATTTGCGGCGAATATGTGTTTGAACGGTATTTGCGCGTGAAGGACGGCAAAAATACCTGCATTCCTTGCGCCGGACACCGAAACGATGAGTTCACGGTGGAAACCCCAAGGATATAAAGGATAATTCATGACCTACGCGCTGGTTACTCTGATAATATTAGCCGCATCGTTTCTTTTCGCGATGCTCGGTCTGGGCGGGGGTATGGTTTATGTTCCGGTTTTAAAATGGGCCGGTTTTGATGTCAAAGAAGTCGCGATACCATTGGGTCTTCTGCTCAACGGGTTGAACACTTTGCTGGCGCTGATTCCTTTCGCCCGGAAGAAACTGGTTGACTGGAAGGGCGGCGCGGCGATGGCGACGGCCGCGTTAATCTTTGCCCCGCTGGGCGCTTATCTGGCGCGGTTTGTTTCCGTTGACTATTTAATGATTGCCTTTGCCATCATGGTAGTGATCGCGGCGATACGGATGATGTGGACTTCAAATCAGAGCGAGCCGGAAATCATGATGCCGCTGGTCAAACGCTCCCTGATAGGCGCCGCGGTTGGCGCATTGGCGGGTGGCATCGGCGGAATGCTGGGCATCGGCGGCGGATTTATCATCGCGCCAATCTTAATGTGGATGGGTTATAAAACCAAAGTCGCCGCTGCCACAACGGCGTTCGTGGTTACGTTCTCATCCTTTTCCGGCTATCTGGGACATATGGCCGAAGGCCGTTTCAACTGGACCGTAACGGCGCTCGTTGTCATAGCGGTCATCATCGGATCCCAGTTCGGCGGCATGTTTATGTCCGGTAGGGCCAAACCGAAATTAGTTAAGCAGATTTATGCGATCGTCCTGCTGGCCATTGCCATGAAATTAGTCTGGGGGGTGTTTTAATGCGGCGGTTCGGGGTGCTTCTGCTTATGTTGCTGGGATGTGAAGTTCCATGCCTTGGGGCGCAAAATACCGGACCGGACTGGCACGGTTACATTCAGACCCGCTTCAGCGCCGATTTCGATTCGACGCGCGATTTTATGATCCGCCGCGCTAAATTATGGGTTGACGGAAAAGCGCCCGGACTGGACTATATTTTCTATAAAATTCAACTCGTGTACCGCTCAAATAAAGACGAAGGCTTTATGTTTCAGGATGCGTTCGCGGATATTCATTTTACCGGATGGGGATTTTTCCGCGTCGGACGGTTTGTGCCGGATTTTATGCTTCAGCGTATGCAGCCGGATTACGTAATTCCCGTACTCGAGCGGGCCATGGTGATCAACGGGTTGATTCATGGTTCGCAATCGATGGCCAGGCAAGTGGGTGCGCAGGTGACCTTACAGCCGGAACAGGGTCCCGTGCATGTCAGTCTTGGTTGCTTTAACGCCAATCTTGAACCGCCGGGTCGAAATAAAGATGCGCATCTGCTCTATACCTCGCATGTTCAGTGGACCTGGCTCAGGCGGAAGGACAGGATGGTTCAAACGGGCGTTTCGGCCGCTTATCGGTACGCATACGCGATCACGATGAATAATATATTTCCTTCCGGACAGCGTATTACCGGAAACGATTACCGGTGGGGAGCAGAATGCCAGATTCAGTATAAAAGCTTTGGCTTTCAGGCTGAATACGCACATGCGGATATCCGCAACGACCGCGCCTGGGGCTATTACGGCCTGGCCACGCTCTATGTGTTACCTAAGTTGCAGATGACCGCGTTCATGGATAAATATTGCGATCGGAATCCTCTGACAATGAATGCCGCATGGTATGGAACCGGTTTAAATTATTATTTTACCGACAAAACAAAACTGATGGCGGATGGCAAAACTCAATCCGCCTTAAAACGGCATTATCTTGGTGAAATTCAATTTCAGGTGATGTTTAATTAATAATTTAAAGGAGATGTTGTTATGATTAATCCAAAAGAATGGCTCGAATTCGGACAAAAATTTCATGGTCATAAATGTCCCGCCATGCCCATGGGATTAAGGGCTGGCGCGGCCGCGATGAATGCGCTGGGCGTTGAAAGAGCCAAAGACGGGCAACTGGTCGCCTTCGTGGACCTGGGCGACGATCATTGCGCCACTTGTTATGGCGATGGTTTACAGGTAATAATGGGTACCACCTTCGGTAAAGGGAATATCCGGAAAACGCATAAAGGCAAATGGGCCGTAACGCTGGTTGACCGGAAAACCGGTAAAGCGGTACGCGTGACGCCCAAGGCCGAAGCGATGCTTAAAAATAAGCAATCCGCCTTTTTTAAGGATTACCGTGAAAAAGGCATTCCGGCCAGTCAGGTCCCCGAAGAAATAGTCCATCCGCTGGTTGACGGTGTAATGAACGCGTCGGATGAAATGTTGCTGAATATTTCGCCGGTATTTGACTACAAACTCGAACCGCACACGGACAGTTTTGACGGGTTTGTCTGCGAAGCATGCGGTGAAATGACCGTGATGCAGTACGGCAGAATCAAAGGCGACAAAAAAGTCTGCATCGATTGCGCCGCTAAATAAATATCCAACGACGGTTTCGTGAGTGCTACCTCCGGGCGGGACTCAAGGAACCGATGAAAAAAAGGATTTTCCGACATGGCTTCCGATTCCCTATTTCAGATTGTCAGTTGCAGCGGCGCCTCGAATACCGGCAAGTACGCCGATGAAGTGGCGCGGCGGTTTTCCGACAGCGGCGAGTCGAAAATGATTTGTCTCGCCAAAATCGCCGTCGGCGATCCGGCGCTGGTAAAAAACATCCTTGAGAACCCAAACCCGATTGTCGTGCTGGACGGTTGTCCGGTGAATTGCGCGGAAAAATTACTCGCCCGCGAAGGCATTCGGAACATCATCCATATCCATACAACCGACTTTGGCATTGTGAAAGGGCAAACGCCTTTTTGTGATGAAAAAACGGATGCAATCATTTCGCATATTAAAAACCTGGTCATAAAAATTAATCGTTTAATGCGGTCGGTGATGCCGGCGGCGATTATTTCAATGTTGAGGTCAATGCGGGTTTTACGGATAATGTCCTTTTGTTGGTTAAACAAGTTTTTATTGAATGGACAGGAAATATTAATCACGGAGATAATTTTATGAATTCACGAAGCGTGGGATTTATTGGCGGCGGAAGAGTGACACGCATTCTGCTCGGCGCATGGAAGCGGGCCGGACAATGGCCGGACTCCGTCACGGTCAGTGATATCAGCAAGGATGTTCTTGAATCAATCAAAGGACAGTATCCCGATGTGCACACCGCCGGTCAGGAGAATCTGAAGCCGGCCGGATGCGATGTCGTCTTCATGGCCCTTCATATCCCGCAGATCGGCGATGCGCTGAAAGAAATAAAAACGGCGCTCAAACCGGATGCCGTACTGGTGTCGCTGGCGCCCAAGGTGACGATAGCCCGGATCAGGGAGCAAACAAACGGATTTCGCCGCGTCGTGCGCATGATTCCCAACGCGCCATCGGTGATGAACAGCGGTTTTAATCCGGTGGCCTTCGCGGAAGAATTCCCGGCGTCGGAAAAAAAAGAATTATTAAAATGGTTTGACGCTTTCGGCGCTTGCCCGGTAGTGGAAGAAAAAAAACTGGAAGCGTACGCGGTCATCGCCGCCATGGGCCCCACCTACCTGTGGTTCCAGTTACGCGAATTGGAATCGTTGGCCCAATCGTTCGGCCTGTCTCAGCAAGAATCGAAAGAGGCCGTCCTGAACATGACCATGGGAGCCGTGAAAACGCTTTATCAGTCGGGCTTGTCCGCTGAGGCGATTATGGATTTAATTCCGGTCAAACCGCTGGCCGATGAAGAAACCGCGATTAAAAATATCTACCGGTCCAAACTGGAAGCGCTGTATCAAAAATTGAAAGGATGACATTTTACATTTGAAGTTCACACGGGATTTTACAATACTTTCGCCAATAAATTGAAACCAGAAAGAAACAAACTTGACCCAACCGCGCACTCACGCCCATAGCCATACAGGGGAAACATCCGCCAGAAACCTTTTTATAACGATGGTGCTGAACTTTATCATCACGATCGCGGAAATCATCGGCGGTATCTTCTCGGGAAGCTTGTCGCTCATTTCCGACGCGATGCATAATTTCAGCGACGGGATCGCGATCATTATTACCTACATAGCCCTACGTCTGAGTAAGCAACCAAAATCCCGAAAATATACCTTCGGACTGAAACGCGCGGAAATTCTGGCCGCTTTACTCAACGCCAGTACGCTGATCATTATTTGTTTCTTTTTAATCAAAGAGGCTGTTGAGCGTTTTTTCAATCCTGCACCGGTTACCGGCGGTTTAATGCTGATCGTGGCGTCGGCAGGGTTGATCGCCAATGTAGCTGGTACGCTGCTTTTAAAAAAAGGATCCGAAAATAACCTGAACATCCGCGCGACGTATTTTCATTTGTTAAGCGACGCCGTATCCAGTCTTGCCGTCATTATCGGCGCGGTGTTTATCCTTTTCTATGATATTTATTGGATTGATCCGCTGTTGACCATTATGATTGCGGCCTATATTTTAAAAGAAGCTTATAAAATCGTAAAGGAATCAATCGATGTGATCATGATGTTCGCTCCGGGGGACATTAATCTTGATGATGTAAAAATCCGTTTGGAAAAAATTCCCGGAGTCCGCAACATCCATCATGTTCATTTATGGAAATTAAATGACCGTGACACGCATTTTGAAGCGCACATTGATGTGGATAATATGTCCGTATGCGAGACGATGATTATTCAGAAACAGATCGAAAGCATCGTCCATGAAACATACGGGATTAATCACACGACCCTTCAGTTTGAATGCGATAAATGTATTAATAAAACCGTGATTTAAACAGGAGAAATCCATGAATCCAAACACCAAAACCCCGATGGAATTGCTCAGCCATTTCGCCCCGGAATTCGCAAAGAATCAAATGGACGAAAAAGCGTTATTATTTGAAAACGAAAAATATCAAAAGGTGCCTAATAAATACAAATTACTGGTTGGCATCGGCGTGGCGGCGGCGTTAGGCAGCGATACCTGTACGCGGATGTGGACAAAAATGGCCAAACAGAGCGGCGTGAGCAACGAGGAAATTGTTGAAGCCATACAAGTCGCAAGATATATGAAACAGGCGACCGTGAATGATACGGTCAGCGAATCATTGAAATTTCTACTTGAACAATAAACATTAAAAAAAAGAAAGAACCATTCTATGCGCAAAGTAGGATTAACCATTCTGATGCTGTTGATCATCAGCTGTCAGAACCGGAAAAACGAAGCTGTTGCGAATACCGCGGTTTCTGATCAGAAAAATAAAACCACTCAGCAAACAAAAAAAGAAAAGCCGAAAGTGACGTTTGTTGAACTCGGCTCCGTACGATGTATTCCGTGCCAGCAAATGCAGCCGGTGATGAAAGCCATCGAGGAAAAATACGGCGAACAAATCGAGGTCGTGTTTTACGACGTCTGGCAGCAGGATCAGAAACATTTCGCAGACGATTACAAAATCCGCGTTATTCCTACGCAGGTTTTTCTGGATGAAAAAGGCGTTGAGTTTTTCCGGCATGAAGGATTTTTCCCGGAAGACGAGATCCATAAATTACTTCAGGAAAGAGGATTAAAAATTAAAAATTAATCATGAATCATAAAACAGAAGGAAACGTAACATGACTTCTATATCCAGACAACTGTCATTCTTTGACCGGTATCTGACGCTTTGGATTTTTATTACCATGTTCATCGGCGTTGCCGCGGGATGGTTATATCCGCCCATCGCAAAATTCTGGGATTCGCTGAAAACTTCGCCTGAAAGCACCACGAATATACCTATTGCCATTGGACTGATTTTGATGATGTATCCGCCATTGGCTAAGGTTAAGTATGAAGAATTGCCTGTGGTGTTTAAGAATATTCGACTGCTTTCGTTATCACTGATTCAGAACTGGATTATTGGTCCGCTGGTGATGTTTTTTCTGGCATTGATTTTTCTGCCGGATAAGCCGGATATGATGGTAGGCGTGATTCTTGTAGGTCTGGCGCGGTGTATTGCTATGGTGCTGGTATGGAATGATCTTGCGAAAGGCGATTCGGAACTGGCCGCAGGATTGGTCGCGTTCAACGCGATTTTTCAGGTGTTTTTGTATTCCATTTACGCTTATATATTTATAACTTTTCTACCGCCGCTGTTCGGATTCAAGGGAATACTGGTTAATATTTCTATTTGGGAAATTGCCGTTACGGTTTTCATCTATCTCGGAATACCTTTCCTTGGTGGTATCATCACCCGAGTCGCATTAATCCGGATTAAGAATAAGGAATGGTACCACAAACAATTTATACCCAGGCTTTCAGTGATAACACCAATTGCACTACTTTTTACGATCTTTGTGATGTTTTCGTATAAAGGCGATAAAATTGTCGAGTTGCCGCTGGACGTCATCCGCGTGGCGATTCCTTATTTATTTTATTTTGCGGGAATGTTTTTTATCACTTTTTTCATTGCCCGAAAAATCGGAGCGGGTTATGAAAAATCAACGACCGTAGCGTTTACCGCGGGCAGTAATGATTTTGAATTGGCTATTGCTGTTGCTGTTGCCGTCTTTACCATTGATTCGCAGGCGGCTTTTGCCACTGTAATCGGCCCGTTGGTCGAAGTGCCGGTGCTGATCATGCTGGTGAATGTCGCGCTTTGGTTTAAGAAAAAATATTTTCCGGAAACCGCATAAATAAGAAAGTGACACGATGAATGAAGATGTTTTTCAGGGAAAAGGTTACCGGAACGGCAACCTGGTCTGTTTGTCGCCCAAACAGGCGTATGAATTTTTAAAGAACAGCGCGGTACTGATCGATCTACGTGAGGATTATGAAACGGACTTCAGGCAATTCGATGTACCCAACATCATCTATATTACAGTAAAGCATTTCAAGGATGCATATACCACGTTGCCCAAAGACAAACCGCTGATCCTGGCCGATAATGCCGGGACCTTCAGTAAAGAGCTCGTGATGTTTCTGATAGAAAACGGTTATACCAACGCGGCGGCGCTGATCGGCGGCGTACTCGAATGGCTGAACGACGGTATGCCGATGGTCGTCGACCGGGATTATGAATTGAACGGACAGTGTTCATGTAAACTAAAAACAAGGAAATTCAGAAAACATGATATTCAATGAAATATCTGTAAAATTAAAAAGGTGATTATGAGTATTGAAGAACATTACACGGAGTCGCAGTTAAAAATCGCACGCTATGCTAAGGCGCTCAGCCACCCCGTGCGCGTTTTTATTGTGGAATATTTAGCCACACGCCAGAACGTCTGCTGTTACAGCGGGGATATGGCGGAACTGCTGCCTATCGCGCGCTCGACGTTATCCGAACATCTGAAGGAACTGAAAGCCGCCGGATTGATCCAGGGCGAAATCAACCCGCCAAAAATCAAATACTGTATCAATCAGGAAAACTGGCAGGATGCGAAAGAACTATTTAAAGAACTTTTCAAACACAAACAATATAGAAAGGAAACGGTATGCACGTAAAAATCTTAGGCACCGGATGCCCGAAATGCAAAGCGCTGGAGAAAGCCGTACGCGATGTCGTTGAGCAAAACGGAATTAACGCGCAGGTCAGTAAAGTGGAAGATATAGCCGAAATCATGAAGTACGCGGTGATGAGCACACCGGCCCTCGTGGTCAATGAAAAAGTAGTCATGAAAGGCCGGGTGCCTTCGGCGGAAGAAATCAAAAAATTATTAATTCAATAAAAAGGGAATTCTGTAATGAAAATCACTTTTCATTTTCTCCTTGCGGCGGCGGTTATCCTCGGCTCTCTGGCGTGCAGTAAGTCCACAAGCCAGCAGAAAGATCTTGCCGGGACCGCTTCCGATGTTGTGGAGGTTTATTATTTTCATTTTGAACGCCGCTGCGCCTCCTGCATTGCTCTTGAAAAGGCGGCCAAAGAAACCGTGGAATCCGCTTATGCCGGACCAATCAAAGATGGTAAGCTGGTATTTAGAGTGTATAACCTGGATCAAAAAGAAACGGAAACCATTGCGCAAAAATATATGGTCGTAATGCCGACTTTGCTTATCGTCAAAGGTGACAAACAAAACGACCTGACGGATATCGGATTCCGTTATGCGTCCTCCGATCCTGAAAAATTCAGAAACGAACTTAAATCGGCCATTGACGCCTACCTGAAAGGAACCTGAAGCGATGGAATCCGTTATACAGCAAATGCTTGATTCCTCGTCGTATGCGATTCTAACGGCGTTCCTGCTGGGTTTGCTGACCGCCATCAGCCCCTGCCCGCTGGCAACCAATATCACGGCGATCGGATTTATCAGCAAGGACATCAGCGACCGCAAGCGCGTGTTCTTCAACGGGCTGATTTATACGCTCGGTCGCGCACTATCCTACACCGGTATCGGCGTTCTTATTTATTTCGGTGCGAGTAAATTGGATATGACGAAACTATTCATGGGCTGGGGCGAACGTCTGCTCGGTCCGATACTTATTATTCTCGGATTGCTGATGCTGGACGTCATTCATCATTCGGTTATGTCCGGCGGACGCTGGCGCGAAAAAATCGAGCGGTTGGATTTTCATCACTGGTGGATGGTGCTCTTGCTCGGGATTATTTTTGCCCTGGCGTTTTGCCCCTACAGCGGCGTTTTGTATTTCGGCATGCTGATTCCGATGACGATCGCCAGCTCCGAAGGTTTGCTGCTGCCGCCGGTGTTTGCGCTGGCCACGGGTCTGCCGGTCATCCTGTTCGCGTGGATAATTGCTTTTACCGTCGGACAGGTCGGAAAATGGTATGACAAAATTAAAACGTTCGAAAAATGGACCCGTCGTATCGTCGCTATCGGCATGATCCTGACGGGATTGTATTATTGTTATGTTTTTTTTATTTAATCAAATAATCAAATAGTAAACCTTGAAGGTCTTGTGTTACTTGATAAGTAACGATAATCCGTTTGCCGGATGATGCTAAATAATACGTCAAGACCTTCAAGGTTTAACTAGCGAAAGATAAACATGGAAATTAAAAAAGAATTAAAAATCCTCTTCTGGATGATCGCGGCGTTTGTCGCGATTTACTGGATGCCGCTGGAAAGCGGGGTGTTCAGGGAAGCGATTGACGCGACGCTCGATTTATCGCGCTGGTACGCGCAGGAACATGTGATACTGTGTTTGCTGCCGGCGTTTTTCATCGCAGGTACCATTTCGGTATTTGTCAGCCAGGCGGCGGTGCTGAAGTATTTCGGCGCGGCGGCGAAAAAATGGCTGTCCTACACCGTGGCCGCGGTATCCGGCACCATATTAGCTGTATGCAGTTGTACCATATTGCCGCTGTTTTCAAGCATCCACAAGCGCGGCGCGGGACTGGGGCCGGCCGTCGCATTCTTGTATTCAGGGCCGGCGATTAACATACTCGCGATCATTCTGACGGCGCGAATTCTGGGTTTTGAAATCGGCCTGGCGCGCGTCATCGGCGCGGTGAGTTTCAGCGTGATCATCGGACTGATCATGGCCTGGCTCTACCGGAAAGAAGAAAAGGCGAAAAAAGAAGAACAAATGAATTTTGATATGCCCGAAGAAGGCCGTCCGCTCTGGCAAACCGCGTTTCATTTCTTTACGCTCGTGCTGATTCTTGTGTTCGCCAACTGGGGCAAACCCGCCGGTGATGAACCCACAGGATTATGGTATTCTGTTTGGGCTTATAAATGGTACATCACGGCATTCTTTGGACTGTTGCTGGTCGTATCATTAATCGCGATATTAAAAATCAAATGGTGGCAAGTTTTAATTGCCGCCATAGCCACGGCTGTTGCCGGAATCGTCTCTCCTTCGCCGCTCATTCCCATGGTTGTCGGTATAGCGGGTCTTTCGGCTCTGACGCTGGGGAACGGCGGTGAGAACCGTGAGTGGACACTTTCTTCATGGGGGTTCGCCAAACAGATTCTTCCCTTGCTCGCGATCGGCGTCGTCACCGCAGGATTTCTGCTTGGTTCCACGCACGACGGAAAAACGATTGCCGGTGTGATCCCTAATGAATGGGTCTCCGGTCTGGTGGGCGGGAATTCGCTGTTGGCCAATTTCTTTGCTTCCGTGGTTGGCGCGTTCATGTATTTCGCGACTTTAACCGAAGTGCCGATTATTCAGGGATTGCTTAACAGCGGCATGGGGCAGGGTCCCGCGCTGGCTTTGTTATTAGCCGGTCCGGCGCTGTCCTTGCCGAATATGCTCGTCATCCGCAGTGTCATGGGCACGCAGAAAACAGTGGTATATGTATCACTTGTGATCGTGATGGCGACCATCAGCGGGATGTTCTTCGGATGGGTGATGAATTAAAAAACAAACCACAGAGGCTCAGAGTTCACAGAGAAATCATAATTTCACAAAAAATACTCTGTGCCCTCTGTGGTCAAAACATTTATAAATTCGAAAGGAATGAACTATGGAGAACAGAACATCCTGCGCATGCGGTGAAGGCGAGTATATCGTTCTGACTTGCTCCGGATCATCCGATGTCGGATATATTTCCGATCAGGTCGCGCGCAAACTGTCACGTCACAAAGTCCGTAAAATGAGTTGTCTGGCGCTTGTGGCATCCGGAAATCAGGAAAAAATAGCATCCTTTAAAAAATCCAACGTGCTCGTGATCGACGGCTGTCCCGAAGACTGCGGAAAAAAGGTGATGGACAAGGCCGGTATCGCGAACTACAAATACGCGCGGCTGAGCGACATGGGCTACGAAAAAGGAAAAACACCAACAACACAGGATACGATTGAATCGGTTTACTCGAAAGTTGAAATTATTTATTAAAGTAAGCGCATGCCTGGACTGTAGCAGTTCAAGAAAAAATTATAAATCATTATTCAGTAACGATTGGCAGCAGGTGTGGGAATACAGGATTTCTCACTCCCTTCGGTCGTTCGAAATAACAATCCCGGGAAAATCGGTTAAAATTGCTCCATCCGGGCGCTTCACAATAATAAAAAGAGATTCAATCCGGTAAACACAATAACGTACTTTTAAAGATAATTAGTTCCCGGTTTTGACATTGAAAAAAAAATTGATAGTTTTCAGTCAGATAACCGTACAGCGAATATAACCGAATCCGGAGAACCCCATGGGACTGTTATCGTTTCTGAATAAAAAACACGAATTCACCGAGAATGTCTGCGTGAATGAAGAAGCCAAACGTAAAAACATGATGACGGCATTGCGCAAATCATTATCAGGTGGTTGCATTACCATTGTCACGTATCACTTCCGGAATAACCACGATACCTGTATTGAATGGCTTGAAAGGGAGAAAATTCCTTACCAGGAAGAAAGCAACGCCTACTGGCTTGACGGACTAACGACAGCCTCCAATAAGGTTCATCTCATCCTCGCGAAAGACCTGATTGGGCGGGTTCAGCAAGCGGTTCCGGAAACTCCTATCGAAATTGAAGTGCACCTGATTGAACATTACCCGCTTCCCGCCAAAGACAAAGTCGTTCTTTCGCTGGCGGAAATGATTTCGGCCCGGATACGGTTTATCGCGTGGTCGTCGCTCGACGAACCGCTGATGAGATTTTTTGGTGGAGAGAGGATAACCGGGATGATGAAACAGCTCGGCATGAAGGACAACGAGATCATCACGCATCCGTTCGTCGCGAAAGCCATCCGCAACGCGCAGGAAAAAATCGCGCGCAAAACCGTAAGCGAATCGGAATACCGAAGCTCGGACGAATGGTTTACACGCCACTTTTCGGAAAAGTACACCTAATTTTGCATGGCGGCCTGAGCGCGGATCAAATCATGTAACGTAATGATGCCTTTAATAGCGTTGGTTTCCCGTTCGCGCACCAGCAATACATGAACTGCGGACTCAATAAACTTATTACCGACTTCATGAACCGTCTGATCCGAATAACACATCCCTAAAGTCTGGATATCGGGAATGCTTTTATTGTCAAGCGCCTCCTGGATTTGCCGTCGCGTGACGATGCCTATCGCTTCAGCATTGGAAAATACGGGGAACGCGTTGTACGGGTAATGATCCAGTAATGCGCGCATTTCTTTTTCAGTCAATTCGTGTAATCCAACCGGATTGGGACTGGCAATAGCCGCGATAGGCAGATTTTGCCAGCTTTCCAGGTCTCTCGGCGGGCGGATTTTATGTAACTCATGACCATCCTGAACGAGGAGCGCATCGTAAAAATTTAATTTTCCGGAACGATGGGCAACAGCCTGACTGATGATCGCGCCTAATAACAAACCGGGCACCAGAGCGAATTGATGGGTCATTTCAAAAACGATCAGCATGGAGGTCAACGGCGCGCGGACAATAGATCCGAGACAGGCGCTCATACCGACCGCGGCAAGAACGATATGATCCGCCGGCGTCAGAGGGATCCAGTTTCCCGCCAGGCCGCCGATGAAATAACCCGTCAATCCTCCGATAAAAAGCGAGGGCGCGAAAATACCGCCGCAGCCGCCGAAACTATAGCCGGCAGCCGTGGCGATCAATTTGGCGGCGACAAGCCATCCCGCGATTTTCCATTCAAAATTATTATTTAACGCGTCGGAAAGATCATAATAACCCAGACCGAACACGCCGATTTTTCCGGTCGCTAAGAAGGCGCCGCTTCCTACGATCCAGGTAATCAGTCCGCCGCATACCGGGAGCAGCCGGAGCGGAATGCGTTTTTGTTTTTTCAGACGGCCCCGCCAGAAAAGGGTTGACCGCTGAAACATCACTCCCGCGAATGACGCCGCGAATGCGGCAAAAGGAACCACGCAATAATGAAACCAGCTGATAGTGTCGATGGAAGGAAGAGAAAACGCCGGGTGCCGGCCAAGAATAGCGTACACGACAAACGCGCCGATCACGGAGGAAAGTACCACCCGCCCCAGATAGCGGTTATTCAAATCGCCTACGATTTCCTCAATGACAAAGGTGATTGCGGCAATCGGCGTATTAAAAGCCGCCGCTAATCCCGCGGAAGCGCCAATCAGTGACGCGCTGCGTCGCTGGTTCGGAGCGGCGCCGAAAACCCCTTTCAGATTGGAGGCGATACCGCTGCCAAGATAAACCGAAGGCCCTTCGCGGCCGAGACTGTTCCCTCCGCCGATACTCAAAACGCCTGCTATAAATTTGACCAGAACCGGCTTTATATTGATAAACCCCAGTTCTTTCCAATAGGCCTTTTTAACCTGAGGTATCCCGCTTCCGGCGGCTTCCTTGCTGAATACATTCAATAAATAGCCGACGCATAAAGAGGTGACGGTTATGACGATAAAACTCGCGATGATAAAGTACCTCGGTGAACGGGAAGCAAATTGAAGGTAGGTCTGCGAAAACAGAAAATTGGTTAAAAACATAAAACCAACCGCAAAAAGCCCCGCGGATAAACTGAGCAGGCCTGTTACGATCACATAACGCGCGTTTTCCGGTAACTTCTGAAGTAATTGAATAAAATAATTTTGTTTCATCATATGTCAATGACTAACACACCCGGTGTCCGGTAAAAAATGATCAGTAACTAATAATAATTTTTCAGCATAAAGTCAACCATCCTTAGGGTTTATTTAGTCCGACAAGAAAATTCTTAGCGGAGATTCATGCTCGATGAGTCATTGATGAAAATCTTCCGAGGCAAGCGACCACGGGATTAATGCATTAATTCGGCGTAAAATAATACAAATCATTTCGTATCCGTTGGTCGCGATAGCTGTCCAGAACGCGCCGATTACAATCGCTCAAAAAAAAGCCCGGCGTGTCGGAAAGCCAAAGTTCCGAGGAATGGTACCAAGTGAATCTTCCGGACCGACTAAGAAAAACTTCCTAAGAATAGACAAACAAAATGATATATATAAGCGACGGTCATTGTATGCCTTAAAATTTGTTACTAATCTGTCATCCTTGGCTACGTAAGAGAGTATCCAGGAGCGTTTTAAAAAACCAATGGCTGGCGGTATCGAAGCAGCCCGATATTTACAGCGGGATTTGCGCGTTCCGGAGCCAAACAACCAAAACCTCCGCTGATTTATTTACGGAATGAGCGGCTTCGGGTGTACTGAAATTATTTATTTCTTGATTTTATTCAGCAATGCTTCCACGGCCAGCGCATATCCTGCAGCGCCGAACCCGCAAATAAGTCCTGCGCAGACCGGCGTGAGATAGGAATGCTTTCTGAAATCCTCGCGCACGAAAATGTTGGACAGATGGACCTCGATCACGGGTATTTTTATCGAAGCGACGGCGTCCCGCAAGGCGATAGATGTGTGCGTAAATGCTCCGGGATTAATGACTATTCCGTCCTGCTCTTTTCTGGCCTGTTGAATGGCGTCAATCAAAGCGCCTTCGTGGTTGGACTGGAAAAAAGTAAAATCCACATCGGTAAAACGACGCATCAGTGCCGCATGGATATCCGACAGGGTTTCTTTACCGTATATCTCCGGTTCGCGCTCGCCCAGCAGGTTCAGGTTAGGCCCGTTTATAATTATTAAACGCATAAGACCTCCATAAGCTATACGCTAATATATAAAAAAAACCATTGAAAATAAACATAAACCGGTTAAATTTGGAACGTTTTTTATCATCAGCATTTCTTCCACCGAAAGGTTCAAAAAATGAAAAATGTAATGTCTGCGATCATCATGCCGATCGTGATAGGGATGTTGTGCATGCAACCGTCCTTATTGCAGGCCCAAGAGCAAGGTAAAACCATGAGCACCATAACCAAGGAGACCGTGGATAGGGTCGTCCAATCCCTTATCGAAAAACATGGCGATAAAAATACATTCCGCATCGAGCGCGGCGTGCGTCAGGCCGCAGCGTTCTGGGCGGAAGGAGACGGAACCGCCAAAGATTTTGAAACATTCTGCGCGACGCATTTTATTGCCGATGAAACCGCGCTGGATAAGAACTTCGAGCGATTGTCCACCAACTTTGAAACGCTGTTCGGATACTATAATAAAATCAGCCTCGATCTGAAGCGGCCGATTCAGCTTGATATGGGCGAAATCCTGCCGATGGACGAGGTCTTCGGCGCGTTCGATCCTTACGCGCATCTGACGGATGATTTCTTTCAGAATAAGATTGCGTTCATGATTCTGCTGAATTTCCCGCATTATTCGCTGAAAGAAAAGGCCGAGTACGGTCCATCGTGGACCCGCAAGCAATGGGCGTATGCGCGTATGGGCGACGTGTTTACATCCCGCATCCCCGCTTCCGTCGCGCAAAAAATAGCCGACGCGCTGACTGTATCCGACGCGTACATTTCCCAGTACTACATCTATATGGGCAAACTGGTAGACGACAAGATGCAAACGCTGTTTCCGGTCAACAAACGGCTGATCAGCCACTGGAACCTACGCGACGAAATAAAATCCCAGTACGCCGAAAAGGACGGCCTGCCCCGCCAGAGAATGATATATGAGGTCATGAAACGCATCGTGAATCAGGACATTCCGAAAGCCGTCATCAATTCGGACGGATTCCAGTGGAATCCTTACCGGAACAAATTCTACATTGACGGCAAGGAAGTGCAGGTCCAATCGCAACCGGACAACCGCTACGGGTACTGGCTCAACAATTTTCACGCCCAGCGGGCAGCGGATGCGTATTGCCCTTATTACCCCACGACCATTTTAAGGCGGTTCGACGAACAGACGGAGCTTTCGTATGAGGAAGTCGAAAAATTATTTACCGATTTATTGTCCGCTCCGCAGGTACAAAAGCTCGGCGCGCTGATCGGCAAGCGGCTGAAACGCAAGCTGGAACCCTTTGATATATGGTATGACGGCTTTAAAACGCGCAGCACCATCAATGAGGATGAACTGACTAAGCTTACCCGGGAGAAATATCCGAATACGGCCGCGTTTGCCAAGGATATGCCGAACATCCTCGTCAAACTTGGGTTTCCGAAGGATAAAGCCGAATCGATTGCCTCAATGATCGAGGTGGACGCTTCCCGCGGGGCCGGGCACGCCTCGGGTTCCGAAACCAGGCTGGAGAAAGCGCATCTCCGCACCCACGTCAAAGCCGGCGGCATGGATTACAAAGGGTATAACATCGCCGTTCACGAGTTCGGTCACAATGTAGAGCAAACAATTACCCTGCAGGATATCGATTATTATATGCTCCGCGGCGTGCCCACCACAGCGTTCACGGAAGCTGTCGCGTTCAATTTTCAAAAGCGCGATCTCGAACTGCTCGGCATCCGCGACGACAACCCAAACAAAAAGCATCTGCAGGCGCTGGATAATTTGTGGTCCACCTACGAAATCATGGGCGTGGCCCTCCTCGACATGCGCGTGTGGAAATGGCTCTACGCCAATCCGGATGCCACCGAGGAACAACTTAAACAGCAGGTGATCGCTACCGCGAAGGATATCTGGAATCAGTATTATGCTCCGGTATTCAAGATCAAGGATCAGCCGATCCTGGCCATCTATTCGCACATGATTGACAATCCGATTTACCTGCCGGCGTATCCGCTGGGACACCTGATTGAGTTTCAGATTGACGCGTATTTTGAGGGCAAAGATTTCGCGCAGGAAATGCAGCGCATGCTCTTGAACGGACGCATCCTGCCGCAGGTATGGATGAAGAACGCCGTCGGCAGCGAAATATCCATCGAACCGATGCTGCAGGCCGCGGATGCAGCGATGAAAGTTATAAAATAAACGCACCAACCTTTCATGATTTCGAAAGCCAGCACATGAAAAAAATAGTATTGATTCTTACGCTTGCCGTTCTGGCGACCACGGGAAGCCGGGCGCAGGTTATGCAGGATACGGTTATTCAAAATTTACTCGGCCAGATCCGGCTGGATTCGCTTGTAAAGTACGTACGCGATCTGAGCGGGGAAGACTCGGTTTGGGTGAACGGCGTGAAAACAAAAATTACATCACGGCTGCCCAGCAGCGCCACCTATACCACGGCCGGCAATTATATTGCACAAACTTTATCCGGTTTCGGGCTGACGGTAACCAATCAGTATTTCACACAATCCGGCTACAACGGTAGAAATATATATGCCGTACAGTATGGCAATCAGGATCCATCGCCGGAATATATTATCTGCGCGCACTGGGACGCCGTAACGAGTTACTGCGCCGATGACAATGCCAGCGGCACCGCGGCTGTTTTAGAAACGGCAAGGATTCTATCTAAGCGGATTTCCCCGAGCACAATAATATATGCCTTATGGGATCGTGAAGAAGTGGGTCTGTACGGCAGCGCGTATTATGCCAACCAGGCCTTCGCCAGTAGCCAGAACATCAAGGGCGTTATCAATCTGGATATGATTGCCTACGACAGCAATAACGACGGACTGATTGAAATCCATACACGGAACTACGCGCAATCCGCTTCCCAGGCGCTTAAAATTAAAGCGGTGGATTCGGTCTATGCCATCGGCGTCAATCCGGTTATTATCAATCCGGGAGCGACCGCCAGTGATCATGCTTCATTCTGGAACAAGGGCTTTTCGGCTAATTTACTGATTGAGGCATACTATAACAATGATTTCAATCCGTATTACCATTCCACCAGTGACCGGATCAGTATTTTTAATCAGTCCTATTTTTATAATGCCACCAAACTGGCATTCGCGTCGCTGGCGGAGCTTGCCAAAGTAGAGCCGTTAACCGCCGTGGCCATCAATGGAGAGGTCGCGGTTCAGGGATTCAGACTCTATCCCAACTATCCCAATCCTTTTAATCCATCCACAACCATTCGTTATCAGCTGGCCACTGACGATCGGGTGTCTTTAAAAATCTACAATACGCTTGGGCAGGAAATCCGGACGCTGGTCAGCGGCTACCAGACAGCCGGTGAACATGAGGTTCCATGGGATGGCAAGGACAATAACGGTAAGGGAGTGGCCAGCGGCATTTACATATACAGACTTCAGGCCGGGAAATATATCAAATCAAATAAGATGACATTAATACGATAATCCGCTGAATCTTACAACACTGAAAAGGAATAATTCATGAAGCGATTAATGGTAATTCTGGTGATTGGGTTCACCATCGTCGGGTATAATGCCAATGCCCAGATTCAGACAAATATTTCCACAGAAAACGATTCGCTCATCCGCGCTATGTGTGCGGATGTAAGTCAGGACAGCATCCGTACAGTTATGCAGGAATTGCAGAACTTCGGAACGCGGTTTTACCGCGCCCCTGGTTACCGCAATGTGGCTCAATGGATTAAGAATAAATTAATCGCTGTCGGATGCGAAAATACCGTACTGGATTCGTTCTGGCTGACGAACAGCGCCTTCTCCGGCTGGCAGTACAACGTAATCGGTACGCTAAACGGGACGGAAAATCCGGACAGTATTTATATTCTTGGCGCCCATCATGACTGTACATCGGATTACGCCAACCGGCTGACGAATGCGCCGGGAGCCGATGACAATGCCAGCGGCGTAGCCGGTGTTATTGAAGCCGCCCGGGTTATGTTTAATCATCATTATCGGCCGAAATCAACGATTCAATTCATGACCTTCACCGCGGAAGAAATAGGTCTGGTCGGGAGTGATACGCTCGCACGGCGGGCCAGAAGCAGGAACCAGCGCGTCCAAATGATGCTGAATAATGACATGATAAGCTATTGCGCCGATACGGTTAATCAATGGAAAGTCAAGCTGACGTATTACAATAATTCCGCAGACGTAACCAATCTTGCGGATACCTGCACGCGACGATATACCACTCTGGGTACAACCCGAACCACTCAGTATAACGACGCTTCGGACAGTTATTCTTTCTACCAGCAGGGATACAAGACCCTCTTTTTTATCGAGAATTATGATACGCCGTATTACCATACAACCAATGACCGGGTGGAAACCTGCAATATGAAATTTGCCGCCGAGATGACCCGGATACCGTTGTCCATGCTGGTATCACAAAACGGCTCTGCGGTAATGGTCAATGTGGAAGATAATCCTTTAATGACAACAAGATTTATTCTCTATCCCAACTATCCCAATCCTTTTAATCCATCCACAACCATTCGTTATCAGCTGGCCACTGACGATCGGGTGTCTTTAAAAATCTACAATACGCTTGGGCAGGAAATCCGGACACTGGTCAGCGGCAGGAAAGAAGCGGGCGTTCATGACGTTACGTGGAACGGACGGGATCATGCCGGTCATATCGTCGCCAGCGGCGTATATATATATCGCTTGCAGGCTGGATCGCAGGTGAAGTCCGGTAAGATGATCTTGACAAAATAAAGGTTTGATAATTATTTTTGGCTCGCCTATTCAAAAGTAAAGCAAGGAATAAAAAAACAGATGTCTTTTGCCTTCGAAACACGCTGATACCATAGGACTCCAAATAAAAACGAATACAAAAATCATTCAAATGGTCTCTTGATTGCTGTTCGCATGATTCATCAATAAAATTTTTTACCCTACGCCCATTTCGGATGCATCGGCCGTACATTCATCCATTTGATATCCTCCTTCAGGATAGCGGGGTTGAAGGGGATTTTTAAATAAGTAGTTTTTTAAAATCATTTTACTTCTGGCGCTCTATAATATCGGGTGACGGAATATTTTTTGTCGAAATGTTTTAATATCTCATTGTAAATTAAGCATATAAAAGGATTAAATTTTTTTTAAAATTTTTCTTGTTTTTTGGCGGTCCGTATCGTATATTGTTAGTGAACACTAACTAACATGGATCGGATCATGACCGCATTAACCGAACGCCAGAACGAAATCCTTGAAGCGGCCTTGGATCTCATCGCCCAAAAAGGCATTCAGGGATTGACTACGAAAAATCTTGCTCATCGCTTAGGGATAACCGAACCGGCATTATACCGTCATTTTAAAAGCAAAATCAGCATTCTGGTTACTATTCTTTCCGAGTATAAGCATACGCTCGCTCAACTGTCCGAACAAACCGACCAGGATACGACCAATCCGTTTAAAAAATCGGAAATTTTTTTTGGAAAAGTATTTAAGCTTTTTACCGAAAATCCATCCCTGACTTCGGTCATTTTTGCCGAGGAAATCTTCCGGAACGAAAAAAAACTCACCCAAGCCGTTATGGAAATTATGTCGTTCGCGCATCAGCGGCTGGCCAGCTGGATTATGGAATGCAAGCAGCAGAAAATGATTCGCTGGGATATTCCCAACGATCATATTATTTATACCATTATGGGCATTCACCGATTATTGGTCACCAAATGGCGTATGAATCACTTCGGTTTTGATCTGATGGAAGAACATCGGAAAATATGGAAAAGCTTAGGATTGATTTTTTTACAAACTGAACATCAAAACTAACTAAGGAGTTTCTTATGCGGAATTCGATTTCAAGAGCCATACTGCTCTTTCTGCTGGGTGTCACCTTTGGGGTTTTGCTCTTTGGCGGATACATGATTAACAAAGAAAAACCGCCGATTCCCAAAGTCGTTAAGACGGAAGAGGGGCGTGTTCTCTTTACCGAAAAGGATATTCTGGACGGGCAAAACTATTACTTTAGCCGTGGGGGTCAGCATATCGGGACGGTATGGGGGCATGGTTCGTATCTGGCTCCGGATTGGTCGGCGGATTACCTGCATCGAAGCGGTTTATTTATTGCGGCGCGTTTTGCAGGTATGGATTCTGCGCTGGCGGCCGGATTTACACAGTCTGATCTGGACAAAATGGAATCAGCCAAAAAAGCGGCTCTCTCAGCCATGGTAAAGGATGAAATCAAACAGAATAAGTACAACGCTTCAACCGGTGAACTAATCTTCACGCCCCATCAAACGGAAGCGTTCTTAAGCCTGACCGATTATTACACGCGTTTATTCAAAATAGGTTATTCGGATATTGGTTTACAACCCGGCATTGTTCGCGATGATAAGGATGGATTTATATTGACCAGTTTCTTTGCATGGCTGGCCTGGTCGGCGGGCACCCTACGGCCGGGTACGGAAGCTACTTATACCTCCAACTGGCCTTATGATCCGCTGGTTGGCAATGAGCCCATGCCGGACGCTTTAATCTGGTCCATTGTCAGTGTCATTCTGCTTTTACTCGGTATTGGTGTTTTCATTTTTTATTATTTGCGCTATCTCAAAGACGATGAAAATCCGCAACTCATTACACAAATTGACGAGCCAACGCCCACACCCAGTCAGAAAGCTGTTGTGGTCTATTTTATCACGGCCATGGCGTTGTTTGTGATTCAAATGATTACCGGATCACTCACAGGCCATTTTACCGTGGAAGGGACTAAACTGTTCGGTCTGGATATTGGACACATCCTTCCTTACGCAGCGGTAAGAACCTGGCATATTCAGTTGTCTATTTTCTGGATTGCGACCTGTTTTCTGGCAACAGGACTTTTTATCGGTCCGTTTGTTGGAAAAGAACCCAAAGGACAGCGTTTCTGGGTCATAGCGCTATTTGCGGCAGTTGTGGTCGTTGTAATGGGCACGCTGATCGGGAATTGGATGTCGGTGGCTGGAAAATTTGGTGGTGACGGCTTCTATTTAGGCCATCAGGGTTATGAATACATTGAAATTGGCCGTGTCTGGCAATTATTGCTGATTGTAGGAATGATCATCTGGTTGGTTCTGGTTCTGCGATCCATTATTCCCGCCATTAAAAATGAAAAAGATAAGGGCGGTCTCACGCATTTGTTGTTATACAGTTCCATTACCATTCCGTTATTTTACATGGCGGGTTTGTTATACGGAAAAGGGACGCATTTATCGGTGGCCGAATACTGGCGCTGGTGGGTGGTGCATCTCTGGGTAGAGGGATTTTTTGAAGTCTTTGCCACCGTGGTGCTGGCATTCATTCTGGCGCGCATCGGTGCCGTGAGTTTATCGTTTGCCACGAAAACCGTGTACATCAGCATTTTCTTGTATCTGGGTAGCGGCGTCATCGGCACATTCCATCATTTATACTGGACGGGTACGCCTTCGCCGATTATTGCGCTGGGCGCGGTTTTTTCCGCTCTGGAAGTCGTTCCGTTAACCCTGCTGGGATTTGAGGCGGCGCACAATCTCCATCTGATTGAGAAAGGAGGCCCGAATTATGATTACAAATGGCCGTTATATTTCTTTATTGCGGTTGCTTTCTGGAATCTGATCGGCGCCGGCGTGTTTGGTTTTCTCATCAATCCTCCGATTGTGCTGTATTACATTCAGGGAATTAACACAACGCCGATCCATGCGCATACCGCACTGTTTGGTGTGTACGGATTCCTGGCCATTGCGCTCATGTTATTCTCGATGCGCCATATCGTGAGGAAAATTTCCTGGTCGGACAAATTACTCCAATGGAGTTTCTGGGGCTTGAACGGCGGTCTGATGGCGATGACGGTATTCAGCCTAATTCCCTCGGGTTTTTATCAATTTTATTATGCAGTCAAATACGGAATGTGGTATGCCCGCAGTCCGGAAATCACGACCAGCGCAACGATGAAATTATTCTCATGGATGCGCGTGCTGCCGGATATCATCTTTATTGCCGGCGGCGTCATCATCCTGATATTCGTCATCCGCGCGGGCTGGATTTCATTTATGAAAAAAGAAAA
Source organism: uncultured Bacteroidota bacterium (assembly GCA_964609675.1). Taxonomy (GTDB): domain Bacteria; phylum CLD3; class CLD3; order SB21; family JBBIRG01; genus CAZSRX01. The sequence goes on along the minus strand of CAZSRX010000025.1, from coordinate 21,457 downwards.
GTAAATTTCAATTTCCTGAAGGTCTTGTGTGAGGCCCGATACAAAACCATTGGTTGAGTCCCTCCGGACAGCACAAGACCTTCAGGGTTTATCGCTTTAAAAAGAAAGACCTACCGATGAATGCCTCTCAATTCCTGATGGATGAGCACGATAAAATTCTCGAAATGCTGGAAGGGCTTAATCGGGTGTGTCAACGTACCGAAAAAGGTCACGTTATTCCCTCCGGCCACCTGGAACCGATTATCGATTTTATCCGCGGATTGGCCGATTCTATTCATCATGCGAAAGAAGAAAATCTGTTCTTTCCGGCGCTGGAAAAAGCAGGAGTTCCACGTGAGGGTGGACCGATTGGCGTCATGCTAGCCGAAAATGAAGTAGGTCGAAATCATGTCAGGCTTATGGAAGCCGCCGTTCAGCGTTTAGAAAATGGTGATACGCATGCTGGGGAATTTTTTGACCGCGCTATGAAACTTAAAAATCTCAATATCCATGACGTGAAAGCCGGAAGGGAGTACCTAGAGGCTTACGTGCAGTATTTCCATTTCATCGAAGGCGGCGAGGATGCGCATGCTCATGCAGGAGGAGATCAACCATACGGGAATCATGCGGATCACCCGCTCATTTGGACCCTATTGTCAGGATATTCAGCGCGGTGTTTTTTATAACCACTATTTTGTTTGGCGCATTGTACTCCAAGTCAAAAAAAAGTGAAACCCATAATGTTTTCAAGAAAATAGATATTCAATTATTGAATAAAGCAAAGGCAAGAGGTATGAGCGAACTCATCAATAACTCCGAACGGCGTAAAGCCAAATTAAAAGAACTGATTTTGAAATTGCATTCCGGTGAATCGCAAGACAGGGTACGACAGGAACTGCTGAAACAATTAAGCCAAATCCCCTACGGCGAGGTTGTGGAAGTGGAACAGGAATTAATCGCCGAAGGATTACCGGAGTCTGAAATTTTAAAATTGTGCGATGCCCATTCTGCTGTGCTGCAGGGTGTTGTAGATGTCAGCGCCTCTCAAGCGATACCGGACGGCCATCCCGTGGATGTGATGATCAAAGAAAACGCAGAATTGAAAAAAGTTGCCCGGCAGATTCAGTCCATTCTGGACCGTATCGAAAGCGGCGAATCGGCCGACCCCATGGTCGAAACAATGCCTCTGCGCGCCCTGTATAATCAGTTATTTGATGTGGATAAACACTATCAGCGGAAAGAATATCTTCTCTTCCCCTATCTTGAAAAACAGGGCATCACCGGGCCGCCAAAAGTTATGTGGGGCAAACACGATGAAATCCGGGAACAAATTAAAGGCAGTATGGAGATCCTGAAAACCGAAGGTATTACCCGTGAAGAATGGCTTGCTGCGATTCAGATGGTGCTCCGACCCGCGGTGCGGGCTGTTGTGGATATGACCACCAAGGAAGAAGAAATTCTGTTTCCCATGGCGATGGATAAACTCACCGAGGCCGATTGGTATGAAATCCACAAACAATCCATTGAAATCGGATTTTGTCTTTACGATCCGCCGGTAGCATGGAAGCCGGCGTGGGCGAAAGACGAAACCAGTCTACAGGCACAACGCGCCGGCGAACAGATACAATTGCCCACGGGTTCGTTTACGGCTGAAGAATTGATGGCTATTCTGAACACCATGCCGTTTGATATGACCTTTGTGGATCGGCACGATAAAGTACGGTATTTTTCGCAGGGTGCAGAACGCATTTTTCAACGCAACCGCGCCATCCTCAACCGCGATGTGCGTCATTGTCATCCTCCGGCCAGCGCTCACATTGTCGATAAAATCATCGACGATTTTCGTAGCGGCAGAGCCAGTCGCGCTCCGTTCTGGATCCAGCTGCATGGTAAATTCGTTCACATCGAGTATTTTGCCCTCCGCAACGAAAAGGGCGAATATCTCGGCACCCTGGAGGTCTCGCATGATGTCAAACGCTACAGAGAGCTCGAAGGTGAACAACGCATTCTATCTTATGCTAAATAATAAAAATCCGTTACCTTCAATTTTAACGAAAGCAAAACGATGAATGCCCCTTTAATTATCACGCCAAAAACCAAAGTGTTGCAACTAATCGAAACTTATCCGCAATTAGAAGAAGTCTTAATCGAATATGTCCCTGCCTTCAAGAAATTGAAAAATCCCGTCCTGCGAAATACCATCGCCAAGGTGGCCACGCTTCAACAGGCCGCTTCGATTGGAAATGTCAAACTGGAAGATCTCATTAATCATTTGCGTAAGGCCGTGGGACAGGATGTCATCACAGCAACCGAAGATCAGGTGTATCAGACAGAAAAACCGGATTGGTTCGATGAAAACAAAATCGCCCATGAACTGGATGTACGCGAGATGCTGGCGCGTGGCGAACATCCGGTGCATCAGGTTATGGCTGATTTGAATACGATGCCCTCCAATACCATTTTTAAACTGATTGCGCCGTTTCTCACCGCGCCGCTTATTGATAAAGCCGGTAGTATCGGTATAAAACATTGGGTCAAAAAAGAAACAGACGCATTGTACTTCATTTTCTTTTATAAACCCTAATTGGGAATGAGTCCTTTTCAAAAACCTTCAACCGAAAATCAAAACAGGCTCTTCAATCAGTAAAGGATAGTCTTTGAAAAAAGTTTTTGTGAAGAATGACAGCCCCCGTCTTCAGCCTTATCGGCTGGCGGTTCAGGTCGCTTTTTCATTACTGTGTATCTGGATTGGTATCGAATTCTATTGGTTTATCCGTTTTCTTGAATCCGGAAGCGGCGAACTGTTTTATGACCGTCCTCCCGGTGTGGATGGTTTTCTTCCTATCAGTTCACTGATGAATGTCTATCAATATTTATCAACCGGGGTCATTCATCCTTATCATCCGGCTGGATTTTTCATCTTTTTGACCATTATTATCCTATCGCTGGTAATCGGAAAGTCCTTTTGCGGCTGGCTCTGTCCGGTGGGTTTTCTCTCTGAATATACCGGCAAGCTGGGTGCATGGGTCATCCAAAGAAAAATCCGAATACCCGCGTGGCTTGATTATCCCTTGCGCAGTGTGAAATATCTGATGCTGGGCTATTTATTCTATGTTATCATCTGGGTTATGAAAACGTCCGGGGTGTGGGCTTTTCTGGATACGCCCTATAACTTAATGGCGGATGTCAAAATGTATTATTTTTTTGCCGAACTCTCGCGAACCGGATTAATCGTTCTGATTTTACTATGGGTATTATCCTTTTTCATTCGTAATTTCTGGTGCCGTTATCTTTGCCCGTATGGCGCATTTTTAGGATGGACCTCTTTGCTCAGTGTTGTCCGAATCCGGCGTAAAAAAGAAACCTGTATTGATTGCGGTTTATGCGCCAGAGTCTGTCCTTCGTTTATCAAAGTGGACAAAGTCAAAACCGTATTTTCAGATGAATGCATCGGCTGCATGCAATGTGTCGATGCCTGCCCGGTAAAGAATACGCTGGAACTGCAGGTAGGGAGAAGGGCAATCCCTAAACGCCTTGTCGCCGCGGCTATTGTTATCCTGTTTCTAGCCGGCACCGGTTTGGGAATGATAACCGAAAATTGGCAGAACCGTGTCAGTAAGGAAGTTTATCTGGAGCATTATCAAAACCATAACCAGTATGGACATCCGGGAATGAATCGGTAAATATAATCCGGCAATTAATTTTTCTTCTTCTCGGGAAATAGAAGCGCAAACAGAATAGCCATCGAGAAAGCGATGACATAACTACCGAGTCGCTCGGAAATACCTGTAGGTTCCACGAGCCAGTTTTTCCAGATTATCGAACCGAATGTACCGAAAAACAGCGAAGCGTATACACCCGCGCGCGAAAATTTTTTCCAGAACAATAGCAGGACTAGCGCCGGTCCGAACGAGGAACCGATTCCGGCCCATGCATAGGAAACGAAGCTGTAAACCGTTTCGGATGATGTCAGAGCGAGAATGAACGCGACGATGCCGATAGCGATGGTTAGCAGTTTATTTAGCACGAGCTGGCGTTCGGGGGATATGCTTTCGGTAAAGGAAGCGGGCAGAACATCCTGGCTCATGGATGAGGAGGCGACGATCAGCTGGGAGGAAGCGGTCGAAATCATCGCGGAGATCGCGCCCGAGAGCAATACGCCGGCAATAAGCGGGTGGACAAGGAACAGCACCAGCACCGGCATGACTTTTTCATGATTGGCGATCAAGGCATTGATGTCGCTGGAACCGAAGATATGTTTTTCCGCTAACGCCCAACCCATGAGTCCGATGAGGATCGCGCCGGTGTAGGCGAACAGAGTCCACACCGACGCCACGCCGATGGCGGTTTTGATGTCCTTTTTGCTCCGCATCGCCATCATCCGCGCGAGTAAGTGCGGCTGACCGGTATAACCCAGCGCCCAACTCAATCCGCTCAGGACAAAAATCCATGCCGCCGTTCCGGATTGGCCGGCTGTTAAATCCGACATGACCGGGCCTGCCTGTCGCAACGACTCGGCCAGATGGATATCCTGGGCGGCGGCAAAAAATAAAGCGATGGCCGGCAATACGATCAGCGTGAGGATCATCAGAAAGGCCTGAAACACATCGACCACAACCACCGTCAGGAATCCGCCGAGCATACAATAGAACGTTACAATAAGCGAGCCGATGACCTGTCCCCAAAACGGATCCATGCCGAACGTGAGGTTCAGAATTTTTCCGGCGCCGGTGAACTGCGCGGCGATGTAGAACAGGAAGAAGAAGAAAATAATCAACGATGAAAAAAGGCCTACCGAGCGTTCGGTGCCTGGAAAGTGCCGCGCGATCAGAGTCGGTATGGTCAGCGCGCCCGTACGGTCGGTGGCTTCGCGCAGGCGGTTGGCCATGACAAACCAGATGAAATATATGCCGATAATGCATCCGAGTGCGACCCATATCGCACTGACGCCTTCGGCGTAGGCGTGACCCGTGAGTCCCAGCAGCAACCATGCCGATTCGCCTGCCGCCCGCTCAGAAAGCGCCAGCGAAAAGCCGGATATTTTTTTGCCGCCCAGCAGAAAATCACCGGACGTCTTCGTTCTCCGGGAAGACCAAAAAGCGATGATTACAATTGCAATCAGATAAGCAATAAAAACGTAGATCATACCATTACCCGATTCATGTTTTGAATTCCTGCAAAAGTAAATATTTTCTATGCCTATAATCAATAATAAAATATCGGTCCACTTAATTATACAGTTTCCATATCACGCCGAAACGCCACTGCTGGGGCGTGATGTCGTAGCCGTCCATCAGCGTGAAGCGGGCGCGAAGAATGTTTTCCGCCTCATAGAAAAGCTGAAGGTCGCCGATATACGCGCTGGCCCGGGCACTGAAAATCCATCCGCCTCCGGAACGCCGCGGCGCGTAATAATACATCTGCGGCGCGTCCTGGAACGAATAACCCGGATGACTCGAAAAATACATGGCCGCGAGGTGGCCGTATAGTTTCATGTTATCATTAAAAAAATTGTATGCAGCGGATCCGGTAATCCGCGCGTAAAAATCTGGTAATCCATTGCGTAACACGGCGGGTCCCCGGGCGATGGAGGGACGGAATGCCAATGAAAAAATGGAAATCTGCTTTACCGCTTCTGCTGTGAGTCCGTAAACGGCCGCATCTTTACCGCTTTTTCGGACTAAGCGTACGGTATCCATGGCGAAATACTGCGGAAACATATAAACCGGATACTTAAAATAATTATAATAGCCTGCGACCAGAGCCCGGTCGACCCAGAAGGCATGGCGCAGTTGTAGGCGCATGTGACCGGTGTACAATCGTTCCCGGGCGATATTCCGGATGGTATCGGCAACTATTAAAAAACGGGAAGGCGCTGCGGCCGGAACCCCCGTCAGGTCCGAAGACGGCCTATCAAAAAAATTATCATTAAGAGAGGGACGGCGGGTTGTAATACCGCTGTTAAGGTATAGAACCACATTGGGGTGGATTGTTTTTGAAATGGCAGCGGATGCGTTCCAAGCGCTTCTTTCCCGCGAATCCCAGTCCAGACCGGCTGAGAGCCAGAGGTTAAAATACGGAAGGATAACCTGGTCGCCGATCCAAGCGCGGCCCACACGAGCGATGGGATACGGGTTTACGGTGCCGTCTATTGAACGCTGTTCATACGTTCCCCCCGCCTGTAAGCGGTGTATCGAGAAGCGCTTTCCCGTTGTCCACTGAATACCCGCCATCTGGACGGGATAAACGGAAGGGATGAATTCTTTTGAAAACTGTCTGGAGGTGCGATCCGTATTGATAAAATATAAACGGGATTCCATCAGCGACGTGCTATCCGCGCGACGGATATTGAAACAATAATCCGATCGGTCATCTTTGCGAAGGCCGCCCTTTGTCAGGAATGAATAAGCGCCGTTATCGCCGAAGCGGTTAGGGCCGTAGGCGTCAAAACGGTGACGGTTACGCTGAGCCCAGAACCCGAAACCCCAGTTACGGTCAATACGATATTGAAGGCCGGCGTTCAACTGGCTAGCCTTGTAACGGGTGCGCTGCATATTCTGCAAGTAACCGCCACTGAAACCCAAAATGTTTTGTTCTCCCGGTGTTTCCTTGTAAGATCCTCCAACGCTGAATTGCAGATCCGGCGAGAGATTACGGCCGAAATAAACGCCGATATCCTGAAAAGGACTGAAGACGGAACGAAACTTGATGGAAGTCATGGCCTTGTCGGCCTGATTCATTCGCGAAACAATATGAATCACGCCGGCGGATGAGCCCGAACCGTACAGCGGCGAATAATTGCCCGAGTAAATCTCCACGCGTTCAATGTGTTCCAATGATATCAGATTCAGATTCGTCCAGCTGATATCCGGGTCATTAAGCGGAACGCCGTCTATCAGCACCAGCAGGTGCTCATTGGAAAGGCCGTTCATGGACGCGCTGATGGGTTTACCGAAACTGCCCAGGTCATGCACGTAAATGCCGGCCACCTCCCATAGTAAATCGGCAAAATCCTCGTGATAATACCGCATCAGTTCGTCATGCGTGATGACCTTAACGGCCCATTGGGAGTCGAGCATGGAACCGGCGCGCAGACTGTCGCAGACGCGAAGAAAATCCTGAACGGAGCCGCTAAAATGGTATCGCGCGGTATCCCGGGAACTCATATGGAAAAGAGAATCGGCGCGCGGCGTTCCTGTCCGGATGGTATCGGTTGTCTGCGCCCATGCCGTGTATCCGGCGGGTAAGGTTATGGCGATTAAAACCGACCCGATACGCGCCAAACGCAGCATCGTGTAGGCCGCCCGCCATTTTTTAAAGAGCGTCTCAAGATAAACCGAAAGCGGCGCCCGTGTATTCATACTATCCGAATATTTGTTTGTGGCGGGCGTCACGGAGCAGGGTTTTGTTTTTCTCATCCAGACCGATAATTTCGTCGAGGCTCATGTAGGCGGCAATGCGGACGTTGGAATTACGGTCTTTGGTCAGTTCCATCAGGATTTCATAGACGGCTTTGGGAAGGGCTTCTTTGCCGCGATAAAGCGTGCCGAGGCCGGCCGCGCAGGCCTCACGCAGGTTCCAGGATTCATGCCGCGCATGGTCTATAAGAAACTGCAGAGCCCGTTCATGACCGCGCCCGGCAATCTGTGTAATGCTCTCCACGGATGCCATGCCAAGATCGTCCTGCGCGTCTTTATCGATAAAGCGGTTACCGGTATAATCGATGAGAAATTCCAACGCTTGCGGATCCCCAACGGCCCCCAGCGCGTAGAGTAGCGCTTCCTCGATATCCGGGGTGATTTTTGCGGTATGGTTCTCTGCGGTGAAGTAATTGATCAGCATTTCAGCGCCATCCGTGTGTTTCCAGGCGCCGATGCCGCAGATGCCCGTAAGGTTACGGGCGATGTCGTCATCCTTAAGCAGTGCAGCGAAATAAACGGTCAGACGCTGGTCGTACTCCAATTGTCCGGCCGCTTCTACCGCTTCGAAACGTTTTTGAGAATCATCGCTTAAAATATGTTGTTTGAAAAAAGAAAAAAGACGTTCCCGGTATTCTTCGTCGGGGTTCCAATCCGGTTCTTCGTCGCCGGTCCGGAAGATATCCTCCCGTTCGGTATCAGGGTTTTCAGTATTCATAACTGCCTTTACGGATTCATTTTAATAATTTCGACAATGCCGTTGCGAACCATCATAACGCCGATAGCGGCCAGCAGCAGCGTAAATACTTTGGCGATTCCTTTTGCGCCGCTGCGTCCGGTTAAGCGCAGGATCAGCGAGGAGTACCTCAGAGATAAGTACACGATCAGCAAATTGATGACGACGGAGCCGATCGTGGGAAAAGTGCCGTAGGTGTCGTTGCATATCAGTATGGACGTCAGCAGCGCCGGTCCCACAATCAGGGGAATGCCGATCGGTACGATGCCGATGGTGGTTTGCTGGTGGATGGCGATTTCGGTGGTTTCGTCTTTCACCTCGTGGCTCTTACGGTTTTCGGTTGAAAACAGAAGATCGTTTATCGAAATCGCGAAGAGGATGATGCCGCCGGCGATCTTGAAATCACTTGCCGTAATGCCCAGAAATGCAAACACGGCATTGCCGAGTCCCAGAAACAGGAAGCTGACCAGCGTAGCCGTGAGTACGGACTGGCGCAAAATCCGATGTTTGGTCGGTTCCGGAATACCCTCCGTAAGACTAAGATACAAAGGAATCATGCCGATAATGTCGATAGCGACAAAGATGGGTATGATTGCATAAAGATAATCCTGCCACATATCAGAATCCTAAGGTTTCTACGCTGACCATTTCGAGCTGTTCAATTTTGGAGCCGAGGAACAATTCCCCAACGCGGAGAAAATTGGCGGGAAGGTCCGTGACGTAGTATTTTTGATAGATTTTTTTTCCTTTGTTTTCCATATTTTTTTCCAGCAAAACCGCCCGGGCTGCCCTGGCGGTTTCCACGCCGGAATCTACTAGGCAAACCGGTTTTCCAACAATCCGGTCTATGGTTTTCTGAATGGCGGCGCTCAGTAACGGGTAGTGGGTGCAACCCATCACTAAGGTATCGATATTTGTTTTTTCAAAAACCCGAAGGTACTCCTGACAGACTTTGGCGGTAATATCACTATCGAGCCACCCTTCTTCGGCAAGGGGCACAAACAACGGACAGGCCTTGCTGATGACCCGCGCCGCCGGATCAAACGCCTGAATCATCTTTGTGTAGGCCTGGCTGTTGATGGTGGAATGCGTTCCGATGACGCCAATATGTCGGGATGCGCTGCTCTGGATAGCGCGCAACGCGCCCGGCTGGATTACGCCAATCACCGGGATGCGGAACATGTTGGCGATAAAATCCAACGCCACGGCGCTGGCGGTATTGCAGGCAATGATAATCATCTTGACGTTGTGTTCCAGAAGGAACAGACAACACTGAAGCGCAAAGGCGCGGATGGTTCGTTCCGACTTGGTCCCGTAAGGCACGCGGGCCGTATCGCCGAGGTAAATGATGCTTTCATTCGGCAGTTGTTTGAGGATTTCTTTGACAACGGTCAGGCCGCCGATGCCGGAATCAAAAATGCCGATAGGGTGGTTGTCGTAACCGGTGTAGGTCTGCGCCGAAGGCTGAACGGCGGGAGACTGTCGTTGGGTCGTACTTTTCATGACTGTTCTTTTTCTTCCTGTAGATTAATACCGAGTTCACGAAGTTTTTGCTGAAGATATTGACGTTTCATACCCAGTCGGACGGCGGTTTGGGAAATATTCCACCCGTTGAGCCGTAGGGCTTCAAGGAGAAATTCTCTCTCAAAGGCGCTGACCATGCGCTGTTTGGCTTCCTGAAAGGTTAATTCCCGGGTATTCAGGACGGACTGCACGCCGATGTTGCCGAAACTGCCGGGTTTGACCATGTCCGGCGGCAACAGGTCCGGCGTAATAACATCCGAAGGGCTGAGCACCACACAGCGTTCCACCACGTTAATCAGTTCGCGGATATTACCCGGCCAGTCGTAATCGACAAGAATTTTCATAGCTTCCGGGGCAAACCGACGGACAGGGATATTGTGTTTCGATGCAAAGACCTTAAGGAAATGATTCAGCAGCAGGGGTACGTCGCCGTCGCGTTCGCGGAGCGGCGGCAGGGTGATTTCGACGACGTTGATGCGGTAGTACAGATCTTCCCGGAACTGTCCGTCACGGATGGCGCGAAGCAAATCCCGATGCGTGGCGCTGATGATGCGGACGTCCACTTCGATCGACTGCGTGCCGCCGACCCGTTCAAATTTACGTTCTTGCAGAACGCGGAGCACTTTGGCCTGCGTTTCGAGAGACATATCGCCGATTTCATCCAGAAAAATCGTTCCTTTGTGGGCAAGTTCGAAGCGGCCCTGTTTGGAACCAGAGGCGCCGGTGAACGCCCCTTTTTCGTAGCCGAACAGTTCGCTCTCGATTAATTCCCGCGGAATGGCCGCGCAATTGATGGAAATGAACGGCGCCGCTTTTCGGGCGCTTTGATCATGAATGGTCTGAGCGACCATCTCCTTGCCGGTGCCGCTTTCTCCGCGGATTAATACAGTAACGTTGCTCTTGCTGATCTTGTCAATCATCTCAAACACCTGCCGTATCGGACGGCTTTCACCGATAAATTGCGCGAAACCCTTGTGCATCAAAATCTCGTTCCGCAGGCGCTCGTTTTCCCTCTGCAGGCGGATCTGGCGCACGGCATTGCCCACGATGAGACGCAGTTCGTCGATTTCATAAGGTTTGGAGAGATAATCAAAAGCGCCGTTTTTCATGGCTTCCACCGCAAGCCGCTCGGATCCGTGTGCGGTGATGATAATAAAAAGCTGTTCCGGCCTTATTTCTCGGACTTTGGTTAGTAAATCGATACCCGAAATGCCGGGCATAGCCACGTCGGTGATGATGACGTCAAAATCCTGCTTTTCAAGAAGCCGGAGCGCGGCCAGACCGTCTTCGGCTTCGGCAATCTGATAGCCCTCCGGACGCAAAACTTTAAGCATGCCGTAGCGTGCGGCTTTTTCGTCATCGACAATCAGAACACGGATCGGATCCGCAGCGGATGGTTGTCTGTTTATATCGGTCATGCGTTTTCCTGTCTATACGGTATGTAAATCTCAAACGCGCTGCCGGAGCCCTCACGGCTCCGTACAACCAAATGTCCGTGAAGCATACGGATTTTATTTTTTACAATGGCGAGGCCAAGCCCCGAACCCGAAACCTTGGTCGTGTAAAACGGCTTAAAAATATTTTTCATCAGTTCGGAATCCATACCCTGACCGGTGTCCCGGATGATAAGTCGCATCAAGCCGCCGGGCGCATTATCAGTCTGACTGATTGGTATTTCGGATTTGGTACCCTCATTTGTTTCAGAAGATACCGGCAGTTTCTCCATCGACCAGAGGCGAAATGTCCGTTCCTCTTCCAGAGAACCCAGCCGGTCGGTCAAATAAACGCCGTCAATATAATCGACGCCTTCTCCGGACAAATCTTCCGGCTGCAAATTGGTAAGGTGCCCGCTGATGTATAGTTTTCCGCCGCTCATAGCCATAGACTGGATGGCATTAATAATCAGATTGAATACGATTTCTTTTAAGTTGCCGGCGCTCGTTCGGAGTACGAGTCCCTGGGGAGGGAAGTCCGTAAACACCTGAATCTGATAGCGGCGGGTTTCATGGCGCAATATCGATAAAATCGTATCGACAATCCGTGCAACATCGCACAGGCCGAGTTCCGAATGATCCGGGCGGGAAAATTTCAACAACTGATCCACTACGATACTAAGTCGGTTAATTTCTTCGGTTATTATTATCAGATCCTGCCGGGTTTCGGCGTCATGAGCGGGGTGATCCTGCATGGCCTGAACAATGCTTTTGATGGAACTCAGCGGATTTTTCACTTCATGCGCGATATTTGTGGCCAGCAGGCCCAGTGAGGATAGTTTTTCGGCTTCCATCATCCGTGATTCCAGTTCGATACGGCGCTGCAGGGATTCGATGTTATCTACGGCGATGGCGACCTGATTGGCGAGGGTGATCAGCAGTTCTTTTTCTTCGTACGTATAATCGTCGTTGTTGGTTTTTTTACCGATGGCTATCAATCCGGTCAGTTCGGATTCCGTGATGATGCCGACATAAAGCGGATATGGAATTTCGGCGGCGCTCAGGTGAAACATGTATATTTTTCGGACTTCGTATAAGCCCTTATTCTGAAGCACCTGCCGGGACACGCGCTTAAGATTAAAGGGTTTGATGTCGCCGAATTGGCTGGTGATGGTATAGAATGTGCCGTCCGGATCGGCCTGTTTGGCGAGCAGATAAAAGCCCACCGATTCCGCCTTAAGCACTTCCATGATGGTACTGCGGATAATCAGCGTAAGGTCTTCCAGATTGTTGGTTCCCACGATCCGTTCGCTGACTTTGCGCAGAACCGTCTGAGCGGCATACCGTTCCGACAGCGCGCGCGAGCCGGCAAAACGCCGGATCAGATTTTTCAGCGGTTCATACGAAATGAAAAGGATACAGACCATCAGGACCTGAAGGATATCCACGTTAAGACCCGGATTTTCGTCGCCCCATTTTCTCAGCGCCTTAGCCCCGATAATGAACACGCTCAGATAACTGCCGGCCAGGATGACCGAAAGAAACCCGGGCCTCGCGAAAATGGAGAAAAATGGATACTTATAAAGCAGGTAAATCATAGCGCCCGTTGGCAGAAGCGATGAAATGGCCAGCAACGCACGCAAGGACTTGTCTAAACGCACGTTGCCCGTCCCGCCAAAAAAATAAAAATACAGCAGCAGTACGGTAATGACAATGATAATCACGGATTCTACAATGAAAAACTGCTTCCATTTCTCGTTGCGGCTCAATTGGATGATACGGAAAGACAGCGCGGCGGAAAACCACAGGCAGACGACCAGCCAGAAAATAAAATATGGTATAAAACTCATATTCTCGTCAAGAATGCGTTTGCGGGCATCGATCACGGTATACTGGCTGAAGTAGATAATCACGACGATCGGCAGGTAGAAAACCAACGGTCCCCAGCGATGCCACCGCGACGTGCGGTTCGTAAGCAGACGCACATAACCGAGGAATGAAGCATGAAGATGCACCACCAGCGGGGGAAAAAAAGCGATACTGTACAGCGCCAGGTAACGGAACTCGGTATATACCTCCAGTGCGGACCGGCCGAAGATCTGACGGATGACATGCGCGGCAAACTGAAACGTATGCCAGCAGGTCAGCATTATAATGAAGAGAATAAAAACGTATTCATGAAACAGTTTGTTGTGCCGTTTCATTATTTCAAAAAGCAGGACCGAATATAAAATCATTCCGAAAAAGAGTCCTACCATTATTATGATGTCATAGCCGTACATATCGCAGTTACCTTACTGAACGTATAGACCTGCCGTCGGTTTCCAGAACCACGGCGCCCTGCCGGTCGGTACGCAATATTTGGGCGCCGGCCGCCTCGTAGCGCTTCACCGTAAGGGCTGACGGATGGCCGAAGCGGTTATACCGTCCAACCGAGATGACAGCGGTTTGCGGCTGTACCCAGCGGATAAGTTCCGGCGTGGTTCCGTTCTGCGCGCCGTGATGCCCGACCTTTATCACTTCACAATCTAAAAGATACGAATATTTTTTTAACCCTCCAATAGCTTTTATTTCCGCGTCGCCCATGAAAAGAAAATCCGCTTCGCCATAGGAAAGCTTGAAAATCAGGGAATTTTCGTTTTCGTTGTCGTAGCGCAGGTCAGCCCGGCTGGTGCGCGGGGAATGAAGGCAATACAGGCGAATTCCGCTCTCAATCGTAAGGGTTTCGCCGGCGCGCACCCGTATTTGTTCCGTAGATTGCCGTTCAAATCCGATGAGCAGTTTTTCATAATTAGAATCCCGGCGGGCCGGCGGAATATGAATCACCCGGCGAACCGGAAAATGCTCGACGATATACGGAAGTCCGCCGGTGTGGTCGTCATGGCCGTGTGTAATAACCAGCCAGTCAATTTCAGCGATCCCCTGTTTCCGCAGGTAAGGGGCAAGGATATGTTCGCCGGTATTCCATACCGCGTGATGCGGGCCGCCGTCTATCATAATCGTTTGACGGCCGGGCGTTCGGATAATGGCACAATCGCCCTGCCGAACATCCAGAAAAGTGACGCGGAGATTATCCGGCACCAGCGCTTCGTACCAAATAATAAGATTGACGACCAGCAAGCCCAGGATAAGTGAAAGCTTCCGGACCCGCGGATGCGCCCATAACAAAAAGGCGGCCAGCCCGGCATAAAAAATCACGGCGGTCCACTCCCGCATCCGGTAAAACTCGGTGTGACTAAACGGAAGTTTCATAAACCATTGGGGGATGGTAATCATCAAATGGATCAGCACTTCATTGACATTGGCGTACCATTGTGCGACCGTCATGGAAAGGAGCGACCAGAACAGACTGACAAATCCGAGCGCCATAACCAATCCGGACAGCGGGACCACCAGAACATTGGCAGCTAAAGCGAGCAGGGGAATTTTATAGAAATAATAAGCCGTAAAAGGCAGCGTGCCGATCTGCGCGGCGATTGAAACCATAAGCAGGGCCAGAGCTTTTTCTCCGATGGAGCCGGTTGTGCGGCCGTACCAACCCCATCGGCGGGCCGTATCTTCCAGTTTTGGGTAAATCAGCACAATCGAAAGCAGCGCGGTAAACGACAACTGAAGCCCGATATCCGCCAGCCAGCGGGGATCATAAAGAAGCACAGCGATGAGCGCTACCAGCAGACTGTTGAACAGTTCCTGCCGTCTCTGAATCAGTTCGCCGATTAAAACCATACTGGTCATTATGGCCGCGCGTACGACGGGAGGCGTGAAATCCGCGACGGCTACATAAAACCACAGTATAAGCAGCGTTACGGCCAACCGCGGAAAAAAAGGAAGCCGCAAAAAACTCAATACACCCATGACGAGCGCCACAATGAAAACCACATGGAGTCCGCTCAACGATAAGATGTGGATGGTACCGCTGTTGGAGAAGGCCTCATATACTTCTGCAGGCACTTCCGACCGGACGCCGGTGATCAGCGCGGTCATAATACCGGCGTTGACCGGGCTCAGCATTTCCTGATTGATACGCATGATGTAATGTTTCACCGGCAGCAGTAGCGCGGCGCGAAAATCCCCGCAAGCGGTTGAATCGGCCACCCCTATTTGATTGGAATCCCGGACAGTCATAAGTGCTGTTATATCCCGCCGCGAAAGGTATTTTTTATAATCAAACTCACCGGGATTTCTTGCAGAAGGGGGCTCCGTGATGGTGCCGGTAACTTTTATACCTTGCCCGTATGTCGGCGCCTGTCGGGCTTCTCTCAGTACCGTTAAGAGAATTTTCCCTTCCGCTTTGAATCCGATATGCCGGGTGAGTTGCACGGAATCCGTTTCGATGATCATGCGGTATCCGGCGGCGGTTTTCTCAGGATCGCTGGTTACGCGTCCGGTAACGCAAACCTCACGGCCCTTGCCGGCCAAATGCTGAATATGACCTGATACCGGTCGGCCGTAAGGATACAGGCTCCATGCCAGCATAAAGACGGCTCCTGTAAATGCAAGAAGAGCGGTTCGCGGAAACCGGGACCGCAATCCGGCGGCCAGAGCGCTGAAAGCAAACGCGCCTGCGCTTAACCATATATGGTCCGCGCTATCCAGAGGGCAAGGTTGTATCCATTCAAGCGCTACAATCGAAAGAACAAGAACCGCCGCCAATTTCAGCGCCGGATAGAGCCGGAACCAGTGAAAAGGGGAAGAACCCATTTATAGTATTCCCACGCTTGTAAATGGCACCCAGCCCTCCTGTCCGTCAGGAAGCCGTATTTGTAACCACCCGCCATCGGCATCAAGGATATCCACCTGCCAGCCTTCATACAGGGTGAACGCGGGTTTGCCGCTTTCTCCGGGTGATGGCCTTGCTGTCAGTTCACGCGGAAGTATAATACCCTCTTTGCCGAATTTGTCCAATGTGCTTCTTAAAGCCCAAAGGGCATTCATCAAAATAAACAGAGACACGATGAGGAGCATGGCCCGGTAAAACCCACTCAGTTTCAGGCGTTTTTTCCAAAACAATATGGTGAGTACGCCTGAAATAAGCCATAACATTAGCACGGCATGGCTGAACCATTCGGTTGGTATTGACAGAAAACGATTTTTAAGCGATTTCAGAAAAGATAGTTCCGGCGGCACGCGTACGGGCTTTTCCAGATTCAGTTCAGCCTGCGTTAAATTATACACGATGTCATCATCGCCGGGCTTCAGGCGCAGGGCGATACGGTAATGATAGACGGCCGGTCCGAATTTTCGCATGTGGTAATACGTGTTGCCGATGTTAAAATGGAGGCCGGCACTGCGGATGCCGCCGGACAGCAGACGCTGATAAAGCATTTCAGCTTCCAGATACCGGTGAGCGGCGTAACAGGCGTTAGCTTTTGCAAAGAGCGAATCATTGCCGGCTTGAGAATAATCCGGTGTAAAAAACAGCAGTCCTGTAATAGCAATCAGATACACGGTGATATTCCTTCGATGGTTTTAACGGCTTCCAAACAGGATGCTGTTAACGTTTGAATATCATGCGTCGCTTCAGGAGAAAAACACGTTTCGTTGCAGGAACTGATAAACTGCTCGGCAATGGAAACGGCTTCGGGGGAATATCCTTTCGCGCGGAGGCGGTCTGTCATCAGAATCGTCTGCTCATTGGAAGGCATGATAAGATTTTTATCGGAGAGATATTGTGTAAACGCCGCAAGCAGTTCGGAAGCTGCTGTTTTAGGAGAAATTGTCGTTTTTGCGATACGGTGGATGCGCTTCACGGCGCGTGCGCCTGCCGTCCGCTGCCGGTAAGTACTCCCGGGAGTGTGGATTCGGATATATCGCCGCCGGCTCAGATAAATCCATATATATCCAAGAGGCGGTAACAGCCATAGAATTGCGGTTAACCAAAACGGCACCAAAAAACTTCCTGAAACGAGTTCTTCCGGACTGGTCTTAACCGGACGGATTTCCCGGAAATAACCGCTGTAATCTTTGCCGGACGATGAGACGCTGTAAGGTACCGAACGGATGTGGATAGTGATTGGATCCGAAGTTCGGGTATGGTACTTTTGTTCTACAGGATCAAAATAGGAAAAAGAAAACGGTTGCATCGTGTAGGTGCCAGATTCTTTGGGTACCGCGGGATATTCAATCCTTACAGAACCGCTGATGACGGAATTTTCGCGGTTGATATCAAAACTGACTTTCGGATCATAGATTTCGAAAGTATGATCAAAAGGCGAGGGAGGAATGTCTATATTCATGATATTGCCGGTTCCCCGGATATCAATCACGTAAATCAGCAATTCACCGGTTTTAACTTCTTTTCGGCTGATCTGCGCAACGCCGTCAAATCGCCCCACCAGTCCGATAAAATCATCCGGCTGTTCCTTTACCGGCAGCGGTTTCACCGAGACAATCAGCGGTTCTGAACGCAGGCGCTTTACGACCGTTTCGCCGAACGGATCCCGGAAGGGTGAAAAAAAATTACTGAACGGGTTACGTTCCGTCGGAACTTGCGCTTCGCACTCGACTTCAGCCGCGTCAATCACCAGCGCCCCCGAATAGGTTGGGAAAAGAGCCGTATGTTTAACCGTAAAAACATTGTAGGTTTTTCCGTTGACCGTTTCGCGTTCGGGCGTGATGGGTTGCCGAATGGGATAGTCTTCCGCCCAGAAACCGATGAAATTGGGATTTCTAAGCGGTGTATAGTTGGAAACATTGCCGCGGGCGTAAATTTTAAAACGAACCGTTATTTGCTCGCCCACATAGGGATCCGGTTTACCGGCGACTGCTTTCAGAAAAAAATCGCTAACGACAGCCGTTCCGCCTGTTTGTTTCCCCGGCGGGATGACTTCAATGGCGATGGTTTTGGTGCGGTAAATTTTTCCCTGATAATTTACGGCAATAGGTGGAATCATTAAATGACCTTCCTTTACGGCCCGAAGCGCGTATTGGAATCCCCGACGCTCACGCCGGCGGTTATTGATTATTTCAATAGAACTGGTTTCGCCGGGAATCCCCTGAATAAGCTCAATGCCCTGCATCACGGGCAGTTCCGGCGCATGGACGGTTCCCAGCGAAGTTCCGCTGATTTCAACCGTCAGGGTGAATCCCTCGCCGGCCGTCAGCACTTGTTTGTCGGTGCGCGCTTCGCACGTGACAGACTGCGCGACGGCATACGGCGTGTACCAACATAGCCATATTAAAATAAAACGCATCACATCATGCCGTTTTAGTAATGGTTTAGGCATAGGAATACAAGATAGTTTATCACGATAAATAAATCAAACCGATTTTACCGTTCGGCAAAATGCGCGGCGATAGCCGCGACGAGTGTGGCGACCTTTTCAAGAACGTGCCGGTCTATGCACGCCGGCGTATCCAGCGGCGAATGATACGCGCAGGTACCGTTATAGGTATAAATAAAAAAAGACGGTACGCCGGCCATATTGAAAAAATAATGATCGGAATTCGCTGAATTTGGCCGCGTGGACATGGTAAAGTTGAAACAGGCCTTATTGAGGCTCAGAATAATTTTTTCTTCCGCAGGATAACGGTCGCCGCCCTGTAGCATGATGCCGTCCGTGCCGGAGCCGACCAGGTCTAAATTGATAAGCAGCCGAATCTTCTCCAACGGGATCAACGGATGTTCAACGAAGTAGCGTGAACCCAGCAATCCCGCTTCCTCGCCGCTGAAAGCGATAAATACAAGAGTCCGTCTGGGATGGGTGCGCAAATTTGAAAATACACGCGCCGTTTCCAGCATGACCGCAACCCCGCTGGCATTATCATTGGCGCCGCCGTAAATCGTGTCCCCGCGGCGGCCGATATGATCCAGATGAGCGGTGATTACGACATAATCGTTTTTCAGTATGGAATCCGATCCCGGCAAGACCCCGATAACATTGGCTGTGATAAGCGTATCCGCCAGACTGTCCGGCAGGTTGATTTGGGCGGCGACCGCCGATTTCAGGAAAATAAACCGCTGATAATAACTGCCCCTGGCCATTTTCAAACCCAATCGATGGAATTCCCGCGCCAGCCAGTCCGCCGCCCGGTTATAGCCTCGCGTTCCGGCCGCGCGCCCCTCCATGCTGTCGGCGGCAATGCAAATCAGTTTATCATATATCGAGTCTCTGTCAATGTTGTCAACGTAGTCGTTAAAACCAGTAATCAGGTTTCCGGTATTATCATAAGGTGCAGCAGATTGCGCCTTGCCCTTTTCGTTCAGGTTAAGCGATTGAATCCGACACCCTATCATTAAAATGAGCGCCAGAATTAATAAAGAATGATATCGGTATCGCCGGTCCTTCAAGGCAAGGCCTTTCTGTAATACATAAATATTAATACCACAAAATATTTAAACATTTTCCGATACATCTTTCCAAAATAAATTTAAAAAGAGGAAGCGCTTTTGCATAAATTTAAGTTGTAACAAAAAAAAACGATGCAGAAAGGACTTCCTCTTGAATCAATGTAATAGCGTTTTCGGACAAATTCTACAAATATTTTCTCGGTATGAATTTTATCTGGAGGTTAAAGCGTTGAAGGCCGAGAAAGGCTCCAAAGGTTTCAGTTGTTGGGATCAATTTGTAGCCATGTTATTTTGCCAGGTTGGAAAAGCCCATTCCTTACGGGAAATATGTGGCGGTATCGCCTGCAGCCTTGGCAAGGTCAAGCATTTAGGACTTCAGAAGGCGCCCCTCCGGTCGACGTTGGCCTATGCGAACGAACAGCGTCCCTGGCCGTTGTTTGAGAGGGTGTTTCATCAGTTACTGGGGCGCAACGACGATTGCGCGCATCTATCAGGATCGCTGGCAAATTGAAAGTTTTTTTAAATGGATCAAACAAAATCTCAAGATCAAAACCTTTGTCGGCACTTCGTTGAATGCGGTGATGATTCAGATTTGGACAGCATTGATTTCATCTATATTATTCTCTCTAATTAAAAAGCACTGCCTGAAAAAATCAGCCTTTATTGGTCGGTCGCGTTTTCAATGGTTCTGTAACCTCCGATCACGGCTTCCTGCAATCGCCGTTATTTTCATAAAGCACGGGAACTTCATTTTCAAATCTACTCAATACATAACGAACTTTTTCTGTGGAGCCTCCCCAATCCCATTCGGTCGTATGGTCTGAATCATCAAGATAACGGAACGATATCTCTCTTGTTTCGCCCGATTGGGAATAATTATTTTTCATGAGGAGACAGCAACGGCCGTTATCGCGGTATGTTTCGAGCGCTTTATATATCTCGGAATCCTGTTCGGAAAAAACGATCAGCATCATGGAGCCGTCGTCCTGTTTTGAGAATTCAATCGAAGCGGTTCCGGCAAAGCAGTATTTATAAATCACCCATTCGCCGTTGATTTCCCGGAGGCGTATCCATTTGGAAGAGGGTGCGCAATCTGATGAATCGGACTGATCCTGGCAATAAAGATACGGCCATGATACCAGCGGCAGATGAAAGAATACATATTTCACTGTTATTTTTATGAAATTCATCATTTCTTTTTATTCTCAAAACCCCAAGCGCCACCGTAAGAAGATTCCGTAAAACCCTGCTTAATGATTTTTTCATAGGCGCCAATGATTGTCTGATAATCCGGATTGAATTTTCCGTTATACGTTTCGGTAACCAGCGATTGTCCGGACGGCTTCGGCTGGGATTTCATAATAAGCAAACCGTTTTCGT
This sequence comes from uncultured Bacteroidota bacterium, assembly GCA_964609675.1. Lineage (GTDB taxonomy): Bacteria > CLD3 > CLD3 > SB21 > JBBIRG01 > CAZSRX01. The sequence continues at coordinate 697 of CAZSRX010000025.1, read as the reverse complement.
TAATATCCACTTCCAGGTTGGTGGTGGTTTTTGCGACTTTAATCTGAGCTGTAAGGTTTCCCTGTTTTTCACCGAATTGAATAACGGCCGGTTTATTTTGGGCGACGCCGACCCATTGTCCGTTTAATAGTGCGGATTCGGCTTTTTTCATGTCAAACAGCAGATCCACGTCCTCAATTTTTTGTCTGGATGAGACTGACCAGGGCGCGCCCTCCGGATGATAGGGATCGCGAATCGTGCCGCTGATTTCAGCAGAATCGGCGGATAATTTACCGGAAAGCGTATCCAGAGCGAACTTGCCCAAGCCGATGATGCGCTGATAAGAAGTGCCCTTCAGAAAAACCGTCCCGGTGTCCGTAATTTCTACGGACATTTTTTCTTGGACTCCCGGTTTCGTAAAATAGGTATAAATCAGTTCGGCTTGCAATACGTTGTTATCCATAGTGAAACCCAGTTCGACGGGCTGGTTGGATACCTTGCCTATCCATTTTTTTGACAGTAATAACTGCGTGAATGCTTCTTTTTGGGACGCTTTCTTTGTCTCCGGCGACGGCGAACAACCATGCATCATGATCATGGACATGATGGTAATAACGATTACCATCCCTTTTACAGGCACTGGGGTATTCATGTGATACTTCCTTGTTTATCCTAAGTTAAACCGAACAAAAGTGTGATTCATTTTCTGGAGGATTCT